>CAYUAF010000041.1:0-12902 GCA_964442555.1 uncultured Allobrachymonas sp.
GGAAGAGCTTGCCATGTTTGCCTCCACTACGCGGTTCGGCTTAACTCAGGCGTTAAATGGCAGGCCACGCAGCCGTGGCCGCATCAGCACCCATATCCGCACCCGCATACACCCGCATCGCAAGGAACCCCGCATGATTCACGTCAAAGGGCTGGTATTCGATTACCCCGGCCACCGTGCCCTGCACGGCATCAGCCTGCACATTCCGCCCGGAACGGTTACCGCGCTGGTCGGCCCCAACGGCGCAGGCAAATCCACCCTGCTGCGTTGCCTGGCCGGGCTGGACGAACCTTTGTCCGGCCACATCCAGATTGCCGGCATTGATGTGCTGGAGCACCCCCGCAAGGTACACAAAAGGCTGGGCTACCTTTCGGACTTTTTCGGCCTGTATCAACAACTCACGGTGCAGCAATGCCTGCACTATGCGGCTACGGCGCAGGGCCTGCCTGACAGCAAGGCACGCCAGCGCGTGCAGACTGTGGCTGCGCAGCTGGGGCTGACCAACAAGCTGCAAGCCCGCGCATCCAATCTGTCGCGCGGCCAGCGCCAGCGCCTGGCCATCGGGCAGGCCATTGTGCACGCGCCGCAAGTGCTGCTGCTGGACGAGCCTGCCAGCGGGCTGGACCCCGAAGCGCGCAGCCAGCTATCAACCCTGTTTCGCCAGCTGCACGCGCAGGGCATGACCTTGGTGGTTTCCAGCCATATCCTGAGCGAGCTGGACGAGTACAGCACCCACATCCTCTCGATTCGCGAAGGGCGCATCACCAGCCACGCCAGCCTGAGCGCCGCGCCCAACGCGCCCGGCGGTGCCCCGCAGATACTGATGGGCATCCAGCTGGCCGCGCCCGTGCCGCATTTGGCACAGCTGCTGCAAGGCCGCGAAGTGGTGCGCATCGACCCCAGCGGCCAAACCGCTACAACAGTGCTGCTGCCAGCACACGATATGCAGGCACGCGCGCAGCTGCTGGCCGATCTGGTTCAGCACCAGGTGCCCGTCATTTCTTATCACGAAGTGCGCCAATCCCTGCAAGAAAACTACGCCCGCAGCCTGGAGGCCTTGGATACGCCGCCCGACCTGCCCCGCCGCTGATTTCCAAGCTACTGATTCCCGAGAAAGCACACGCCCATGAACAATCCCGAATTCAAACGCAATCTGTGGCTGGAGCTGTCGCCACAACGCCTCATCCTCATGCCTGTCATGCTGGGCATCATCGCGGCGCTCACGGTATACCTCAGCATCCTCGGCAGCGATTGGGGCAAAGCAGGCAACGCGGCCAACGCCTTGCTGGTGGTATTTGCCATCATCGGCGCCCTGCTGGTGGGCGCATGGGGCAGTTTTGCCGTGGTCGGCAGCATCAATAGCGAAATCAGCGAACGCACCTGGGACCAGCAACGCCTCTCGGCCCTTTCGCCCTGGCAAATGGCATGGGGCAAGCTGCTGGGCTCCAGCATCTACCCGTGGTTTGGCGGCGCCATTTGCGCAGCCGTGGTGCTGGCAAGCGGCGTGGCTGCAAGCGACAATCTGCCGCGCGTCATCATTTTGCTGCTGGCATCCATTCTGGGGCTGCTGGCGCTGCACTGCTGGCTCATGGCCAGCCGCCTGCACACCATGGATGCCAACGCGGCCAACAACAACTCCTCGCTCATCAAACGCCTGTTTGGCCTCTACATTTTTTTGCAGGTTGTGCCTGGCGCGCTCGCCTTGCTGTTTGCCTTTTCCGACAAGCGCTCGGACGCATTGACCAGCTGGTGGGGTCTGCCGCTGGGCTTTTCTTCGCTGTGCCTGCTCATGGCTACGCTCGGGCTGGCGCTGGGTTTGCTGGCGCTGTGGCGCACCATGTCTGCGCAGTTGATGGTGCGCACCATCCCCTGGGCCTGGGCCTTGGGCTGCACGGCCGCAGGCCTGATCGTAGCGGGCTTTGTGCATGGCCCGCACGCCCGCCTGCTGTGGCCTGCCATCGTGGCCGGCCTAGCCATTACCGCAACCTACTTCGCCCTGTTTACCGATAAAAACAACGGCATGGTCTGGCGCGCAGTGGCCTTTCACACCCGGCAAGCCAACTGGCGGCGCATGCTGCAATCGCTGCCCCTGTGGCCGGTTAGCTGGCTGCTGGCGCTGCTGTTTACCCTGCTCTACTCGCTGCTGACGGGCTTCTTGCCCGAAGCAGACAGCTCCGCAGACGGCTCCGCGTTTGCCGTGCACACAATCGCTTCGCAACTGGTATGGATGTGCCTGCTGCACGCCCTGCGCGACGCCGGCATTTTTCTGTTTTTTGCCTGGCGCAACACCACGCGCAAGCCCATTGGCATGGTACTGCTCACCTACCTGGTGCTAAGCGTCATCCTGCCCTTGTTCTTCAGCCACGGCTCCAACCAATTGGCGCTGGTTTTCGAGCCGATGTACGGCATCAACGGCATTGATTTTGATAAAGATGCCATGCAGCCCGGCATTATTCTTTTCCCCACCCTGGCCTGGCTAGCCATGCTGGGACATTTGGCCGTTGTGGGCGTTTTGCTGGTGTGGCGCTGGAAGCAATCGGTGCAACTGCCCGCCGAATCATCGCAAGAGCGATAAGCCGGCATGCCTTGCCTGTATAGCGCCCCTGCACCAAAGGCATAACAAAAAGCCGTGGTTGCCATTGCAGCAACCACGGCTTTTTACATTGAAGCTGTTGCAGAGCAGATCACACGCGCTTGGCCAGCTCTGCCGCCATGCCCACATAGGTGGCGGGTGTGAGCGCCAGCAGGCGCTGTTTTTCAGCCTCGGGGATTTCCAGCGCGCGAATCAGGGCGTGCATATCTTCGGCTTTGACTGTTTTACCGCGCGTCACGGCCTTGAGTTTTTCGTATGCGCCTTGCACGCCATAGCGGCGCATCACGGTCTGGATAGGTTCGGCCAGCACTTCCCAGGCGTTGTCCAGATCTTCGGCCAAACGCTCTTCGTTCAATTGCAGTTTGCCCAACCCCGTTTGCAGCGACTGATGCGCCAGCACGGCATAGCCCAAGGCCACGCCCATATTGCGCAGCACGGTGCTGTCGGTCAGGTCGCGCTGCCAGCGGCTGATGGGCAGCTTCTCGCTCAAATGCCGCAGCAAGGCATTGCTCAGGCCCAGGTTGCCTTCCGCATTTTCAAAGTCAATGGGATTGACCTTGTGCGGCATGGTGGAGGAGCCGATTTCGCCTTCCTTGAGTTTTTGCTTGAAGTAGCCCAGGCTGATATAGCCCCATACATCGCGCGCAAAGTCGATCAGGATGGTGTTGCTGCGCGCCACGGCATCGAACAGTTGCGCCATGTAGTCGTGCGGCTCGATCTGGATGCTGTAGGGCTGGAAAGTCAGCCCCAGCCCTTGCGGCTCGGGCGTTTCAATCACTTTTTTGCTGAAAGCTTCCCAATCCATATCGGGCGCGGCGCTCAGGTGGGCGTTGTAGTTGCCCACGGCCCCATTCATTTTCGCCAGCAAAGGCACGGCGGCGATTTGCTCGCGTGCTTTTTGCAGGCGCACCAGCACGTTGGCTATTTCTTTGCCCACGGTAGTCGGGCTGGCGGTTTGGCCGTGCGTGCGGCTCAACATGGGCACAGCGGCGTATTGGTGCGCCATGCTGCGCAAGCTGGCGCAAATGGCATCCAGCCCCGGCAGCACGGCCTGCTCGCGGCAGGCCTTGAGTTGCAGGGCGTGGCTGGTGTTGTTAATGTCTTCGCTGGTGCAGGCAAAGTGCACAAATTCGGTAGCGTCCTGCAGCTCGGGGCGGCCTTCGAACTTGCTTTTGATCCAGTACTCCACCGCCTTGACGTCGTGGTTGGTGGTTTTTTCAAACGCCTTGATGGCCTGCGCGTCTGCGGGCGAAAAGCCCTCGACTAATCCGGCCAGATACGCCCGCGCATCGGGGCTGAGGGGCTTGAATTCGGGCATGCCCGCATCGCTCAGCGCCATGAACCACGCGATTTCTACCTGCACGCGAAAGCGCATGTAGCCAAATTCACTCATGCTGCTGCGCAAGGGCTTGAGCTTGGCGGCATAGCGCCCGTCCAACGGCGAAACAGCGGTCAAAGGGGTAAGGTCAAGTTCGGTGTTTTGCATGCCCGCATTGTAGGCGGTGGCGGGCTGGCTCCGCCCAAATGCAGCGCTTTTATCGCCTGCCAGGCAAAGCAGGCAGGCTTGAAAAAACCACCCGCCGCACCTATTTGCAGGCTTTGTTTTTCTTGTCCGTTTTTCTTGATTGGCAATTCATGACTACGCAAACCCATTCCTTTCAGGCCGAAGTGGCGCAGTTGCTGCATCTGGTAACCCATTCGTTGTATTCCAACCCCGATATTTTCATGCGCGAGCTGATCAGCAACGCATCCGACGCCTGCGACAAGCTGCGTTTTGAGGCGCTGAACCAGCCCGATCTGTACGAAGGTGCGCCCGATTTGCGCGTGCGCGTGTCGATGGACAAGGCAGCCAAAACCATCACCATTGAAGACAACGGCATTGGCATGAGTGCGCAAGAGGCCATCGAGCATTTGGGCACCATTGCCAAAAGCGGCACCAAGGATTTTGTCAGCCGGCTCACGGGCGACCAAAAGACCGACTCGCAACTCATCGGCCAGTTTGGCGTGGGCTTTTATTCTGGCTTTATCGTGGCCGACCAAATCACGGTTGAAAGCCGCCGCGCCGGCCTGCCGCCCGAGCAAGGCGTGCGCTGGCGCAGTGGCGGCATGGGCGATTTTTCGACCGAGGCCATCACCCGCGCCGAACGCGGCACCCGCATCACCCTGCACCTGCGCGAAGACAAGCTGGACTACCTCAATGGCTACAAGCTCAAGGAGTTGATTCATCAATACTCCGACCACATCGGCCTGCCGATCTTCATGCCCAAAGAGGAGTGGAAAGAAGGCGAAAACAACCAGCCCGGCGAAATGGTGCAAACCGGCGAATGGGAGCAAGTCAATGAAGCCAGCGCCCTGTGGACGCGCCCCAAAAAAGACATCACGCCCGAGCAGTACAAAAACTTCTACCAGCAGCTGGCGCACGATTACACCGACCCGCTGGCCTGGAGCCACAACCGCGTGGAAGGCAATACCGAATACACGCAGCTGCTGTACATCCCCGGCAAAGCGCCGTTTGACCTGTACCAGCGCGACAGCAAGCACGGCCTCAAGCTGTACGTCAAGCGCGTCTTCATCATGGACGATGCCGAAAGCCTGCTGCCCCAATACCTGCGCTTTGTCAAAGGCGTGATTGACGCCAGCGACCTGCCCCTGAACGTCAGCCGCGAGCTGCTGCAAGAAAGCCGTGACATCAAAACCATACGCGACGGCAACACGCGCCGCGTGCTGGGCATGCTGGAAGACCTGCTCAAGCAAGATGCCGCCCCCGAGGCAGACGCAAGCACCCCCGAACAAGCTGAAGGCGACGCCGCAGGCAACACCAACGCCACCGGCAAATACACCCGCTTCTATGCCGAATTTGGCGCCGTGCTGAAAGAAGGCCTGAGCGAAGACCGCGCCAACCAGGAGCGCATTGCCAAGCTGCTGCGCTTTGCCAGCACCCGCAGCGACAGCGCAAGCGTCAGCTTTGCCGACTACAAAGCCCGCATGAAAGAAGGGCAAGAAGCCATCTACTACCTCGCCGCAGACACGCTGGCCGCCGCCAAAAGCAGCCCGCAACTCGAAGTCTTCCGCAAAAAAGGCATCGAGGTGCTCTTTATGACAGACCGCGTGGACGAATGGGCGCTGGGCTTTTTGCCCGCGTTTGACGGCACCCCGCTGCAAAGCATTGCCAAAGGCGCTGTGGATTTGGGCAAGCTGCAAGATGAAGAAGAAAAGAAAGCCGCCGAGGCCGCGCAAGAAGCCGCCAAGCCCCTGCTCGACAAAATCAAGGACGTGCTCAAAGAGCAGGTGGAAGACGTGCGCGCCACCACCCGGCTGGTCGATTCACCCGCCTGCCTGGTATCGCCGGAACACGGCATGAGCCTGCAACTGGCGCGCCTGCTCAAGCAAGCCGGGCAAGCGGTACCGGATGTCAAACCCGTGCTCGAAATCAACCCCGAACACGCGCTGATACAAAAACTGCAAGCCGAACAAGACAACGCCGGGCGCTTTGCCGATCTGGCCTCCATCCTATTTGACCAAGCCCTGCTGGCCGAAGGCGGCATGCCCGCCGACCCGGCAGCCTATGTGCGACGGGTGAATGCCTTGTTGGCCTAGGCTCGGGCCAAATCGGCCTTGGCCCAACGGGCGGCCAAGCCTTTTTGCCGCGAAGCCCAACCTTTGCAAGCGGAGCAGACAGCTCCGCTTTTTTATTGGCTGCTTGACATTTGCAGGCTATTTTTTACCTGCTTCCTACTGCTTCCCGCTACTTACTGCCTGTTTACCCGCTCCCATCAGCCGCACTTACCCAAGCAACCCTGCACGAGCAAAAGACGTGCGCCCTTGCCACGCAAACCGCTTTACTTGATAATGATTCGCATCTTTAACATTTGAACTGTTTGCAGGAGGTACACAAGATGTCTTTTCGTAAAAGCATGCTCGCATGGCTCGCTATCGGCGTATGCAGCTCTGCAACTGCCCACGATTTTTGGGTCAGCGGCAGCAACAACGACAAAAACGGCGGCACATTCACGGCTCATATCGGATACGGCCACGACTTTCCGCAACCGGAAGCCATTCCCGCCGAGCGCGTCAAACTGTTTGAACCTTTAACCCTCACCCGGCCAGATGGCAGCCAAACCGCGCTGAAGCAAACAGGCCCCAATTACCAATACGAAGGCCCCAAGCTGGCTGCGGGCGGCTACATCCTATCGGGCCACTACAAGCCTACGTTCTGGACGAAAGACGAGCAAGGCACATGGCATTTGGACGGCACCCGGCAAAACACCCCACAAGCGGCGTTTTGCACCTACGCCATCATGAATGCGAAAACAGTTCTCCACATCGGCAACGCTGGCGCGCCGTTTGCCGCCAAGCCTACGGGGCAAAACATCGAAATCGTGCCGCTGGCAGACACCAATAGCCTGCAAGTAGACAAGCCATTCAAAGTGCAAGTGTTTGCCAACGGCAAGCCCGTTAAAACCGCCAAAGTGGTAGGCACGTTTGAAGGCTTTGCCAAAGACAGGCACGCTTTTTCAGGCACAACCGATCTGCAATGCGTGATTGAAGTCGTTGCCCTGCGTCCGGGCAAGTGGATGCTCAAAGCCACCAAAGAGCAGCCCTACCAAGACAAAAAAGTCTGCGATGAAGAAACGCGCATTGCCACGCTCACCTTCCACGTCAAGCCATAAACACCCACGTTGCATGCAGCAGCCCGCCAGAATCCGCACGAACCGGCTGGCGCGGCTGCTTTTTGCACGTGCGCACTGCCCAGCTAGCTGCGCCCCAACGCACAAGATCAGACACGCGCAGCCGCCAGCAGGCGCTACCAACACCCGCCTGCACATACAGACAGCTAGGCAAGCAAACGCACGATCTGCACCGCCACGCCCGGCAACGCATAATGCAAGCCTCTTTGCATATTCGTTCTAGCTTTGGCTGTGCTATCGGCCCCGCATACCCTATGACTACCCCTGCCCCCATCTGGATGTTTTTGCTACTGGCTGCATTGCTCATCATCAACCTGATCGTGCTGCTGGCCCTGTGGCTGCGCCGCCCCGACACATCGGCCCAGCAGGCGCTACGGCAAGAACTGGAAAGCACCATCGAGCAAAGCAACGAGCGGCTGGAGCGCGAGCTGCGCCGCGAACTAGCCGAAACCGCCCGCAACAGCCGCCAAGAACAGGCGCAGGCCTTCAGCACTTTTCAGGCCGGGCTGGTGCAACACAGCGCGGAATCCGCCCGCACGCAAGCCCAGCAATTGCAAGGCGTGCAGGCAGGCTTGGCGCAAATGCAAAAGCAGGTATCCGACACGCTTACCGAGCAGCTCAACGCCTTGAGCGAAGCCAACGCCCGCCGCCTGACCGAAATGCGCGGCACCCTGCAAGAGCAAATGGCGCAGCTACAGCAAAGCAACAGCGCCAAGCTGGATGAAATGCGCCAAACCGTGGACGAGAAGCTGCAATCCACCCTACAAGCGCGGCTGGGCGAAAGCTTCAAGCAAGTGGCCGACCGGCTGGAAATGGTGCACCGCGGCCTGGGCGAAATGCAAACGCTGGCGCAAGGCGTGGGCGACCTCAAGCACCTGCTCACCAACGTCAAAGTGCGCGGCATGTTTGGCGAGGCCCAACTGGGCGCTTTGCTGGAGCAAGTTTTCACCCCCGAGCAATACGGCGAACAGGTGCAGGTGCACCCCAACCACCGCCACGCCGTGGACTTTGCCATTCGCCTGCCCGGCAAGGGCAACGACGGCGCGCCGCTGTGGCTGCCGATTGATGCCAAATTCCCCAACGAAGATTACGAACGCCTGCTGGCCGCCCAGCAACAGGCCGATGCCGCCGCTGCCGAGCAAGCCGCCCGCCAGCTGGAAGCGCGCATCCGGCAAGAGGCCAAAACCATTGCCGAGCGCTACATCGCCCCGCCCCACACCACCGACTTTGCCATTTTGTTTTTGCCCACCGAAGGGCTGTATGCCGAAGTGCTGCGCCGCCCCGGTTTGATGGAAGCCATGCAGCGCGACCACCGCGTGGCGCTGGCCGGCCCCACTACCTTGCTGGTCATGCTCAATGCGCTGCAAATGGGCTTTCGCACCCTGGCGCTGGAACAGCGCAGCAGCGAAGTCTGGCAGGTGTTGGGTGCCGTCAAAACCGAATTTGGCAAATTTGGCGATGTGCTCACAAAAATCCGCTCGCAAACACAAACCGTGCTGCGCACGCTGGATCAGGCCGATGTGCGCAACCGTGCCATGCAACGCGCCTTGCGCCAGGCAGAAACCCTGCCCGAAACACAGGCGCAACACATGCTGGGCATGCACGAGGCCGGATACGCAACAGACACGAACGAAGAAGCGAACGCGCCTTGAAACAATGAGCAAGCGGCCCTGCCAGCCCGCTTGCGATTCATGAACCACGCCACATCTGCGCACGCTTTTGTGCATATGCGTGATATGTGCGATATGTGGGCAAACAGCCTGCCTGCCACAAAGCGCCGCGCACGTGCCGTAGCTGCTGTTTTGCATTCCGCCCTGCATGGATGCAACGCAGTATGGCTGCTTGGCAACCCGTTCAAATCGTTTTTCAAATCGTTTTTCAATTTGTTCTTCAAGCCGCTCACCTCGCTGCCCCACACGGCAAAAACACGGAACCAATCCGGCCAGCCAGCCAACGCGGGCACACTTGAACGCGCATAAAAAAGCCGCATGGCAAACCATGCGGCTCGGACTTGGACTGCCTGCCCGGTATGCGCCCGTTCAATACGAACGAAAGGCGCGCGCAAAACGGGCTTGCGCCGATTGGTGCCCGTTAGAGCACGCGCACGCGAATCACGTTTTCCACTTTGCCGATGGCGGCAATCACTTCATCCGACGGGCGGTTTTCCACATCAAGGATGTTGTAGGCCAGGTTGCCACGGCTGCGGTTCATCATGTCGATGACGTTGATTTGCGCATCGGCCAGCACGGAGAGCACATGCCCCAGCACGCCCGCCACGTTCTCGTTCGAGAAGGTGATGCGGGTTGCGCCTTGCGTGCGCGCCATGCTCATGGCTGGAAAGTTCACCGAATTGACCACATTGCCGTTTTGCAAAAACTCCATGAGCTGGTCAGCCGCCATGACGGCGCAGTTCTCCTCCGCCTCGGCGGTGCTGGCGCCGATGTGCGGCATGGGAATCACCTTGTCGTGGTTGAGCAAGCCCGGCTCGGGAAAATCGCACACATAGCGGCTGAGCTTGCCGCTGGCCAGCGCGTCAAGCACGGCATCTTTATCCACAATACTTTCACGCGCAAAGTTCAGCAGCACGGCGCCTGCCTTGGTTACACCTAGCGCTTCGGCGTTGATCATGTGGCGAGTAGCGTCCAGTGCGGGCACGTGCAGCGTGACGTAGTCAGAACGCGCCAGCAGGCTGTGCAGGTTTTCCATGCGCTGCACCTGGTTGGGCAGGCGCCACGCCGCTTCAATCGACAGCGCAGGGTCAAAACCCACTACGTCCATGCCCATGGAAAGCGCGGCAGCGGCCACCAGCGAACCGATCGCGCCCAGACCCACAATGCCCAGCGTTTTGCCGCGCAGTTCGTTGCCGGCAAAGCGGGATTTTTCTTTCTCCAACAGTTTGGACATTTCGCCCGCATCCGTCATGCTCGCCAGCGATTGGGCATAGGCAATGCCGGGCAGCACATTGCGGGCAGACAGCAACATGCCTGCCAGCACCAGCTCTTTTACCGCGTTGGCATTGGCACCGGGGGTGTTGAAGACGGCAATGCCCAGCTTGCTGTATTCATCCACCGGAATATTGTTGACGCCAGCGCCCGCGCGGGCTGCGGCCAGCAGCGTTTCCGGCACAGGCTCGCCGTGCAGTTTCTGGCTGCGCAGCAAGTAGGCGTCGGGGCTGCCAACATCGCTGCCCACTTCAAAATGCTGGCGCGAGAAACGATCCAGCCCCTTGACCGAAATGGTGTTGTATGTGCGAATTTTGTACATGGGAAATATCCTTGCAAAAAAACAAATGCCACAAGGCGCACGGCCTTGTGGCGTTGAAATATCCGTTTAACCTTTAACCTGCTCGTAGCCCCAGGCCAGCCATTGCATCAGCGCTTGCACGTCGGCTTTTTCAACCGTGGCGCCGCACCAAATGCGGATGCCAGCCGGTGCGTCTTTGTACGCGCCGATATCGTAAGCGGCGCCTTCGGCCTCCAGCAGCTTGACCAGCTGTTTCACCTTGTCTTCCGGCAAATCCAAAGTCAGGCACACGCTGGTGTTGGAACGCACGGCCGGGTCTTGCGCGAGGAAGTGGATCCACGGCGTGGCCGCCACAAACTCTTCAATCACTTGCAAATTGGCCTGGCTGCGCGCAATGGTGGCCGGCACGCCGCCGATTTGTTCGACCCACGCCAGGGCGTCCAGATAATCCACCACGCACAACATGGATGGCGTGTTGATGGTTTCGCCTTTGAACAGCCCTTCGATCAGCTTGCCGCCCGAAGTCATGCGGAAGATTTTGGGCAGCGGCCAGGCGGGCGTGTAGCTTTCCAGCCGCTCAACGGCGCGGGGGCTCAAAATCAGCATGCCGTGCGCGCCTTCACCGCCCAGCACTTTTTGCCAGGAGTAGGTAATGACGTCCAGCTTGTCCCAAGCCATTTCCATGCCGAATACGGCGCTGGTAGCATCGCAAATCGTCAGGCCCTGGCGGTTGGCCGGAATCCAGTCTGCATTGGGCACGCGCACGCCGCTGGTGGTGCCGTTCCAGGTAAAGACCACGTCGTTGTCGAAATTGACTTTGGAAAGGTCGGGCAGCTGGCCGTAATCGGCCTTGTGCACATTGACGTTGCTTAACTTAAGCTGCTTGACGATATCCGTTACCCAGCCGGAGCCGAACGATTCCCACGCCAGCACATCTACGCCACGCGCGCCCAGCAACGACCACATGGCCATTTCCATCGCGCCGGTATCCGATGCGGGCACGACTGCCACGCGGTAATCGGCCGGCAAGCCCAGAATGCGCGCCGTTTCCGAACAAGCCGCGCCCAGCAGCTTCTTGCCCAAGGCGGAGCGGTGGGAGCGCCCCAAACATTCAAGCGGCAGGTTCGATACCTGATACCCGGGCCGCTTGGAACAAGGGCCGGAAGAAAAATTCGGATTGGCCGGTTTAATGGCAGGTTGCGACATGAAAACTCCCAAAGATGGTGGATGAATACGTTGAGCCGTTTGGAGAGAAAAAAGACATAACGGGCAGTAGCGCATGCGCCAGCTGCACATGCCCAAAGCAGACCGACTGAAAGACCGTAAACCCGTTAACAGATGGTTGCACCGCAACAATTTTAGCGCAGCCCTTTTCAGCGCCAGCCGGGAGCCTGTTCGGTGCCTGCACGCGCGTTTTGTTGCGCAACAGCCCGCCCCGCCCGGCATTCAGCCTGGCATTCAAACAGACGCCAGACGGTAGAACTTGACGATATGCTCCCAGGCTTCTTGCGGCGTATCGGCATAGCGCAGCAAGCGCAAATCGTCCTGGTCGATCATGCCTGCTTCGGCCAAAAACTCCAGATGCAGCACGCGCCTCCAGTAATCGCTGCCGTAGAGCACGATGGGCACCTGCTTGGATTTGCCGGTCTGCACCAGGGTGAGGATTTCAAACAGCTCGTCCAGGGTGCCAAACCCGCCCGGAAAAGTCACCAGCGCCTTGGCGCGCAACATGAAATGCATTTTGCGCAGGGCAAAGTAGTGGAACTTGAAGTTCAGCCCCGGCGTGATGTAGGGGTTGCTGCTTTGTTCGTGCGGCAGGGTAATGTTCAGGCCGATGGTCGGCTCCCCCGCCTCGTGCGCGCCGCGATTGGCCGCTTCCATGATGCCGGGGCCACCGCCTGTGCAGATGTAAAAGTGCTGATCGCGCGATCTGCCGTGGCTGTAGCGCGCCACGATGCGGGCAAAGCTGCGCGCGGCTTCGTAATATTCGGCGCCCAACAGCAGGTGCCGCTCTTGCGCCAGCACTGCGGCATCTTGTTTTTGGCGCGCATCTTGCAGCATGGCCTGCACCGTATCCATGGGCAACACGCGGGCACTGCCATAAACCACCACCGTGTGGTCAATTTGATGTTGCTGTTGCGCCAGCTCGGGCTTGAGCAGCTCCAGCTGCAAGCGCACGCCGCGCACTTCCTGGCGCGCCAGAAATTCCGGATCGTTAAAGGCCAGCCGATACGAGTTGGGCAGCAAATCCATGCCGGCATCCGCATGCTGTTGGATGATGGCCCAGGCGTCCATGAGGCGCTGTTTGTTCAAATCGCGGGCATTGTTGTTTTGGCTCATGCATGCCTCATCTGTGCAGTTGTTGGGGTACAAAAAAA
>CAYUAF010000042.1:0-12797 GCA_964442555.1 uncultured Allobrachymonas sp.
GGTGCATCGGTGTCTTTGAGGTTGTCAAGTTCCACACAAAACGGCATAGAGCCCGCTTAACACATAGGCTTCTAGCCCATAGATATCTTCAGGCAAACGTTCGTAGTTTCTCCACCAATACGGACTGGGCTCCCAAAGACGCTTAGCCAAACCATTCCGTGCATTTGCGCCCATGCTTGGATAGATTTCACCCGCATTAATACCTATGCTGATCCAAGGGCTGTTTGGATTGAGTCGATAACGACGTAACTCTTCCCGTAATTCTGCATTCTCCAAGCCCTTCATGTCCGGAAAACGCACACTGATTCCGAAGCTGCTTAATCTGGAATCAAACGTTCGTTCAGGAATCGGTCCCTCTCTTTTTTTACCCCAGCCCGGATCGCCGTCATACTCCACGTATTCCGCATAGTGCCTAGGAATGCGCACTTTCAATCCACCCAAATCCCCAATCACATCCTTGGGCGTGTAGCGCGCCATCGCCATTTCCGGTGGTTGAAAGCCGTACATGGCGGCTTGTTGGGCGATTTGGTAGCGCCATATCCAGTACCCCACGCCGCCGATCAGCAGCAACAGCACCCACAGACAGCCCAGGCTGCTGCGCTTTTTGGGCTTGTGTTTTTTGCTATTTGACTGCTCTCGGTTCGCTTGAACCGGTGCTTGCTGGCTGTCTTGCTCGCCGGGCAGGGGCGGCGGGGTGTTTGAAGGAGGATGGCTGTTGCTCATGTTTTTGTTCCTTTAAAAGATCAATTGCAGATCATGCTAAGAGATATTGCACTGCTTTTGGCATTTGTGCGTATTCTTCTGTGTCGCGTTTTGAAAAGCGCAGTTATTCCAGCAATTCTTCCCACGCTTTGGCAATGGTTTGAGGGTTGCAGTGCGCTACTACCGTTTGCCTGGCGTTTTGTCGCATGGTTTGAATGGCTGGGCTGTTTTGTTCTTTCAATACGTCAACGACTTGCTGGCTGATGTGCTGCCGAGCAAAACCGTGTCTGCCATGCAAAACGCCATCCGGCTGGATGGCGTTGCGGTATCAGATAGCGAATTGGAAATCGATGGCTGCTGGGCGGGTTGGCCGAACAGGTGGCCGAGAAAAACGCCTTACGCTTTGTTTTCACCCTTGTCTTCGTCTTCATCCTCGTCTTTGGTGATGATGACGGCGTAGACCATGACGCCGATTAGCGCCCCGGTTGGCGCCGATGCGTAGTACATGAAATCTCCCAGCTCGTAGAGGCCGATTTGCGCACCGAATAGCGAAACGATAGCTGCGCCGATGATGCCTGAAACGACACTCCAGACGGCATCCAGCGGCGTAGGGCCGGGGTGGTAGTAGCGGGTAATCAGGCCCATGGCCGCGCCTATGGCGACGAGCAGGACGAGATGCAGGATCAGCATGATGTTCATATGATGGAGTGCCCAGAAAAACAAGAGGGAAGCACGTTCCCCGAAAAAAAACAATCGCCACGCAGGCGGACAGAACGGACTGTAGCAGATGCAGGCGGTTAAAAACGGACGCAGGGGCTTTGTTGGTGCCGCGAAAGGCGATGTGGCTTGCCTTTGCACGGTGGGCCGCAGTATGGGCTTGTCGGTTGCGCTGCTGATCGGTACGGAGAAGCACGAATATGCACGCATATGCACGAATAGGCACCGATGGACGCATCATGCACACATACGGTGTGTTTTGCCTAGGCGCAAGCTGTGGGCGTGGCGGAGCCATTAATGGCTAGAGAGCTTTAAACGTGATCGCCACGCCGGGTTATTTCGTTTGGCCCATCGGGATTGCGCCCAAACGCTTGCCAGCAAGGGCTGGCGGGGTTTTCAAAACATCAACAGGCATTAACAGGCGGGCGCTGGCCCGATTCCTCCAGCGTGCGGCGGCTGGTGAATTGCCGCGTTTGCCGGGTGATCGGGTCGGTAAAAGATAAGTGGCGTGCCAGCAATTGCAGGGGGTGCTGGTAGCTTTCTTCTGCGGTGGCGCTGTGCAGCACGCGGGGGTAAAAGCGGTCGCCCACAATGGGCATGCCCAGCGCCTGCAAGTGCACGCGCAGTTGGTGTCGCAAGCCGGTGTGCGGTTGCAGCAAGAGCCGCACGCGGTGACGGGGCAGCACCTCCAGCAATTGAATCAGGGTGCTGCTGTTGGGGCTGAGGTGGGCGTATTGCGCCATGCGAAAAAAATCTTGCGCATGGGGAGCCAGGTGGCTGTGGTAAAGCAGGGGCGTGCGCAAGTCCAGCGCGGGGTTGTGGCTGGCAATGGCCTCGTACTGCTTGCATACGGCGCGCTCACGAAACAGGCTGGCGTAGGCGTTGCGTGTGCCGGGCTGCACGGTAAATACGACCAGGCCGGCGGTTTCGCGATCCAGCCGGTGCGCGGGCGCCAGGTGCGGCAACTGCAAGCGGCGTTGCAGGCGGGCTAACAGGGTTTCTTGCGCGTAGCGGCCTGTGGGGCTTACGGGCAGAAAGTGGGGCTTGTCGGCTACGACCAGGTATTCGTCTTGAAAAAGAATGTCTTCGGCAAAAGGGATGGCGCGTTCATGCTCGGGCATGCGGTAGTACCAAATCCATTGCCCGGCTGGCGTGGGGGCGCTGGGCAGAAGCGGCAGGCCGTTTGGATCAAGCACCTGCCGGTTGCGCATGCGCTGCTCCCAACTTGCGCGTGCAATGTGAGGGAACTGCGCTGCCAGGTGATCCAGCAGCAGGGCGTGCGGGCAGGGGGCGGGCAGATGCAGCACGCTGGCCGGCACCCCGTCAAGCGGGGGCGGCCTGCGGTCTTTCCAGTGGGGGCGCGGCATGCGGGACGCTTGGTGTGCCAGGGGGTGAATGTGTTGCCAGGCCAAATGCATGACCCGGCCTGGTTCAGGCCGCTTGTTGCTGGGCAAATAGCGTGCGTACGGCAACCAGGTCTGCCGGGGTATCTACCCCGCGGCCTGGCGCATGCGGCGTGATGTGCACGGCAATGGCATGCCCGTGCCAGAGGGCGCGCAGTTGCTCGAGCGATTCGGCCTGCTCGATTGGCGCTTGCGGCAGTTGCGGAAATTGCTTGAGAAACGCCGCGCGGTAGGCATAGATGCCGATGTGGTGCAGGGGTGTGGCCGGGTGCGCGCCGAGGGCGCTTGCCGCGCCGGCATCAGCCGCTGGTTGGTCGCGCCAGTGGGGAATGGGCGCGCGGCTGAAATACAGCGCCAGCTGCTGCGCATTGCACACGACTTTGACGATGTGGGGGTTGGCAAAATCCTCGGCCTTTTGCAGGGGGTGGGCTGCTGTGGCCATTTGAGCCGCTGGGGTTTGTGCCAGCTGCCGGGCCACGGCTGCGGGCAGGGCGGGGTCGATTAGCGGCTCGTCGCCTTGTACGTTAACGACGATGCTGTCATCGGGCAGTTGCAGCAGCTCGCAGGCTTGCGCCAGGCGGTCGCTGCCGCTGGCGTGGCGCGCGTCGGTCAAAACGGTTTCAATCCCGTAATCCGCGCAGGCTTGCACGATGCGGGCGTGGTCTGCCGCTACGACTACGCGGGCTGCGGCCAAGGGGGCGTCTGCCTGCATGACGCGCTGTGCCACGCGCACGATCATGGGGACGCCGGCAATTTCGGCCAAAGGTTTTTCTGGCAGGCGCGTGCTGTGCAGCCGCGCAGGGATGAGGATGGTGTGTTTCATGGTGCGGATGGGGTGGGCTGGCTGTTGCGGGCGGCTTCCACTTCGGCTTCGCTCAAGGGGCGGGCTTCTGGCTCAAGCATGATGGGGATGCCGTCGCGCACCGGATACGCCAGCCGGGCGCTGAGGGAGAGCAGCTCCTGCTGCTGCGGGCGCCACAGCAAAGGGCCTTTGGTAACGGGGCATACCAGCAGTTCGAGCAATTTGGTGTCCATGATGCAGGTCGTTTCAACAAAATAACTGCCGTGCAACGTGCAACGTGCAAAGCATGCGGTTGGCGGCGGCAGGCGCGGTTATTCTACGGCGCTGCGCGGCGTCGGTTGCGCTTGTTGTTGCTGCCACCAGCCGGTGAGTGCGGCAAAGAAAGCAGGCTCGGGCTGCAAAACCAGTGGCACGGCCCAAATGTGCGGCTCGTGCGGCCAGAGTTTGATGGCATCTTTTTCCGTGCAAAGGAGCGGTACCCCCTGTTGCAGCAGGCGTCGGGCCTGTTGCAGCAGCTCTGCCGCGCTGGCGTGATCGGGCAGGGCGGCTGTTTCGATGATGCGTACGCCCGCAGCGCGCAGCATGGCAAAAAAACGTTCGGGCTGGGCAATGCCTGCCAGTGCCGCTACGCCTGGGCTGGGAGCCTGCCATTCAGCCAGCGCGTGGCGTTGGCCGTCTGCGCGCAGGGCGGTGTCTGCCAGCATCCGCCGTGCCTGAAAAGCAGGCTGTTCTGGCGGAATGGGCAGCGTTGCGCCGCTTGCGGGTGGCTGCCGGTTGGCGGCAACGTGCAGCAATAGTGTGGTGCGGCGCGGCCAAGGCTCGCGCAGCGGGCCGGCAGGCAGCAGCCAGCCGTTGCCAATGCCGCGCTCGTCCATCACGCAAATTTCGCCATCGCGGGGCAGGGCAAGGTGCTGCAAGCCGTCATCGGCGATAAGCAATTGCGTATCGGGGTGCTGTTGCAACAAGCGGCGTGCGGCATGCACGCGCTGGCTGCATACCACCACGGGCACGCCGGTGTGGCGGTGTATCAGCAGCGGCTCGTCTCCTGCATGTTCGGGCGGAGTCTGTGCATCTACGGCCACGCATGCCGGGGCGGACGGGTGCCGCCCATAGCCGCGCGATAGCACGCCTACGCGCACGCCCGCTTGCAAAAAATGCTGCACCACGGCAATGCAGGTGGGGGTTTTGCCCGCTCCGCCTGCAATCACATTGCCAATAACCAGCACAGGCACGGGTAAAGGCGCTTGTGCTTTTTGCGCTTGCAGCATCTTGCGCCGCTGTTTGCGCCAGGCCCATGCGTACAGGCAAGATAGCGGCCACAGCAGGCGGGCCGCCCAGCCGCGTTGCTGCCAGATGCGGGGCAGGGCTTGGTGGAGAAAAGCGCGTAGATGAAGCATGGCGTGATTATCGGCTGGCTGGCAGCATGCGCATCATGCCGCCGTAGCGCACGCTAGATGGGGCGGTGCCGCGCGTGGCAGACGTGTTGTTGCAGCATGGGCGGGCGGCAGGCGTAGCTAGCATCTCATCTGGCAATTAATCGGCGCAGAGGTCGCGCTGCTGCGGCGCGCACGCCAATCCCCAACAAAAAAGCAGCATGCGATGGCATGCTGCTTTTTCTTTCTATACGGCCTGGGCTTACTCGGCTTTGCGTGTGGCAAAGGTCACTTTGTGCATGTTCAGGCGGCGGGCGGCCTCAATGGCGCTAATGACTGCCTGGTGCGGCGTAGCGGCATCTGCGCGGATGATGAGCATTGTTTCATCAGACGCATTGGCTGCCCGCAAGGCGTTGGTTATGTTGTCTACCGAAGGGGTGGGGAGGTCTTGTTCGTTTACTTTGTAAACCCCCTCGTTGGAGATGGCAACCACAATTTCCTTGGCGTACTCACGCGCAGCATCTGCATTGGCTACAGGCAGTTGCAGTTGCAGCTCGGTGAACTTGCTGAAGGTCGTGGTCATCATCAAAAAAATCAGAATAGCCATCAACACATCGATCAAAGGGATGATGTTGACCTCTGGCTCGTCGGACGGACGTTTTTTGAATCGCATATCGTTACCCTATTGGCTGCGCAGCAAACGCTTATTTTTTGCGGAGATGCAGCAGGTGGCGCAAAAAGCGCTCGGTATCCACTTCCATTCGCAGCAGGTAGTAATCCACCCGCCCGCGGAAATAGCGCCAGAAAAGCAAGGCCGGGATGGCAATCATGAGGCCGATAGCCGTGGTATACAACGCTACCGAAATACCGTGGGCAATGGCCGCCGGGTTTGCCACCGCGCCAGTCGCGTTATGGGCGCTGAACATTTCAATCAAGCCGATGATGGTGCCGAAAAGCCCCATCAGCGGCGCAACCGATGCAATCGTTGCCAAGGCTGCCAAGTAGCGATCAAGCTGATGCGCGGCGGCGCGGCCTGCGCCTTCAAGCGTTGAGCGCAAATCATCCGCGTCAATTGTCGGGTTGCTTTTGAGCGCACGCAGACCCGCAGCCAACACGCCGCCAAAAACGGAGCTTTGCTCCAGCTGATTCACCACTTCAGCGCTGGGCACGCCGGATTGACTGGCTTGCATGGCCTCTTCCAGCAGCTTGGGCGGTATGACGCGCGTGCTTTTCAGACTGATGAAGCGCTCAATCACCAGCGCCAGTGCCGCTATCGAGGCAAAAATCAAAGGCCAAACGGACCAGCCAGCATCACGAATGATCGTTAGCACAGAAGACACGGAGCAACTCCTTGGAATAGAGATTGTGAATAGAGATCGTTAGACGTCGCTTGGCCAGCGTGAAGGCGCGCAATCCTGCCATCCACGCAGATCAGGTGTAGCAGAAGTATGCATAGACGCCAACAATGCAAACCAATGGAAAACAGCCATTATGACCCAGACCCATCTGCTGCTGGCATGCGCGGCCTCAAACCAGCATGCTTGATCGGCTTGAGCAAAGAAGCAAAGAATCCCGGCAAATCGTTGCAGCGTGTGCGTTAAGTACGCATCTACGCAAGTTCTGTACACCTGCGAGAAGAAAACAAGAGGGAAGGAAATACGGGGTGCACTCAGGTGGCAAGGGGTACTTTGAAGGAAAGGTGCTGGGGCTTGTTCTGCGTTTTGGCGCACTTCGGCTAGCGGAGCAAAGAGTAAGCGTAAGCAGCAATCGTGCCGAAAGAGGCTTGCCGCTGCACACGGCATGTTGTTTTTTTGCAGTTTTTGGCTGGTTTGAAGCGGTGGTTTGAAGCAATAGGCCGCCCTTTCGCAGCCGTATCGACAAATTTTTTGCAAAAAAGCAGCGCCTCACTTGCACGATTTGCAGAATCCGTGCATAATCGCGGCTTCGCTTCAGTTTGAAGTGAGTCTTTCTGCCCAAACATGGGGTTGCGAATGGTTTGCAGCCTGCGTGACGGGCCCAAGACTGGTTTGTTGCGTGGCGGACATTGTGTGCGCTGCGTTGCGAATTCAAGTTGGGAAATTCAAAATGATCCAAACAGAATCTCGTTTAGAGGTTGCCGATAACACGGGCGCCAAGTCCGTGTTGTGCATCAAGGTGCTTGGTGGCTCCAAGCGCCGTTATGCCAGTGTTGGTGACATCATCAAAGTTAGCGTCAAAGAAGCCGCTCCGCGTGGGCGTGTCAAAAAAGGCGAAATTTACAGTGCTGTCGTTGTGCGTACCGCTAAAGGTATTCGTCGCGGCGATGGTTCGTTGATTAAATTCGATGGTAATGCGGCTGTTCTGTTGAACAGCAAGCTTGAGCCGATTGGGACACGTATCTTTGGGCCTGTTACGCGTGAATTGCGTACCGAGCGCTTCATGAAGATCGTGTCGCTGGCGCCTGAAGTCTTGTAAGGAGTGTCGACATGAACAAGATCCGTAAAGGTGATCAGGTGATTGTCATTGCTGGTCGTGATAAAGGCAAGCGTGGCACGGTTGCTTCTCGCAAGTGTGATTCTTATATCGTTGTTGATAGTGTCAATATGGTTAAGAAGCACGTTAAGCCGAATCCAATGGCTGGCATTGAGGGTGGTATTGTTGAAAAAGCCATGCCTATTCATCAGTCCAACGTGGCAATTTTTAATGCTGCTACGGGCAAGGCTGATCGTGTTGGTATTAAAACCTTGGAAACGGGCAAGCGCGTGCGTGTCTATAAATCCAATGGCGAAGAAATTAAGGTGGCGTAATCATGGCACGTTTGCAAAAACATTATCGTGAAAAAGTTGCGCCTGAATTGACGAAGCAGTTTGGTTATAAGTCGCCGATGCAGGTGCCGCGTCTTACTAAAATCACCTTGAATATGGGTGTGGGTGAGGCGGTTGCCGATAAGAAGGTAATGGAAAACGCGGTGGCTGATTTGACCAAAATTGCTGGTCAAAAGCCTGTTGTGACCAAGGCGCGTAAAGCGATTGCCGGCTTCAAGTTGCGCGAAGGTCAGCCCTTGGGTTGCATGGTTACTTTGCGTGGTGCTCGGATGTACGAGTTTTTGGATCGTTTTGTGACGATTGCGCTGCCTCGCGTACGCGATTTCCGTGGTATTTCTGGTCGTTCTTTCGATGGTCGTGGTAATTACAACATCGGTGTTAAAGAGCAAATTATTTTCCCGGAAATTGAGTATGACAAGGTTGATGCTTTGCGTGGTCTAAATATCAGTATCACTACGACAGCCAAGACCGATGAAGAGTGCAAAGCCTTGCTCTCTGCTTTCCGTTTCCCATTTAAGAACTGAGGTGCTCTGTGGCTAAAGTTGCACTTATTCAACGCGAATTGAAACGCGAGCGGCTGGTGGCTAAATTTGCCAAAAAGCACGCTGAACTCAAGGCCATTGCTAACGATGTGAGCAAAAGCGTGGAAGAGCGTGATGCTGCTCGTTTGGCGCTTCAAAAATTGCCGAGAAATGCTAATCCTACACGTCAGCGCCGTCGTTGCGAGTTGACGGGGCGTCCGCGTGGTACTTTCCGCCAATTTGGTTTGGGTCGTGCCAAGGTTCGTGAAATTGCTTTCGCTGGCGGCATCCCTGGTGTCACCAAGGCTAGCTGGTAATCGGCAGGAGAATACAAAATGAGCATGAGTGATCCTATTGCCGATCTGTTGACGCGTATCCGCAATGCGCAGTTGGTAAATAAATCTAGCGTCAGCGTTCCTGCGTCCAAAGTGAAGGCTGCCATTGTTCAGGTTCTGAAAGATGAGGGTTATATTGATGACTTCCGTCTGAAAACTGAAGATGGCAAGTCTGTGTTGGATATTGATCTGAAGTATTACGCAGGTCGTCCGGTTATTGAGCGTATTGAGCGTGTTAGTCGACCTGGTTTGCGTGTATATAAGGGCAGCAAAGTGTTGCCTCAGGTCATGAATGGCTTGGGTATAGCCATAGTTACTACACCTAAGGGTGTGATGACTGATCGTAAGGCGCGTGCTGCCGGTGTCGGTGGCGAAGTGCTGTGTTACGTGGCTTAACCGCAGCGAGGAGAAAAGTAAGATGTCCCGTGTAGGTAAGCTTCCTATCGTTATTCCACAAGGTGTGGAAGTTGCTGTCACTGAAGATGTGATTCGCGTTAAAGGCGCTGGTGGCAATATGTCTGTGCCTCGTCATCGTTTGGTGCAGGTGGAAAATAAAGATGGCAAAATCAATTTTTCGCCTGTAGATGAAAGTCGCGAAGCCAATGCCATGTCTGGCACTTTGCGTCAGCTGGTTAATAATATGGTTGTTGGGGTGAGTCAAGGCTTTGAAAGAAAATTGACGCTTGTTGGCGTTGGTTTTAAAGCCGCAGCCCAAGGAAAGAATCTGAATCTTTCTATTGGCTTTTCGCACCCTGTCAATAAAGAAATGCCAGAAGGTGTGACAGTAGCTACACCTTCGCCAACAGAGATTGTGCTTAAGAGTGCCGATCGTCAGCGTGTAGGCCAAGTGGCTGCCGAAATCCGTGCGCTGCGTCCGCCAGAGCCCTATAAAGGTAAAGGTATCCGGTACGTTGATGAGCGCGTCATCATCAAAGAGACCAAGAAAAAATAAGGAGCGTTGTCATGTTGAGCAAAAAAGAACAACGTTTACGTCGTGCACGCCAAACACGCATTCGTATTCGATCTCAAGGTGTTCCGCGTTTGTCGGTCAATCGTACAAATTTGCATATGTATGCAGTTTTGATTTCTGCGTGTGGTTGCAAAGTACTTGCAACAGCATCTACCAATGAGCCTGAAGTGCGCAAAGAATTGGGTGCTGCAGGTAAAGGTGGCAATATCTCTGCAGCGACACTGATTGGCAAGCGAATTGCAGAAAAAGCCAAAGCTGTTGGCGTTGAAAAAATTGCTTTTGATCGCGCGGGATATGCATACCACGGTCGCGTAAAAGCGTTGGCGGAAGCTGCGCGCGAAGCCGGTCTGCAATTCTGAATGGATGGAAAACAAAATGGCAAAAGTACAAGCTAAACCCCAGGATGAAGCTCGCGACGATGGCATGCGTGAAAAGATGATCGCAGTTAATCGCGTGACTAAAGTGGTTAAGGGCGGTCGTATTCTGAGTTTTGCGGCCTTGACTGTTGTTGGTGATGGCGACGGTGGCGTTGGTATGGGTAAAGGTAAATCGAAAGAAGTTCCTTCTGCCGTACAGAAAGCAATGGAAGAAGCGCGTCGCAATATGATGAAAGTTTCGTTGAAAAACGGTACTCTGCATCATCAGGTGGTTGGTCATCACGGTGCTGCGCGCGTGATGATGTCTCCTGCTCCAAAAGGTACGGGTATTATTGCTGGCGGTCCTATGCGTGCAGTGTTTGAGGTTATGGGGATCACGGATGTAGTGGCAAAGAGCCATGGCTCTTCTAACCCCTACAACATGGTTCGTGCAACACTGGATGCTTTGCGTAATGCTACAACACCTGCTGAGGTGGCCGCTAAACGTGGTAAGAGTGTTGAAGATATTTTTGCTGCCTAATGGAGAAAGAAATGCCCGGTAAACAAACTCTCAAGGTGCAGCTGGTGCGTAGCCCTATTGGTACGAAGCAATCTCATCGTGATACGGTTCGTGGCTTGGGTTTGCGCAAGCTCAATAGCGTATCCGAGTTGGAAGATACTCCGGCTGTACGTGGCATGATTAACAAGATCGCCTATTTGGTGAAAATTCTGTAAGGTCTGAAGATGGAGCTGAATAACCTCAAGCCTGCAGAGGGCTCTAAACATGCCAAACGCCGTGTTGGTCGCGGTATTGGTTCTGGTTTGGGTAAGACTGCTGGTCGTGGTCATAAAGGTCAAAAGTCTCGTGCAGGCGGCTACCACAAAGTGGGTTTTGAAGGCGGTCAAATGCCTTTGCAAAGACGCTTGCCGAAGCGTGGCTTTAAATCACGCACTTTGCGTTATACCGCTGAGATTAATTTGTCTGAATTGAATGCGCTGAAGTTGGCAGAAGTGGATCTGCTAGCACTGAAGCAGTCTGGTCTTGTCGGGCAGATGATTAAAACGGTTAAGCTAATCAATAGCGGCGAAATCAAGTCTGCTGTTAAGTTGTCTGGTATTGCCGTTACTGCTGGTGCAAAAGCAGCGCTTGAAGCGGCTGGTGGCAGCGTAGCGTAATCTGAGGCATTTCGTGGCAACTAGTCCAAGTCTTGGAAACGTCTCTGGCTCCAAAATGGCCGAATTGCGCAAGCGTTTGGTCTTTTTGGTGCTGGCTTTGGTGGTGTTCCGTATTGGTGCGCATATTCCTGTTCCTGGTATCGATCCAGTGCAGTTGCAAAAAATGTTTCAAGATCAGGGGCAAACTGGCATCCTGAACTTGTTTAACATGTTTTCAGGCGGAGCGCTGCAGCGATTCTCTGTGTTCGCGTTGGGAATCATGCCTTATATCTCTGCTTCTATCGTGATTCAGTTAATCACTTATGTTGTTCCGACATTGGAGCAACTGAAAAAAGAGGGAGAGGCGGGGCAAAGAAAAATCAGCCAATATACGCGTTATGCCGCTTTGGCTCTAGCTGTTTTCCAGTCTTTTGGTATTGCTGCTATGCTGGAAGGAACGCCTGGCTTAGTTTTGTCGCCTGGTTTGATGTTTAAGCTGGTGACTGTTGTAACTTTGACAACAGGAACTATGTTCTTGATGTGGTTGGGCGAACAAATTACTGAGCGTGGTATTGGTAATGGTACTTCTATCATTATTTTTGCCGGTATTGCATCAGGTCTTCCTGCTGCGGTGGTGAGCTTGCTTGACTTGGTACGCAATAATGCTATGAATCCAGCTTTTGCACTGCTGATTTTGCTGGCAGTCGCGCTGGTGACAGTATTTCTGGTGTTTGTCGAGAGAGGTCAGCGTAAAATTTTAGTTAATTATGCGCGTCGTCAGGTCGGCAATAAGGTTTATGGGGGGCAGGCGTCGCACTTGCCTCTGAAGATTAATATGGCAGGAGTTATTCCGCCAATTTTTGCATCTTCCATTATTTTGATGCCTGCGACCGTTGCAAGCTGGTTTGCCGGAAGTGATAAGATGCAGTGGCTGAAGGATATTGCTGCGGCTCTTATGCCTGGACAGCCTATTTATATTGCATTGTATGCATTGGCTATTGTGTTTTTCTGCTTCTTTTACACGGGCTTGGTCTTTAATAGCCGTGAAACGGCAGACAACTTGAAGAAAAGTGGTGCATTTGTTCCGGGCATTCGTCCAGGCGAGAATACTGCGCGTTATTTGGATAAGGTCTTGCTGCGTTTAACCTTTGTTGGTGCAATTTATATTACGGCTGTATGTTTGTTGCCTGAATTTGTGCGAATGCAGTTTAGTTCCATTCCGTTCAACTTTGGTGGTACATCATTGCTGATCGTTGTTGGCGTCACAATGGAACTGATGTCTCAAATTCAAAACTATCTGATGGCTCAACAATATGAGAGTCTGATGAAAAAGGCAAACTTTAAGCTGCCAACCAAATAATTATGGCTAAAGATGATGTGATCCAAATGCAGGGTGAGGTGTTAGAGAATCTTCCCAATGCAACTTTTAAGGTTAAGCTGGAAAATGGTCATGAGGTGCTAGGTCATATTTCTGGCAAAATGCGGATGCACTATATCCGTATTTTGCCGGGCGATAAGGTGACTGTAGAATTGACGCCGTATGATTTGAGTAAGGCGCGTATCGTCTTCCGGGCTAAATAAGTAATGATGTAAAGAAATTGGAATCAAGGAGAGAGGCATGAAGGTTCTGGCTTCGGTAAAGAAAATTTGTCGCAATTG
>CAYUAF010000043.1:0-12396 GCA_964442555.1 uncultured Allobrachymonas sp.
GTACTCTTTATGTTTATCTGTGCTTGTGTGCCAAGCTTTGCGAACACACCGCTGCAACAGGTGGAAGAGACCCTCCCGGACCAGGGTGCTTGTGTGCCAAGCTTTGCGAACACACCGCTGCGTGCATGTTTTTAACTCCCTGGCTGCTTTTCGGAAGCAATTCACCAAAGTGCCGAATCGTTGTGCGAGGTGCTGGAGTCGAGGTGCCGGGGTATTGCAGGCGTGTAACTCCCAGTACATAACCCAAACATGCAACTTCAGATACCAAGGGGGCGCAGACATTTTTTGTTTAGAATGAGCGGCCTCTGCGCATCAGACCCGCTCTATTGGGCTGGCACGCGATAAAATGCGTGGAAATTCATAGAGTTGAATTACTTTTTTCATTTTTTTCAGGATTTTTCATGGCTATCGAACGCACTCTCTCCATCATCAAACCCGACGCTGTTGCCAAAAACGTAATTGGCCAGATCTACACCCGTTTCGAGGCCGCCGGCCTGAAAATCGTTGCCTCCAAAATGGCGCACCTCTCCCGCCGCGAAGCCGAGCAGTTCTACGCCGTGCACAAAGAGCGCCCCTTCTTCAAGGATTTGGTGGATTTCATGGTTTCCGGCCCTGTGATGATTCAGGTGCTGGAAGGCGAAGGCGCCATTGCCAAAAACCGCGAGCTGATGGGCGCTACCGACCCCAAAAAAGCCGATAAAGGCACCATCCGCGCCGACTTTGCCGACAGCATCGACGCCAACGCCGTGCACGGCTCCGACGCGCCCGAAACAGCTGCCGTAGAAGTGGCCTTCTTCTTCCCCGGCATGCAAGTCTTTTCGCGCTAAGCCGCAACGGTTTTACCGCATATGACAACGACGCGCACCAACCTCTTGGGTCTGGATCTGGAAGGCCTGGTGCAGTGGTGCGCGCAACTGGGTGAAAAGCGCTTTCGCGCCACCCAGTTGTACCGCTGGATTCACCAAAAAGGCGTAGCCGATTTCGAGCAGATGAGCGACTTGGCCAAGTCGCTGCGCGAAAAGCTGGCCGCCCAGGCTGTTGTACAGGCACTGCCTGTCATCAAACAACATATCTCTGCCGACGGCACCATCAAATGGCTGTTTGACGTGGGCGACGGCAACGCTGTTGAAACCGTCTTCATCCCCGAAACAGACCGCGGCACACTGTGCATTTCATCGCAAGCGGGCTGCGCCGTAGGCTGCCGCTTTTGCTCTACCGGCCACCAAGGCTTTAGCCGCAACCTGCGCACAGACGAAATCATTGCCCAGCTTTGGTTTGCCGAACATTTCTTGCGCCGCCATCTCAACACTGGCGAGCGCGTCATCTCCAACGTGGTCATGATGGGCATGGGCGAGCCGCTGCAGAACTATGGCGAACTCATCCCCGCACTCAAAACCATGCTGGATGACCACGCCTACGGCCTCTCGCGCCGACGCGTGACCGTTTCCACATCGGGCGTGGTGCCGCGCATCGACCGCCTGGCGCAAGACTGCCCCGTGGCGCTGGCCGTATCCCTGCACGCCAGCAACGATGAACTGCGCGACAAACTGATTCCCCTGAATAAAAAATACCCGCTGGCCGAGCTGATGGAAAGTTGCCAGCGCTATCTGCAATACGCCCCACGGGACTTCATCACTTTTGAATACGTGATGCTGGACGGCATCAACGACCAGCCGCAGCACGCCCGCGAATTGATCGAGCTGGTACGCAGCAACGGCCAAGGCGCATGGTGCAAATTCAATCTGATTCCGTTCAACCCCTTCCCCAACTCCGGCCTGCAACGCTCGCCCCAGCCGGTAGTAGAAGCCTTTGCCCGCCAACTCAACGACGCTGGGCTGGTAACCACCGTGCGCAAGCTGCGCGGCGATGACATCGACGCCGCCTGCGGCCAACTGGCCGGCGAAATCAAAGACCGCACCCGTGTGGAAAAACGCATTGTTTTGCAACGGCAGGCATTCAACGCCCAGCCCACAGACCAAAAGGAAAATCAGCATGCCTAAGTCTCTTGCCCAACGCCCATGCCGATTCAAATCCGTTACGGCAGCCGCGGCACTCGCTCTGGGTTTGGCAGTATTGCAAGCCGGTTGCGCCAACACCGCCGGCAGCAACAGTTCCTCATCTTCTCCCGGCGAGATCATGACCTCGTCGGACATGACCGACGCCCGCAAGCGCGCCATCATCCGCCTGCAACTGGCAACCGGTTATCTGGAGCGCGGGCAGCTTGAAGTGGCGCTGGATGAAGTCAAACGCGCCATCGTTGCCGACCCGGCTTATTGGTATGCCTTTAACTTGCGTGGTTTGATCTACGCCCAACTGGGCGACAAGGCGCTGGCCGAAGACAGCTTCCGCCGCGCTTTGGCTCTCAACAACCGCGACGGCAATGCCCAGCACAATTTGGCATATGTGCTGTGCGAGCAGAAAAAATACAGCCAGGCCCATCAGTTTTTTGAAATGGCCATGGCCAACCCCATGTATCTGGACAAAGACAAAACCCGCATTGCACAGGCCGTTTGCGAAATCCAAAGCGGCCAAGTCGCAGCCGGAGAAGCCAGACTGCTTTCCGCCTACGAAGAAGGCACACGCAGCCCGTTGATTGCCAATGCGCTGGCTCAAGTCTATTACGACCGCCAGGACTACCGCAGAGCCGCCATGTACGCCAGCCAGGCCAATGTCCGCAACAGCGGCAGCCCCGCCTCGCTTTGGCTGGCGATCAAAATCGAACACAAGCTGGGCAACCAAAGCGGCGTGATGCGCTACGCACGCATATTGCGCGAGAACTATCCCAACTCACGAGAAATGCAGCTGTATGAACGCGGTGCATGGAACAACTGAACGCAAAGGATCCATCCATGAACGCAGAAACCCCAACACCGCCTTCCGAAGAAAACCAAGCTGCCGACTTGGGCGCGCCTGCTGACGCAACGCCCAGCGCAGGCGCCTTGCTAAAAGCCTATCGCGAAGAAGCAGGCTTGGAGCAGGAAACGCTGGCCACCGCGCTCAAGATCAGCGCACAAAAATTGCAGGCGCTTGAATCCGACGACTATTCGGCCCTGCCCGCCGTGTACTTTGCACGCGGCTTGGCCGCCAATATCTGCCGCCATCTCAAAAAAGACCCTGCTCCGGTGCTAGCCAAAATGCCGGGCGAAAAACCCCACGTCCCCGCCGCAGAAAAAACGGATACGCCCCGTGTGCAGTCCATTGCGCCCATCCACATTGACGCGGCTCCCGGCAGAGGCATCATCAAATGGCTGATTGCCGCTGCCGTGTTGCTGGCCTTGGTAACAGGCGCCGTATTGGCTTTGCCGCAGCTACGCGCTCGGCTGGCGGGCACACCCGCCAGCGCCAGCAGCGCCCCCGATGCCGCAAGCGCCTTGCCACCCCCGCAAACTGATACAGTTCCCGCTGCTGCATCGCCTGTGCTGGCCCCTGCTTCCGCTACTTCTGCGACTGCCGCGCCAATGACCTTGCAGCCAGCCGCAGCAGCCGTCGGCACTGCTTCGGCCACCTTGTCGGGCAATGCGCAAAACACGTTGCAAATTCGTGCCAGCGGCGACACGTGGGTCAAAGTCACTACGCCTAGAGGCAAAAGGTTGTTTGAAGCGAACCTTAAAGCCGGTGACGAACGCACCATTGCCATTCAGCAATACCCTGTTCGCGTTACCGTTGGCAAGGCAGAAAACGTGCAAGTCATCGACCGTGGCCAGCCATTTGATTTGACCAGCATTGCTGCCCAAGGCACGGCGCGCTTCGAGCTCAAGCCCTGACTTCGGTTTCTGCCCCATTCACAAGAAAGCCCCGTGCATGCCATCCGAATCAGCCACGCCGATTCCCATTTCTGTTCCCCGTAAACACTCCACACTGCAAGCCGTTGTGCGGCATGGCGAACATCGCGTCACCATCGGTGGCGACAGCCCGGTACGCGTGCAGTCCATGACCAATACCGACACGGCAGATGCCATCGGTACGGCCATTCAGGTCAAAGAATTGGCGCAGGCAGGCTCCGAGCTGGTGCGCATTACCGTCAATACCCCCGAAGCTGCGCAGGCCGTGCCCTACATCCGCGAACAGCTGGACCGCATGGAGATCAACGTTCCGCTGATTGGCGATTTTCACTACAACGGTCACCGCTTGCTGACCGAATTTCCCGACTGCGCCCAGGCGCTGTCCAAATACCGCATCAACCCCGGCAATGTGGGCAAAGGCGATAAAAAAGACAAGCAATTTGCCCAGATGATCGAAGCCGCCCTGCGCTGGGACAAGCCCGTGCGCATCGGCGTCAATTGGGGCAGTCTGGATCAGGAATTGCTGGCAGACATGATGGACGCCAACAACGCCCGCAGCACGCCCTGGAGCGGCCAGCAAGTCATGTACGAGGCGCTGATCGCCTCGGCCATCGGCTCTGCCGACCGCGCAGTAGAACTCGGCATGCCCAAAGGGCAAATCCTGCTGTCGTGCAAGGTCAGCGGCGTGCAAGACCTGATTGCCGTATACCGCGCGCTGGCGCAACGCTGCAATTACCCTCTGCACTTGGGTTTGACCGAGGCCGGCATGGGCACCAAGGGCACAGTGGCATCCGCCGCTGCCTTGTCGGTATTGCTGCAAGAAGGCATTGGCGACACCATTCGCGTGTCGCTCACGCCGCAACCTGGTGAGTCGCGCACGCAAGAAGTGGTGGTTGCATCAGAAATTTTGCAGGCGCTGGGGCTGCGCACCTTTGTGCCCAGCGTAACCGCCTGCCCCGGTTGCGGTCGCACCACCAGCAGCACTTTTCAGGAACTGGCCAAACAGATTGACGACTTTTTGCGCACGCAAATGCCCAGCTGGCGCAAGCAATACCCGGGGGTTGAAGGGTTGAAGATCGCCGTGATGGGCTGCATCGTCAATGGCCCGGGCGAAAGCAAGCACGCCGACATCGGCATCAGCCTGCCCGGCACGGGCGAAGCGCCTGCCGCGCCCGTGTTTATTGATGGTCAAAAAGCGCTGACGCTGCGTGGCGATAATATTGCGCAAGACTTTCAGATGCTGGTTACCGATTACATCCACAAGCGCTTTGCGCCATCGCCGCAATAAGGCTACGCGCAACTTTTGCACAAGCCGCAGCCCAAGCGAACAGCCGCTTGCGGAGCCGGAAAGTTTTTCTCACAGCCGTTTCTTATTGATCGAAAGCAAAAACAAACATGGCCGAAAAAATCGTCGCCGTCAAAGGCATGAATGACATCCTGCCGCCCCAATCCGCCAACTGGGAATGGCTAGAAGCCCAAGTCAGAACCATCATGGCACGCTTTGCCTACCGCAACCTGCGCACGCCGGTGGTGGAACCCACCGCCCTGTTTGTGCGCGGCATTGGCGAAGTGACCGACATCGTCGAGAAAGAAATGTATTCTTTCGAAGACAAGCTCAATGGCGAGCACCTAACCCTGCGCCCTGAAAACACCGCTGGCGTGGTGCGCGCGGCAGTAGAACACAACTTGTTGTACGAAGGCGGCAAGCGCGTGTACTACATGGGCCCCATGTTCCGGCACGAGCGCCCGCAGCGCGGCCGCTACCGCCAGTTTCACCAAATTGGCGCCGAGGCGCTGGGCTTTGCCGGCGCGCATGTAGACGCCGAGCTGATCTTGCTGGCACAAGCCCTGTGGCAAGAGCTGGGCGTGCAAAACGTGCGACTGGAACTCAACTGCCTGGGCCAACCCGAAGAACGCAAGCAACATCGCGCGGCGCTGATCGCCTATTTCGAACAACACGCCGACCAGCTGGATGAAGACGCCCGCCGCCGCCTGCACAGCAACCCCTTGCGCATTCTGGACACCAAAAACCCCGCCATGCAGGCGCTGGTTGAAGCCGCACCCCGCCTGATCGACTACCTCGGCGCCGAATCGCGTGCCCATTTTGAGGCGGTGCAAGCCATTCTTGCAGCCAACGGCATGGCCTACACCATCAATCCGCGGCTGGTACGCGGGCTGGACTATTACAACCTCACGGTCTTTGAATTCATTACCGAAAGCCTGGGCGCGCAAGGCACCATCTGCGCGGGTGGCCGGTACGACTATCTGGTAGACCAAATCGGCGGCAAGCCCGCACCCTGCGTGGGCTGGGCCTGCGGCATGGAGCGCCTGCTGGAGTTGCTCAAGGAACAAAACCTGCTACCTGCCGAAACTGCCCCCGACGCCTACGCCATCGTGCCCGATGCAGCCGCCATGCCGCAAGTGCTTAAAACCTTGCAACAACTGCGCGCTACCGGACTGCGTATACAAATGCACGCCAGCGCCACGGCAGAACCCGGCAGCATGAAATCCCAATTCAAAAAGGCCGATGTCAGCGGCGCACGCTACGCCCTGATTTTTGGCGCTGACGAGTTGGCGCAAAACTGCGTCATGCTCAAGCACCTGCGCGACGGCAGCGGGCAGCAAACCCTGCAACCGCTGGCGGACATCAGCTCGTGGGCGAAAAGCCTACAATCAGAACCCAAATAACTGCCGCCAGCCTTGTTTCACCCACACGCATAAATAAACCTCAAGGTGCCGATCCGGCACCTGCCAACAATCGATTGTCATGGTCATCAACACCAACAAACTCAACCTGGAAGAACAGGAAAAACTCGCCGCAGTCGGCCACTTCTGGAAAACATGGGGCACCGTGCTTGCCGGCTCTACCGCCGTTGCCCTGTTGGCCGTAGCCGGCTGGTATGGCTATGGCTGGTACCAGGGCCAGCAAGCCGTCAAAGCCACCGCCTTGTACGAGCAAGTTGTCAGCGACGCCAGCACGGCCGATGCCGACAAGCTCGCCGCCAGCCTCAAGGCCCTGCAAGACGGTTACGGCTCTACCACCCAAACCCAGCAAGCCGAATTGCTGGCGGCCCGCGTCTTTTACGAAAAAGGCCAGTTGGATAAAAGCCAGGCGGCCTTGCTTGCCGCAGCAGGCCGCAAAGCCGACGCCGGCTTGCAAAGCACAGCCAAGCTGCAATTGGCCGGTTTGCTGATTGAGCAGCAACGGTACGACGAGGCCATCAAACAGCTTTCCGGCTCCATAGACCCAGCCTATGCCGCATTGGCTGCCGACCGCATGGGCGATGCCTATGCCCTGCAAAACAAGCGCCAAGAAGCTATCGACGCATACACCAAGGCCTTTAATTTGATGGATGCCGCGCAGCCCTACCGCCAGATGGTAGCGGCCAAACTCAGCGGCTTTGGTATTGATGCCCATACTTTGGCGCAAGCCGGCAGCACCTCTGCGGTAGCGCCTGCCTCTCCAACAGCTGCAAAACCAACTGCCGCGCCTGCGCCAACCGCCAGCGCCGCGCAAGCCACGGCGACATCTGCCGCTTCTGCCGCCACCAACAATGCCTCAGCGCCTGCTACAGCAACATCCGCGGCAACAAATGCGCACGCATCCGCAGCGCAAGCCGCGGCCAGCGCCCGGTAAACGATCTGATGCGCACACGCACTCGCTGTTTTTTCTTTCAACCCAACTGAAGACTACGCCACCATGTCGCAACGCTTTCATACCCGATTGACCGCCGCAGCCATGCTGGCCAGCGCGCTGGCTTTGTCTGCATGCTCCTGGGGCTACAAGCCTCCGGCGCCTACGCCTTTGCAAGCCAATCCGGCACAAGTGTCCGCCCAGGTGGCGTGGCGCACAGCCGTGGGCAACGGCGCAACCCTGCCCCTGCAAATCGCCGTTCAGGGCGATCAGGTGCTGGTTGCCAACACACACGGGCATGTCGAGGCAATCGCTGCATCCAGCGGCGCATCGGCCTGGTCTGCGCAAGTCGGGCAGCCTTTGTCTGCCGGTGTGGGTTTTGACGGCCATACCGCCGCCGTTATCACCGCCAAGGCGGAGCTGGTTGCCATTCGCAATGGCCAAGTGCTGTGGCGCGTGCCGTTGAAGAACCAGTCGTCCACCACGCCGCTGGTAGCCGGTGGCCGTATTTTTGTGCTGGCGTCTGACTACACCGTGAGCGCCTACGATGGCAACAACGGCTTTTTGCTCTGGAGCCAAAAGAGCAGCATGCCCTCCAGCCGCTTGGCATTGCAGCAATCTTCGTTGTTGATGCCCGCCTACGGCGCCCTGTTTGCGGGCGTTGCAGGCAATGTCGTCAGCTTCAATCCGGACACCGGTGAGGCGCTGGGCGACCTGCCTTTGGCCAGCCCCCGCGGCGCGACCGATCTTTCGCAAGTGGTAGATGTGCTGATGCCCGTATCGCGCCTGGGCAATAGCTTGTGCGCGCGCGCCTACCAGGCTACCGTGGGCTGCATCGGCCTGTCAGACGGCAAACTGGAATGGGTACAACCCCATATCGGCTCCAGCGGCATTTCGGGTAACGAGCAAATCGTTGTTGGCGCAGACAACCAAGACGTGCTGACCGGCTGGAGCCGCCAAAACGGGCAAGTCGTGTGGAAGAACGAATCGTTCAAATACCGCCAGCTCTCTGCCCCGCTGGTCGTAGGCAACAGCGTCATCGTTGGCGATGCGCAAGGCTATGTGCATATTCTCTCGGCCAGCAACGGCGAGTTGCGCAACCGCATACGCATTGACGACAGCGCCATTCAAGTCGCCCCCGTACTGGCGGGCAACACGGTTGTGGTCGTCAGCAGCAAAGGCACGGCAGCGGGCTTGCGTATCCAGTAAACATCTCACAACTGACGCACAGCGCCCTGCCCCTTACAAGACCCGCATACAGGTAACCATATATTCAGATGAAACTGGTCATCGCCCTGGTTGGGCGCCCCAACGTAGGCAAATCCACCCTGTTCAACCGCCTGACGAAAACGCGCGATGCCATCGTGGCTGACTACGCGGGGATGACCCGCGACCGCCACTACGGCACAGGCCGCTTGGGCCGCCGCGAATTCATCGTGATCGACACGGGCGGCTTTGAGCCAGACGCGGGCGAAGGCAGCATCTACCGCGAAATGGCGCGACAAACCCGCCAAGCCGTGGCCGAGGCCGATGTGGTTGTTTTTGTCGTCGATGCCCGCAACGGCCTTTCCGCGCAAGACCACGACATTGCCAACTACCTGCGCCGCCTGGGCAAGCCCTGCATTCTGGCAGCCAACAAGGCCGAAGGCATGACGGACGGCCAGAAGCTGGCCGAGTTCTACGAGCTGGGCCTGGGCGATGTGCACGGTATTTCTGCCGCGCACGGCCAGGGCATTCACCACATGCTGGAGCTGGCGCTGGATACCCTCGACCTGCCCGATCCGCAAGAAGACGAGGACGAGGCCGACACCGCCAGCAGCACCATTCGCCTAGCCGTTGTGGGGCGCCCCAACGCGGGCAAATCCACCCTCATCAACACCTGGCTGGGTGAAGAGCGCCTGGTCGCTTTCGATTTGCCCGGCACCACGCGCGATGCCATCAGCGTGCCTTTTGTGCGCAAAGGCCAGCAGTTCGAGCTGATTGACACCGCCGGCCTGCGCCGCAAAGGCAAAGTGTTTGAGGCCATTGAAAAATTCAGCGTCGTCAAAACCCTGCAAGCGATTGAGTCTGCCCATGTGGTGCTGCTCCTCATCGATGCCACGCAGGGCGTTACCGATCAAGACGCGCACATTGCCGGCTTCATTCTCGAATCGGGCCGTGCCGTTGTTGTCGCCATCAACAAATGGGATGCCGTTGATAGCTACCAGCGCGAAATGCTGTTGCGCTCTGCCGAATCGCGGCTGGGCTTTTTGAAGTTCGCTACCCAGCACCATATTTCGGCCAAAAAACGGCAAGGCCTTGCCCCCTTGTGGGATTCCATCATCCAAGCCCACAAATCCGCCAATTGCAAAATGCCTACCCCGGTGCTCACGCGCCTGATTCACGAAGCCGTGCAAAATCAAGCCCCCAAGCGCAGCGGCATGTACCGCCCCAAACTGCGCTACGCCCACCAAGGCGGCATGAATCCGCCGGTGGTCGTCGTGCACGGCAATTCGCTTGAAGGCGTAACCGACAGCTACAAACGCTATCTCGAAGGCCGCATCCGCCAGCACTTCAAACTGGTTGGCACCCCTTTACGGGTAGAGATGAAAACCTCGCACAACCCTTACGCATCTTGATATCTCTGCCTGCCACAGTGCAGCCATCGCGGCTGCCCTAACATAGTCGCCATTTGGCCGCCATCTCCCATCACATCTGACGGCTGCCCCGGCAATCAAGCGGCTGAAGCGAGCGCCCATATAATTTGACCCTTATGTAAACGGATGTAATGCCCCTTGCGCTGTTTTCGGCAAGGCTGCATGCAACTTGATACGCACGCCATGCGCGCAGCATGGCAATAGCGCACACGCTAGATGCCGCTTTTGCTGTTGCTGCCGATCATGCGCAGTTTCTGTTGATATTCCACCTATTGATGCCGTCAAAAAGAGTTCCAACCATGTCGTCCACGCCGTCGCCTGTCGTTTTGGGGAGCGATCAGCAATTTGCCAGCGATAACTACGCCGGGGTCTGCCCCGTGGCCTGGGAAGCTTTGCAAGAGGCCAATTCCGGCCACGCAGTGGCCTATGGCGACGACGCCTGGACACAACAAGCGGCTGACGCGCTGCGCAAGCTGTTCGAGACGGAATGTGAAGTTTTTTTCGTATTTAACGGCACGGCAGCCAATTCGCTGGCGCTGGCCGCCCTGTGCCAAAGCTACCACAGCGTTATCTGCGCCGACTTCGCCCATATCGAAACAGATGAATGCGGCGCGCCCGAGTTCTTTTCCAACGGCTCCAAATTGCTGGTTGCCAAAACCAGCAACGGCAAACTCACGCCAGAAAGCATCGAAGCCTTGGCCACCAATCGCAGCGATGTGCATTTTCCCAAGCCGCGCGTGGTCACCATTACCCAACCTACCGAAACCGGCCTGGTCTACAGCCTGGAAGAAATCCGCGCCATTGCGCAGGTGTGCCGCAAGCTCAAACTCTCGCTGCATATGGATGGTGCGCGCTTTGCCAACGCCTGCGCCGCATTGGGATGCAGCCCTGCCGACATGACCTGGAAAGCGGGCGTGGATGTGCTGTGCTTTGGCGGCACCAAAAACGGCTTGGCCGTGGGCGAAGCGGTGATCTTCTTCCGCCCCGAACAGGCCGAAGGCTTTGACTTTCGCTGCAAGCAAGCCGGGCAATTGGCATCGAAAATGCGCTACCTTTCAGCCCCTTGGGTGCGCATGACGGAAAGCGGCCAATGGCTCAAAAACGGCGCACACGGCAACGCCTGCGCACGCGCGTTTGCCGACGGCATTGCGGGCTTGCCGCAAGTGCAGTGCATGTTTCCCGTGCAAGCCAACGCCGTTTTTTTGCAATTGCCGTCCGCCATACAAGAAGGGCTGCGGGCGCGCGGCTGGCGTTTTTACACCTTTATTGGCGGCGGCGCACGCTTCATGTTTGCGTGGGACGCAGATATGCAACGCGTGCAGCAGCTGATACACGACATGCGCGAGCTGGCACTGACCGCCGCCAACACGCAAACATAAAAACCCAAGGCCAACCAAGTTTTGCACCGCCAAGCGCAACACTGCCAAACCCAGGGGAGCGCCCGCCCCATACCGCCATGTCGGCACCAGCTGGCGTGAACAAGGTCTGCATGAGCAATCGGGCTATGACGCGTCATCAACCAGCAGCCAGCAACCCGCTGCCCCAAAAAACCTTAGAAACAGAAGGCTGTGGAAGAACTGCGAGCGCCCGCTCAACACCGACCTACAATTCATCCATCTGGTATTCATCGCTCTGATCATCAAAAAAGCGCGAATAGGTTCTTAGTGCCACATGGGCAGAATGTGGAGGTACAAGCCGGGGATATCCGTGAGTTTGTAGAATTGTTCCTCGGGTTGGCTTGTTCGATGGCTTTTATTGTGAGTGTCATAGCATGGGAATCTCTCCGATACCATGCACTCATACCATGAAAAGGTTGAGTTGGCGGAGAGAGCGGGATTCGAACCCGCGGTGGGCTATTAACCCACACACGCTTTCCAGGCGTGCGACTTAAACCACTCATCCATCTCTCCAGATGGTGTGTATTCTAGCAGTGTTTGTCACTGATCTTTGACTTTGTTCTGTTTGTTTGTAGTGTAATAAAGAAGGGGCTTAGATCGTGTTATGAACTTTGTTGCATGATGGTGCGTGTTATGGATAGAGTACGAGGATGTCTGACCTTGCCCCTGTGAGGTTGCCCCTGAAAACTGGAGTTCTTAACCCTTGTTGAAAATACCGACAAGGAGTTCAGAGATGAGTGAAAAGCAGGTGCGTGCGCAGTACACGCGAGAGTTCAAGCTGGAGGCTGTTCGGCAGGTCCGCTCGGGTCAGGCGATTGCGGTGGTGGCCAAGGTACTGGGCATTCCCAAAGCGAGCCTGGGCAACTGGGTACGGCTGTCAGCCAAGGGAGAATTGGACGGTGCGGGCGGTGGAGACAAGAGCATCCAGGTTTCGCCCGAGCAGATGG
>CAYUAF010000044.1:0-12312 GCA_964442555.1 uncultured Allobrachymonas sp.
GCAACATCGCCACGGCTGCGGCTGCCAAAGCCTTGGTGGATGCCGGCGCAGACGGCGTCAAAGTGGGCATTGGGCCTGGCTCTATCTGTACCACCCGCATCGTGGCGGGCGTGGGTGTGCCGCAAATCATGGCGATTGATGCCGTAGCCACCGCGCTCAAAGGCACCGGCGTGCCTTTGATTGCAGACGGTGGCATCCGCTACAGCGGCGACATTGCCAAAGCCATTGCAGCAGGCGCCAGCACCGTGATGATGGGTGGCGTGTTTGCCGGCACTGAAGAAGCGCCGGGCGAAGTCATCCTCTACCAAGGCCGCAGCTACAAAAGCTACCGCGGCATGGGCTCCATTGGTGCCATGCGCCAGGGCAGCGCCGATCGGTATTTTCAAGAAAGCAGTACCGGCAACCCCAATGCCGACAAGCTCGTGCCCGAAGGCATTGAAGGCCGCGTGCCCTACAAAGGCAGCGTGGTTGCCATCATCTACCAAATGGCAGGTGGCCTGCGTGCCAGCATGGGCTATTGCGGCTGCCCCACCATTGCAGAGATGCAAGACCGTGCCGAGTTTGTTGAAATCACCTCGGCAGGCTTCCGCGAAAGCCATGTGCACGACGTGCAGATCACCAAGGAAGCGCCCAATTACCGGGCGGATTAAGGCGTGAGCCGTGCTTCGCCGAAAAGCCTGCAATGCCTTGCCTTTGGCAAGGCATTGCGCATTTTGAAGTGTTGAGTGCGTTGAGCAGAAGGAAACAGACCATGAAACTTGCCGAAGCGCTTTTGATTCGTGCCGACCAGAAAAAGAAAATCCTCTCGCTGCGCGAACGCATTGCCCAAAATGCCATGGCGCAGGAAGGCGATGCGCCGCGTGAAGATGTGGCCAAACTCATTGCCGAATGCTTTGCCGTGGTGGCCGAGCAGCAGGCGCTGATCCTCAAAATCAATGCGGCCAACGCCACGGCCAGATTGCCGGATGGCCGCCTGCTGGCAGAAGTGCTGGCCGCGCGTGATGTGCTGATGCAGCAGCACGCCGTGCTGGCCTATGCGGTAGAAGCCACGCACAAGGAAACAGACCGCTATTCCATGCGCGAAATCAAATGGGTGTCGCAAATCGATGTGGCCGCCATGCAAAAGCAGATGGAAGACTTGGCGCGCAAAATCCGCGAGCTGAATGTGCTGATACAGGCGACCAACTGGCAGGTGGAGGTCTAAGAGCCTGCTCAAGATCTTTGCGCGGGGTGTAAGAAAGCGGATTTGTGCTATCTGCCGCGTTGCAAATACGCGCCATAGTGCGAGCTATGGCTGCGTCTTGCGCCTTGCAGCTCATCCCAAACCGCATTTCCCACACTCGCGCCGAGAACTTGAACAGGTTCTAAGCAGACGGCTTGCGGGTGCGCAGCGTTGGCATCATCCACGGCGTGCGCGCTCATGTTGCGGGCATTGACAGGTATCATCCGGCTTGAAACGTACCGGGCGAGCGCAAGATCCCTGCTGGCCGGCGGGGGATTGAAAACATACTGGCGGCCCTAGCAACGGCACGAGGGGCAGTGCCACACGATGACACTTCAGCCCGCCACACCGTACCCTGTACACGGTACACATCACACCTTCACCACCATGCGCAGGCGGTACGTTTCCCCCCTCTTTTTTGCCATGCAAGCTATCAAATGCATGGGCAAAAACAAAGAATAAGCGCCCCTTTTATCGGAAAACGGGGCAGGCGCCAAACCATTAAAATTCGGTCATGACACGAGGGCGCGGCCTTGCTGCAACCTTGTGTGTAGCGCTTGCATACGTTCCCGTCGCGCTTTTGCGCGTTGTTTGGGCGTGTGCATTTTTAACTTTTGCGGCGGCAATATCCATCATGTCTCATCAAAAAATCCTCATCCTCGACTTTGGCTCCCAAGTTACCCAACTCATCGCCCGCCGCATCCGCGAGGCGCACGTGTACTGCGAAGTGCACCCCTGCGACGTAAGTAGCGACTGGGTGCGCCAATACGCGGCCGATGGCACGCTCAAGGGCATCATCCTCTCGGGCAGCCATGCCAGCGTGTACGAGGTAGATGACCGCGCCCCTGATGCCGTATTCGAGCTGGGCCTGCCCGTGCTGGGCATTTGCTACGGCATGCAAACCATGGCGCAGCAACTGGGCGGCAAGGTGGCCGGCAGTAATACCCGCGAATTTGGCTACGCCGAAGTGCGCGCGCACGGCCATACGGCGCTATTCAAGGATATTCAAGACTTCCACTCGCCCGAAGGCCACGGCATGCTGAAAGTGTGGATGAGCCACGGCGACAAAGTTACCGAGCTGCCCAGCGGCTTTCAGGTCATGGCTAGCACCCCGTCTTGCCCCATTGCCGGCATGGCGGATGAGGCGCGCCGCTTCTACGGCGTGCAGTTCCACCCCGAAGTCACCCACACCGTGCAGGGCAGGGCGATGCTGGAACGCTTCGTGCTCGACATCTGCGGTGCCAAGCCAGACTGGGTGATGCGCGACCACATCGAAGAAGCCGTAGCCGCCATCCGGGCGCAAGTGGGGGACGAAGAAGTTATCTTGGGCCTTTCTGGTGGCGTCGATTCCAGCGTGGCCGCCGCGCTGATTCACCGCGCCATTGGCGATCAGCTCACCTGCGTGTTTGTGGACCACGGCTTGCTGCGCCTGAACGAAGGCGATATGGTCATGGACATGTTTGCTGGAAAGCTCCATGCCAAAGTCGTGCGTGTGGACGCCAGCCAGCTCTTTCTGGATGCGCTCAAAGGCGTATCCGACCCCGAACAGAAACGCAAAATCATCGGCAAGCTGTTCGTCGACGTGTTCAAGGCTGAGGCGGAAAAACTCAAAGCCGCGGGCAACGGCGTGAAAGGCGCGACCTTCCTGGCGCAAGGCACCATCTACCCTGATGTGATTGAAAGCGGCGGCGCCAAAAGCAAAAAAGCCGTCGTCATCAAAAGCCACCACAACGTAGGCGGCCTGCCCGAGCAACTGGGCTTGAAACTGCTGGAGCCCCTGCGCGACTTGTTCAAAGACGAAGTGCGCGAGCTGGGCGTGGCCCTGGGGCTGCCGCACGACATGGTCTATCGCCACCCCTTCCCCGGCCCCGGCCTGGGCGTGCGCATTCTGGGCGAAATCAAAAAAGAATACGCCGATTTGCTGCGCCGTGCCGACGTCATCTTTATTGAAGAACTGCGCTCCACCATTGAACCTAATAGCGGCAAAAGTTGGTACGACCTCACATCCCAGGCCTTCACCGTCTTTCTGCCGGTTAAAAGCGTCGGCGTCATGGGCGATGGCCGCACCTACGACTACGTCGTGGCCTTGCGCGCCGTACAAACCAGCGACTTCATGACCGCCGACTGGGCCGAACTGCCCTACAGCCTGCTCAAAAAAGTCAGCAGCCGCATCATCAACGAAGTGCGCGGCATCAACCGCGTGACGTATGACGTGTCATCCAAACCGCCCGCGACGATTGAGTGGGAGTGAGATGCCGCTATGCCCGTGAGGTTTAATGGTTTTTTCTGACGTTCTGATGCTGACAAGGGATAAGCAAGGAAAGTCTAAAGAACCGCTTTACCAGTCACTTGCCGGATGGTACAGACTAGCAGACTACTTGTGGTGATTGGTGGTGCGTCATGTCAATGAAATTTTCAAAACTCCTTCCGGCTGCCCGTAGTCTTTGGGCCAAAAGCGGTGATCCCACTGGGCACGGCCTTTTGGCGCATATGCTGGATGTGGCGGCGGTGGCCGAGGCCATATTGGCGCGCGAACCGGCGCAAACGCTGGACTGGGCCGCTGCCGCCTTTGGCTTGCCACGCGCGCACTGCGCACGCTGGCTGGCAGCGCTGGCGGGGTTGCATGACTTTGGTAAGGCTATGCCCGGCTTTCAGGCCAAGTGGCAGAAAGGCATGGAAACTGATGCGGCGCAGGGGCTGGACTTTCCGGCCCATGTGTTGGATGTCACCGAGCATTCACGCGCCACGGAGGCGCTGCTGGGCAAGCCGCTTTGGGCGCTGACGCAGGCCGAGGCGTGTTGGCTGCACGCGGCCTTACAGGCCATCAGCGCGCACCACGGGTTTCATTTTGTGCTGTACGAGATTGATGGCTACGGCCGCCCCAACGACGAGAACGAGCCGTCAGCGTGGGCCAGGGCACGGCAAGCTCTTCTGGAAACCTATTGGCAAACCCTTGCGCCGCAAGGGTTGCCCAGCCAGGCGGAGATCGGTATGCCTGCTGTCAATTGGCTGGCCGGGTTGACCAGCGCGTCGGACTGGATTGCCTCCAACCCCAAATGGTTTGCGCCCGGTGAACGGCGCGATAACTTGGTTGCCTATTACCAGCACGCGCACGGCCTGGCGCAAAGGGCGCTGGATGAGATGCACTGGCAACCCGCCAAAGGGTTGTTGGGCGATTCGTCTGATGTGTGGCCGGATTTGCCCGCGCTGCTCGGGCGCATCACCGGGCGGCAGGGTTTGCAGGCGCGGCCCTTGCAGAAGGCAGGCGATGCTTTGTTGCGCAGCGCCCAAGGCCCCGCACTGCTGCTGGTGGAAGCGCCAATGGGCGAGGGCAAGACGGAGCTGGCTTTTCTGGCCCATCTGCATCTGCAAAAAGCCAACGGCCATCGCGGCCTGTATGCGGCCCTGCCCACGCAGGCCACGGGCAATGCCTTGTTCAAGCGCGCTTTGACGTTTCTTGAGGCGTTTGGTATGGGGGCAGCGGATGTGCAGCTTGTGCACAGCGGCGCGAGCATGAACGAGGACGTGCAGCGCCTGCGCACCGTGCGCCTGCACGGCATCGATCAAAGTGAGGAAGAGGCGCTGGATGCGGCTACCTGGTTTTCGCGCCGTCGTCGCCCGCTTCTGGCGCACTATGGCGTGGGCACAGTCGATCAGGCGCTGTTTTCGGTGCTCAACGTCAAGCACCACTTCGTGCGGCTGTGGGGCTTGGGCAATCGGGTGGTGGTGCTGGATGAAATTCATGCGTATGACACCTATACCTCCGGCCTGATCGCCACGCTGCTGCAATGGCTGAAGGCGCTGGGCAGCTCGGTGGTGCTGATGAGCGCCACTTTGCCCAAGGTACGGCGCGATGAACTGCTGGCGGCTTGGGGCGTGGATGCCGCCCATGTGCCCACGCAAAGCTATCCGCGCCTGCTGCTGGCCGACGAGCGCGGCGTGCGCGGCGAATCATTTGAAGCGCGCGCCCTGCCGCCTATCCGGCTGGAGTGCCTGGATGAAAGCCTGGACTGCATGGCCGAACAGGCCGCGCGTTTGCTGGAGGCAGGCGGTTGCGGGGCGGTGATCGTCAACACGGTCGATCGTGCACAGCAGTTGTATGCCTTGCTGCGCGAGCGGTTGGGGGTGGGTGCGCTGCTGTTGCTCTTTCACGCCCGCTACCCGATGGACGAACGCGGCGAGCGCGAACGGCAAGTGTTGGCGCAGTTCGGCCCCGAGGGAACTCGCCCCCCGCAGGCACTCATGATTGCCACGCAGGTGGCCGAGCAATCGCTCGATCTGGATTTCGACTTCATGCTCAGCGACTTGGCGCCGGTGGATTTGCTGCTGCAACGCGCCGGTCGCTTGCACCGTCACCAGCGCCAGCGTCCTGGGGCGCATCAAGAGGCACGGCTGTGGGTGGCCGGTTTGCGGCCCGGATTTCCTGACCTGAAAGCCACGGCATGGGCGTTTGTGTACGACTCCTACATTCTCGGGCGCACTTGGGCGTTGCTGGGGCAGGAAGAGGTGCTTACGCTGCCTGGCGATATCGAACGGCTGGTGCAGGCCGTGTATGGCGACGCACCGCTGCCCGAAGGGCTGGATGAGAAACTGAGCGAGGCCATCGAAATCAGGGATTACGGCGCGTATCGCGCCAAGGTCAACAAGGAGCGGCAAGCGGCGCGCGACGTGGCGCTGAACCCAGCCAACGAGCCGCAGACTGCCTACAGCAACAAGCCGCGCGGCAATGACGAAAGCGATTTGCTGGGCCTGCGCAACGTGACCCGACTTGGGCGCGAGACGGTGACGCTCATCCCCGTAGAGGTGGCTGCCGATGGACGCTGGTGCATCGGTGGCATCGGCGATGCGTGGCATAGTCCCGACGCCGCGCTGGACGAGGCCAGCACCCGCCAGCTGTATGGCCGCCAGTTGCGTCTCTCGCGCACGGCCGTCGTCAAGCACTTCACCAATGCGCAGCAACCCGCAGTATTTGCCGATCATCCTCTGTTGCGCCATTGCCGCTTGCTGCCGCTGACACAAGGACAGTACCGGAACGAGGGCATCCATCTGCGACTGGATACCGAGCTGGGGCTGGTCTATGTGCGGCCAGAAGAAGCGCAAATTGGCCTCAATGAATCAGGATAGTCTGTAATAGTCCGTAATATTCAGATACACTTGAAGCTACTCAAGGAGTGTGCGATGGAAAAGAGCTTCAACCTGCTGGACGAGCCGTGGCTGCCCGTGCGTCTGGCCGATGGGCGTATCCGGGACATGGGCTTGCTGGAGCTGTTTCGTCGCAGCGATGAAATCATTGCGCTGGCGGAAACCTCGCCGCCCAGTCTGGTGGCGCAATACCGGTTGCTGCTGGCCATTCTTCATCGCGCTTTGACGCGCGTTTACCCGCAGGGCTGGAAGGACAAGGATCGTGCGCATTGGTGGCGCGAATGTTTGCCCATTGAAGCGGTGGCCGCTTACCTGGAGCACTGGCGCGAGCGCTTCTGGTTGTTTCACCCTGAACACCCATTCATGCAGGTGGCGGCGCTGTCATCCTGCACCGAAACGCAGACGCTTTATCCCCCCAGCACGATTTCTCTCGCGCAGTTTTATGGAACAGAAATGTTCAACCAAGAAGTTTATCGTGATGATTCATGGTCTCCAAAAGACGTAATTAAGGTCATGTTGGGGTATTTTCAGTTCGTGCCAGAAGGTTTTTTCCCTGGCAAAAAATTCAAAGAATCAGAAAAGGCTGGTGCTTTGGCGAATACAGCCGCAGTTATTCCAATTGGTGAAAATTTGATGCAGACACTGTTGCTGTGCCTGCATCCCTGGCAAGCGCATGAAGATCTGCCCGCTTGGGAACGTGCTGCGCTGACAACCTCAGACTTGCGTGCTGGGCCCGTGCTGGCCAGCGGGCCGAATGACCGCTACACCCGTCAGAGCCGGGCCGTGCTGCTGCGGCGCGAATCGGATGGACAGGTGCGCTGGCTGCACTTTGCCGCCGGTTTCGCGCTGGAAGAAGGCAGCGCTCCCGATCCTATGGCGAGCTTTCGGGAAGGCAGCAATGGCCCGGTACGTCTGGACTTCAGTGAAGCTCGCGCGCTGTGGCGCGACTTACCAGCGCTGGTCCCCAATCCTTCGGGCGCGAGTCGGCCTGCAGCGGTATTGAGCTATGCCGTCGCACTGCAAAAGAGCCTTGATCCCTTTGATTCGGTCTATCAACTGTTGGTGGCCGGACTTGCCAGCGATCGGGCCAGGCTGTTGCGCTGGCGTGCAGAGCGCATCGCACTGCCGCTGGCGCTGCTCGAAGATGCGGGCAAAGCCGCGTTTTTGCGTGGTCTGGTGCAAAAAGCCGAAGCACTGTCCGCCGATTTGCTCACACTGGCTACGTGCATGCTGGCTGAGACCATGCCGGAGTCCGAACACAAAGATACCCGCAATCGGGCGCGTAGCTTGCTGGAGACAGGCCCCTTCGCCGCCAGCTACTTCGCGCAGGCCGAGCGCCATTTGCCAAACGTGTTGCGCCAGCTCGGCCAAGGGCAGTCTGCCGAGGCGACGCAAGATTGGAGCAAGGTCTTGTGCGACAGTGCCCAGGTCGCCTGGCAGCAGTTGGTGCAAGGCATGGGCGGCAGCGCCCGCGCGCTGCGGGCCGATGCCAAATATGTGGGGGCTTTTCACGCGGTGTTGCGCAAGCACGTTTCCCATCCAGAAACCCGTTCCACGCATCAGGAGGCTGTCGCATGAGCGAGTACGCAAACGCATTCATCCAACACCTGCAAGCCTTGCAGGCGAAAAAAGACTTGGGCGCGCTGGCTACCTTGCGGCGCAGTCTGATGTTCGATCCAGGGTGCGATCCGCGCGCTTTTCCTTATGTGGAGCGTTTCGCTGGCGAGGAGCATGAGCGTGCTGCACGGCGCCTGGCGCTGTATGCCGTGGCAGGCTTGTTTGCCGCGCATCCGGAATCGGGCGCGCAAAGCTTTGCTGCTGCGTTTGGGCAATTGGCGCGGCGGCGCAAGGCATCGTCCGAGCGTGAATACAGCATCAGCATCGAGCGGCGCTTCATCGCCCTGCTGGAAGCTGATGCCGACACCATCCACATCCACTTGCGCCACGCCATCAGTCTTCTGAAGGCCGAATCGCTGGGATTGGATTACGCCCGTTTGCTGGATGACCTCATTGTGTGGATGAACCCCAATTGGGCGCCTGACCGCATGCGTCAACGCTGGGCGCGGGACTTTTACCGCGCCACCCTGGCGCCAGCCCACGCATCAACCAACACCCCGACCGATGACAGCGCCGAATAACCCTGAAGGAGATTTGCCATGAGCCTGTTTCTTGAATTTCACCTGATCCAGAACTTCGCCCCGTCCAACCTCAACCGCGACGACACGGGTGCGCCGAAAGACGCGATCTTTGGTGGCCAGCGTCGCGCGCGGGTGAGTAGCCAGTGCTTTAAACGCGCGATTCGCATGACGGTAGCCGGGCAGGATTTGCTGCCGCCAGAGCACCGCAGCGTTCGCACCAAAAAGCTGAAAGACCTGCTGCTGAAGCAGCTTGTCGGGCGGGATGCTGTAGAGGCTGAGGAAAAAATCAAATTAGCGCTGAGCGCCGCCAGGCTGAAGATCAAGGATGACGGCAAGACTGAATATTTGCTGTTTTTGGGGCAAAGCGAAGTGGCGGCTTTCGCGCAGTTGATCGAAGAGCATTGGGATGATTTGGTGGCCATCGACGGCCAGAAAGGCAAGAAAAATGCCAAAGCCAGTCTTTCGCCAGCAATCGTCAAAAAAGCTCAGACGCTGCTTGATGGCGGAAAGGCTGTCGATGTGGCACTGTTCGGGCGCATGCTGGCTGATCTTCCGCAAGTCAATCAAGATGCGGCATGCCAGGTGGCGCACGCGATCAGTACACATCGTGTTGAGCGTGAGTTCGACTACTTCACTGCCGTGGATGATGCAGGCGACGATGACGAAACTGGCGCGGGAATGATCGGGCAGGTGGAATTCAACTCCGCCACCTTTTACCGCTACGCCGTGCTTGATGTGCGCAAGCTGCTGGCCAATTTGCAGGGCGACAAGGAGTTGACTCTCTCGGCCATCGAAACCTTTGCCAAAGCCATGGCACAGGCCATTCCCAGCGGCAAGCAAAACAGCTTTGCCGCGCATAACCCGCCGGACTTCATCGGGATTGCCTTGCGCCATGCCACCCCGCTGAATTTGGCCAATGCCTTTGAAAAACCGGTGCGCGCCAAGGCGGATGCCTCGCTGACAGCCCAATCGGTGGCGGCGCTGTCGGGCTATGAGAGCCAGCTCGCGGCGGTGTACGCCGCGCAGGAAGATCGTTGGCTGCATCTCGACCTGACCGGCCAGTGGCCGCAGGAAAAGGGCGAGGCGCAAAAGTCTTTGCCCGATCTGGCGCGGCGCGCGCGGGAACTGGTTGCAGCGCAGCTGGGGAGCTGAGCATGGCGACCTTGCTGCTGCGGCTGCAAGGCCCCATGCAATCCTGGGGCAGCACCAGTCGTTTTGATGAGCGCGATACGCAACTGGAGCCTTCCAAGTCTGGCGTGCTTGGCTTGGTGTGTGCCGCCTTGGGGCGTGATCGCAGCGAGCCGGTGGATGATCTGGCCGCCTTGCGCATGGGCGTGCGGGTGGATCGTGAAGGCGTGCCGATGCGGGATTACCAGACAGCCACCGGTGTGCTCATTGCGGCCACGGGCCGGGCGGATATGGAGCGTACGGTTATCAGCCCGCGTTACTACCTTTCCGATGCCGTTTTCCTCGTCGGCCTGGAAGGCGATCGCACCTTGCTGGAGCACATCCACCAAGCCTTGCTCCGTCCTTTCTGGCCGCTGGCGCTGGGGCGCAAAAGCTTTGTGCCCTCCATGCCGGTACACTTGCCTGGCGGTTTGGTAAACATGGGTCTGGAAGTGGCCTTGCGCAACTGGCCTTGGCTGCTTGAAGGCGAGCCGCCCCAGCCCTGGCGCGTGGCGCTGGAAGATGCGAGCGAAGGCGTGGTGCGGCTCGATCAACCCGTTGCGCCCTTTGCCGAGCGGCGCTTTGGCCCGCGTTTCATCAAATCCTTGATCGTGACCGCAGGAGGCGAGCATGTACCTGACCCGGCTCTTGCTTGATGCCCGCAGCGCCCGGGTGCGCCGCGATTTGGGCAGCCCTTACGAAATGCACCGTACCTTGGTGCGTGCCTTCGTGCAGGATGAAAACCAAACGCCACCGCGTTTTCTCTGGCGCCTGGAGCCGCAAATGCTCTGGAGCAGCCCGCCCGTCGTGTTGGTGCAGTCTGAGCACGAAGCCGATTGGCGCAACGCCGACTCTTTCAGCGGCTACTTCAAGGCAGCGCCGGAAACCCGCCCCTTGCCGCTGGACCGGCTCTGCCCTGAAGCTGCAGATGGCGCGCCCGGGCCGCGCCTGCGTTTTCGCCTGTTTGCCAATCCCACCGTGAGCCATAGCGCCAGCGAGCGCAAACGCGGCAGGCGCACGGGCGTGGTTGGCGCTGATGCCCAACTGGCATGGCTTGAGCGCCAGGGGCAAAGATGCGGTTTTGTGCTGGAAGCAGCCGTAGTGACGGGCAGCGATGTGTTGCACTTTCGCAAGAGTCGGGAAGACACAGCCCCCATCAGTCTGCAACGGGTTTGCTATGAAGGCGTCTTGCGTGCCACCGATGCAGCTCGGCTCAAAGCCGCCGTGTCAGCGGGCATTGGCCCCGGCAAGGCCTTTGGTTGCGGGCTGCTGAGCCTGGCGCGTATCTGAAAGAGCTCGATCTGCCATGCCCGCGCCCCAGCTCCCGCCCCTCAAGCCCCTGCCCATCAAAGACCGCGTGTCGATGGTCTTTATCCAGTACGGTCAGGTTGACGTGTTGGACGGGGCCTTTGTTGTCATAGACAAAACCGGCGTGCGTACGCACATTCCTGTGGGCTCAGTAGCCTGCATCATGCTGGAGCCGGGCACACGCGTTTCGCACGCTGCGATAAATCTGGCCGCAACAGTGGGCACATTGTTGGTATGGGTGGGGGAGTCGGGTGTGCGCCTGTATGCTAGCGGCCAGCCTGGTGGCGCTCGGGCGGATCGTCTGCTGTATCAAGCCAAACTGGCGTTGGATGATAATTTGCGTTTGAAGGTGGTTCGCAAAATGTACGCGTTGCGCTTTGGCGAGCCTGCGCCTTTGCGTCGTAGCGTAGAGCAGTTGCGCGGTATTGAAGGTGTGCGTGTGCGAGAGACTTACAAACTCCTGGCGCAGCAATATGGCGTGAAATGGCGTGCACGGCATTATGACCAAAAACAATGGGAAGCCGCTGACGTGCCCAATCGCTGCCTATCCGCTGCCACTGCCTGCCTTTATGGTATTACCGAGGCTGCAGTACTAGCCGCAGGTTATGCACCTGCCGTGGGTTTTATTCACACCGGCAAGCCCCTGTCTTTTGTATACGACATCGCGGACATTTTTAAATTTGAGACTGTCGTCCCGTTGGCCTTTCGCATAGCTGCCAAAAAAACTACGCAGCCCGAGCGCGAAGTACGCTTAGCCTGCCGCGACCTGTTTCGTAGCAGCAAGCTTTTGAGTCACATCATCCCTACTATCGAAGAAGTATTGGCTGCCGGAGAAATTACACCACCTGAAGCGCCACCTGAGGCCGTGCTACCGGCCATACCTAACCCCATAAGCTTGGGTGATGAAGGGCACAGAGTGCAGTAATGGGGTTTACCGTGATCGTTACTGAAAATGTACCGCAGCGGCTACGCGGTCGTTTGGCCATCTGGTTGCTGGAAGTTCGTGCAGGTGTATATATTGGCGACGTCTCAAAACGCACTCGAGAAATGATCTGGCAACATCTAGAGGCAGGCTGCGAAGAAGGCAATGTTGTGATGGCTTGGGCCGGTAACCATGAGTCAGGATATGAGTTTCAGACTTTAGGCGCTAACCGGCGGATCCCTATTGAATTTGATGGTTTGAGGCTAGTCGCTTTTCAACCATTAGAACAAAGTAGTGCTCTTTCACAATCTGATCAGTCAAAGTTACATTGGTAGAATCGGGCGCGTTGGTTTTTTTGCTTGAAATCAATCACTTACGGGAAGTGTATTCCCCGCATCCGCGGGGATGAACCG
>CAYUAF010000045.1:0-11941 GCA_964442555.1 uncultured Allobrachymonas sp.
GGCGAAGCCCATGCGCCAATGCGCGAATCCAGCGGGCGGCTGGCAAAGTAGGCGTCGCTTTCTTCGGCGCTGACCGGTTCCACGCGGCCTTCGATGCGCACCACGCGCTCCAGCTCGGGCCAGAAAAATTGCAAGGCCGCAAACGGGTTGCCCGCCAACTCGCTGCCCTTGCGGCTGTGGTAGTTGGTGTACCAGACAATACCGCGCGCATCAAACCCTTTGAGCAGCACCACGCGTGAACTGGGGCGCAAATTGCTGCCCACGGTGCATACGGTCATGGCGTTGGGCTCGGGCACTTCGGCCTGCAAAGCCTCGTCAAACCAGCGGGCGAATTGTTGCAAGGGATCTTCGTGCGAAGCAGATTCGTCCAGTTCGGCGCGTTCGTAACTGCGGCGCAGCGCAGCCAGTTCAGAAGGTGGCAGGGGCATGATGATCTTGCCTGATAAAACAAAACAGAAAACGCACGCGCACCAACCGCATGCGTGCTGGTGCAAGTATAGGGGGCTATCAAAATCGGGAACGTGTGCATGGCGTTGTATGCGACTTGCTCTTGGCGTGGCTGGGTGTTATGTGCAGAAGGCATGAGGCATAAAGGGCTTCCCGCATCCGGCCCTTGCTCTATAATGCCCTGCGGGCTTGGTGCTTTGCCGGCTTTGTTGAAGAAAGAAAGGGGTTTCCATGTCTAGTAAAAAGTTTTCGCCTTCGGTCAATATCGGTATCGATAGCAAAGATCGCAAAAAAATTGCCAGCGGTTTGTCTGCCTTGCTGGCGGATAGCTATACCCTGTATTTGATGACGCACAATTTCCATTGGAATGTGACGGGGCCGCACTTCAACAGCTTGCACGCCATGTTCATGCAGCAGTACACCGAGCAGTGGAATGCGCTGGACGCCATTGCCGAGCGTATTCGCGCATTGGGCATTGCAGCGCCGGGCACGTATCGCGAGTTTTCCAAGCTTTCTTCGATTCAAGAGGTGGAAGGCGTGCCCAGCGCCATGGAGATGGTGGAACATTTGGTCTTGGCGCAAGAAGCCGCTGCCCGCACGGCGCGCAAGGTATTTGAAGCGGCCGAGGCGGCCAATGACCAGCCCACCTGCGATTTGCTGACGCAGCGCATGGACGTGCATGAAAAAACCGCGTGGATGTTGCGCAGCCTGCTGGAAACAGCGTGATTGTTTGATTGCATACGGGGGCAAGCGCGCCTGGTTTGGCTTGCTGTTTCCCTGTTTGCCTTGCCAACCGGCCTTGTGCCGGTTTTTTGTTGGCATGTGCGCACACGTGCCTGGCGGGTATGTCGGATAAGCAACAAGCAATTGCCACAAGTTGCAACGAACGGTATCGGTTTTGAGCGGATGGCAGGCAAGGCGGCAGGAGTGCCGTGGGCCTGCCAACGCTCTTGTATCGGCAGGGTTGCCAGAAGGGCGGACGATGCTGCCGAATGGCCCAACGAACAGCCAACACGCTGCGCGAAAGCTGCGTGTAGAGAAAAATACCGCATTGTCTTGCTTGCAAAGTTTACATATGGATGCTTTTGAGGCCGTGCATGTCTTTGACATTGCAGGCTCGTTTCAACTACAGCAAGGAAAGAAGATGAAATTCAAATACAGCCTGATTGCAGTTGCTTTGGGTCTGGGTATGGCTGGCGCGCAAGCGGCAGAAGGCCATACGCATTGGGGGTACACAGGGCACGGCGCGCCCGAAAACTGGGGCAAGCTGTCGCCTGAATTCGCTGCCTGCGCCAGCGGCAAAAGCCAGTCTCCCATCAATATCGTTGATGTGGTAGAAGGCGAGCTGCCTGCCATCAAGGTGAACTACCGTCCTTCCAAGGTCGTGGTAGAAAACAACGGCCACACCATTCAGGCCAATTACTCCGACAGCAACAACACGCTGCGCATTGGCGACAAGGTGTACACGCTCAAGCAATTCCACTTCCATGTGCCCAGCGAGAACATGATCAAGGGCAAATCCTTCCCGCTGGAAGCGCATTTCGTGCACGCCGATGCCAAGGGCAATCTGGCTGTGTTGGGCGTACTGTATGAGGATGGCAAGTCCAACAGCCGCCTGGCGCCGATTTGGCAAGCCATGCCGCAAAAAGGCGGCCAGAAAACCGCTTTGAAACAGCAATTCGACGCAGCGACTTTGCTGCCCGCTTCGCTGGACTATTACCGCTTCTCCGGCTCGCTGACAACGCCGCCTTGCAGCGAAGGCGTGAACTGGCTGGTGCTGAAAACCTACGACCACATCGGCAAGGAACAAGTGGAACAGTTCCGCCGCGTGATGGGTGGCCACAACAACCGCCCCGTGCAGCCTGTGAATGCACGCGTAGTGGTGCAATAAGCGGCAAATAAGCGCGGCTTGCCTGCCGCCCGCTTGGGGAATACAGCCGGCGGCAGAAGCAGCGTTTGAGCGCATGTGAAAAACAGCCTGTTGGTCGGCATCTGCCGGCTGGCAGGCTGTTTTTTTGTGGGGCTTGCTGGGGGCCTGTTCCCTTCGGGTTGTGATCAAAAGCAATGGCCGTCGTTGCCTGCCTTGCCAAGGGATAGCACCTTGGTTGCGGCTGCTGCATCGGCGAGTCAGTTTTTTGCTCGCAACGCATTCTTCAAAAAAGGGTGAGCAGACCCTGGGCAAGGCGTGCCGTTACGCGGTGCCTGTGCCTGTACCTGTGCCGGTTGTTGCACTGGTGGCGGGCGGTAAAAAATGGCTTGCACGCGCGGTTCTTTCCGTGCCGGCCTTCGTGCAGACGGAGCCTGCAACAGCAAGGCAAGGCATGCTGCATGCGCCCTTTCTTGACACTTGCACAATCATGTCCGTGCGGGGCAAGCGCCCCCAATGATTTGGGACGCTATTCTGGGTACTAGCCGCACACGGTTCGCACAAGGAGTGGGGGAATGAATCAAAAACGCATACTGCTGGCCGCAGGGCTGCTATGGGCGTTGTTGCTGGTCGGATATTTCGTGGCGTCGCCCTGGATGGCGCTGGCGCAGTTCAAAGAAGATGCGCAAGCGCGTCGAGCCAAGAAGATGGCCGATTACGTCGATTTTGCGGCAGTGCAGGCCTCTCTTAAAGCGCAGCTGCGCGGCAAACTCAAGGCGGAAATGCTGCGCAACAAGCCAGACGGCGGTTTTGCCGCTGCGGCAGAAATGCTGGGGGCAGCGGTTGCAAACCTGGTGCTGGACCCGGTGGTGGACAGGGTGGCGTCGCCACAAGGCATGGTCGCCATCATGAACGGCGAAAACCCGCTGCCGGGCTTGAACCGGCTGGATATTGCCCTGCCCCCCACGGCGTTGGCAGAAGAAGCGGCGCCACACGCAGCGCAGCCGCCCTCAGCACATCAGCAAGCCGGCAAGCCAGCGGGCGCGCCGGCGGATAGTGCCGGCGCGGATACTGCCAAGCATCGGCGGCAGTGGAAGCTGGCGTACACCGCTTGGAATCGGGCGGTGATTCGCGCTGTGCCGGCGGAAGAAGGCGCGCCGTATCTGGTAATGCAACGCAAGGGCCTGTTTGGCTGGCAGGTGGTGGATGTGCAACTGGGCAAGTTGTGGTGATGTCCTGTAGCGCACGCTGGATGCGCCTTGCAGGCCAGGGTGCCCGGCAGGCCGCATGGGGCGGGCGCTGCGGGCATGGAGACAAACGTTTGGCTGCGGCGTATGTTGTGGTGCGCCGGGCGGCAGTGTGGCAGAGCGCATTTCGCCCAGCCGCTTGCCAAAGGCGCGTGATACGCGTGCTGGGGTTTGGGGGGCTGTTCCTTTGGGTTGAGATCCAAAAGATCTTCACCGGTCTTGCCCGCCTTGCCAAGGAATGGCGCTTGGCTGCGGTTGGCGCTTTGGCGAAAGACCTTTTTGATCGCAACGCATCTTTTAAAAAGATGCGTGAATAGGCACTAGCCGGTGACCTTGGTGCGAATCAGGTAGTCGAATGCCGACAGCGCAGCCTTGGCGCCCTCGCCCATGGCGACTACGATTTGCTTGTAGGGCACGGTGGTGCAGTCGCCTGCGGCAAATACGCCGGGCACGCTGGTGGCGCATTTGGCGTCGATCACGATTTCGCCAAAGGCGTTGCGCTCCAGCGTGTTGTGCAGCCATTGGGTGCTGGGCATGAGGCCGATTTGCACAAAAACGCCCGCCAGCGGCACTTCGTGCGTGGCTTCGGTGGCGCGGTCTTTGTAGCGCACGGCGGTTACGTGCTGGCCGTTGCCCACCACTTCGGTGATTTGCGCGTGCGTGATGATGCGCACGTTGGGCAGGGCTTGCAGTTTCTTTTGCAGCACGGCATCGGCTTTGAGCATGGGCATGAATTCGAAGAGCGTGACGTGCTCGACGATGCCGGCCAGGTCGATGGTGGCTTCCACGCCCGAGTTGCCGCCGCCAATCACGGCCACGGGCTTGCCTTTGAACAGGGGGCCGTCGCAGTGGGGGCAGAAGGCCACGCCGCGGGTTTTGTATTGCGCCTCACCGGGTACGCCCATTTCGCGCCAGCGCGCGCCGGTGGCCAGCACCACGGTTTGGGCTTTGAGGGTTGCGCCGTTGGCCAGTGTGACTTCGGCCAGATCGCCGGGCTGGGCCGCAGGCTTGAGCGCCGTGGCTGTGTGCGTGCCCAGCACGTCCACGCCGTAGTGGCGCACGTTTGCTTGCAGGGTGGCGGCGAGTTGGGGGCCTTCGGTTTCTTGCACGGCGATCAGGTTTTCGATGCCTAGGGTGTCCAGAATCTGGCCGCCCAGGCGTTCGGCCAGCAGGCCGGTGCGAATGCCTTTGCGCGCGGCGTAGATGGCCGCGGCCGAGCCGGCCGGGCCGCCGCCCATGCATCAACTGACGGTAGGCAGCTCATCCCAGCGCGTGGTGTATCGCGGGGAACGATGCGCAGCCCGCATCGACCAAGTGCGGGCGATACCACTGGCCGCAGTGCGTAAGGTGTCTCGGCCATATTGATGGTTGATGGCATCCAACGCAGCCATCAGCCGGGCGGATTTATCCGTATCTGCTGCGCACTCAAAGAGTGCGCCTTGCCGCATGGCTTTGGGCGAAAGCTCGCACAACATCACTCCTGCTTTTTTGTAGCGGTAGCCTGGCCGATACAGGCTATCCAGTCCTCTGATAGCCGCTGCTGTCAAGGCCAGCGTGTCATCGCTGGCCGCGAGCAGCGCTACGGTGGTGCTGGCACTGTATTGAGGCTCGCGTTCATTGAAACGATTGGTGGCCAGAAACACTTGCACGGCAGCGGCCACACTTTGCTGCTGTCGCAGCTTGTGGGCAGCCGTGGCCACATAACAAGCCACTGATTCGCGCAAATCCTCAAGCGCAGTCACAGGCTGGCCGAAGCTGCGCGAACTGATGATTTGCTGTTTGGGCGGTGCGACTTCCTCCAACGCCAGGCAGGAAATGCCGCGAAGCTCATTGCATGTACGTTCCATGACTACACCGAAATGCTGGCGCATGGCTTTGGGCGGTGCATTGCGCAGATCGAGCACGCTATGGATGCCCATGAGCGCCAGGCGCTTTTTGATGCGTGAGCCAACCCCCCAAACTTCGCCTACGTCCACGCTAGCCATCCATTGCAAACGCTGCGGCCGCGTTAAGACGTGCAGATCGCATACCCCATCGAAAACCTCATGCTTCTTGGCAAGATGATTGGCGAACTTGGCCAATGTCTTGCTCGGGCCGATGCCCACGCACACGGGCAAGCCTGTCCACTGTTTGACGCGGCTGCGAATCTGCTGGCCCATGCTCTCAGGGCCACCGTACAAATGCGCCACGGTTTCGATGCGCAAAAACGATTCATCTATGGAGTACACCTCGACCTCGGGCGCAAAGCCGCGCAGGATGGCCACCACGCGATCGCTCATATTGGCGTAGAGCGTGTAATTGGATGAATAGGCCAAGATGCCGTGTTCGCGGGCCAGCTCCTGCATCTGGAACCAAGGCGTGCCCATTTTCACGCCCAAAGCCTTGACCTCGTTGCTGCGCGCCACAGCGCAGCCGTCGTTGTTGGAGAGCACTACAACAGGCTTGTTTTCCAAAGCGGGATTAAAGACGCGCTCACAGGAAACGTAAAAATTGTTCACGTCCACCAACGCGAATTGCGGCATGAGCTGCATGGTGCTGGCTCACCGTGGATAACGCCGCAGCAGGCCGATCAACACGGCCCAAATATGCAGTTCCATGCCTTCGCCAATGACGATTGGATGATAGGCGGGGTTTTCGGGCCGCAACTCAATTCGGCCATTGCGGCAATACAGCCGCTTGAGGGTGTATTCGCCGTTGACGACGGCAACCACGATATGACCGTGCCGCGCCTCTTTGGCGCGGTCAACCACCGCTTTGTCGCCGTCCAGGATGCCTGCGTAGAGCATCGAATCGCCCTTGACGGTAAAGATGAAAGTTGAGGGCTGGTTGTTGATGAGATAGGCGTTCAGATCCAGCGCCTCGTCCTCGTAATCGGCTGCTGGCGACGGGAAGCCAGCATGTATGCGGTGCAGAAACTGGCTGATAGGCAAGCCGCCGCTCTGATGGCAAAGGGCTTGCGGTCTTTGATCTAAGGATGGAGATTGCATAGATAGACTGTGTTTTTATACAGTATATCAGACACATGGTGAGCTATCAAGCACACCTTAATAGCCCACCGGATGATAAGCATCAGAGCAAGACTGTAGCAAAGCCTTGCTGCGGGCATGCCTGCGTATTAAGCGTGCGCAGTACATGCTGGCCGCGAGCCTTGGTCATCGTGTGTGGGCGCCTGGCTGCGCGCATGCCGCATCACGTTGCATCATGCATGCATCATGCGCCTTCGGTGGCGCAAAAGCAAAGCGCGCAGCCCATTGCCCAAGGCTTGGGCAGGCGCATGTGCCCGTAAGTGTTGATGGACAAGGGCTTCAGCCAAGGCCGTGTGTGCAGCCGAATATAGGGCAAGCCGGATAGGCGAGCGCAGGATAGGGCCAATTGGGCGTGCGGTTGGCCGATGCGGATGGGAGCCGGGCTGCGGGCAAAAAAAAGCCAGGGCATCCGCCCTGGCGCAAAAAAGGAATTGCGAGAGATGGAGATTCGCATCCTGTTGACCGGCCACGGAAGCAACCGGTCAAGAGCGCATATAGTGCCCCAGTTTTCAAATACAAGACGCAAGTAAGGGCATGTTTGCAAGCAATTGTCAGAAGAAAAAGGCATTTGCGATCTCCTTCAAATACAAAATGCGATCATTTGAACGAAAAAGAGCGACGAATAACGCGTGTTGATGGCTATTGGCGAGCGTTAAATGAAATGCGCACAAAATCACGGTTTGCGCTGTTGATATGGATGGTGCGCGCATGGCGGTTGGCGGCAAGCGACAAACGCTCTGGCGCACGCCGGCCTTGTCGCCTGCGCAAAACGCATGATGGCAGGCAAATTCTGTTAAGGTGCTGCGCATGAATGATCATCTGACGCTGTTTTTGCCTTGTGCCGCCGGGGTGGGAAACTGGCTGGCTGACGAAGTGGCTGCGCTGGCAGCCGGCACGGCGGCAACCGTGCAGGCGCAGCGCGGCGGCGTGCGCGTGCAGGGCAACTGGCATCTGGCGCTGCAATTGAACCTGCACAGCCGGCTGGCGCAGCGGGTGCTGGTGCAATTGGCGCATGTGCCGTATGCCAAGGAAGATGACCTGTACGCAGCCGCCAGCACTGTGCCGTGGGAGGACTGGTTTGGCGTGCAGCAAACCTTCAAGGTGGAAGTCACAGCGCAGCGTTGCCCCCTCAAAAGCCTGAACTTTGCCGCCCTGCGCATCAAAGATGCCGTGGCCGACCGTTTCCGCGCCAAAGCGGGCAGCCGCCCCAGCGTGGATACGCACCGGCCGGGCGTGCGCATCCACGCCCATCTGGACGCGCAGCACTTCACCCTGTACATCGATACCTCTGGCGAGCCGCTGTTCAAGCGCGGCTGGCGCGAAGACAAAGGCGATGCCCCCCTGAAAGAAACGCTGGCCGCCGCCATGCTCGTTGCCAGCGGCTGGCAGCCCGCATCGGGGCAGGCCCTGTACGACCCCTGCTGCGGCAGCGGTACCATCGCCATCGAAGCCGCGCAAATGGCCTGCCGCATGGCCCCCGGTCGCCTGCGCCGCTTTGCCTTCGAGCGCTTGCTGCCCTACCGGGCGCAAGAATGGCAACAGTTGCTGCAAGCGGCACGCGCAGCCGAAATACGGCCTGAAACCATCTGCGTTTTTGGCAGCGACGTAGCCCACCGCATGGTGGACTTTGCCCAGCGCAATGCCGAACGCGCGGGCGTGGCGCACGCTGTGCACTTGCGCGGGGGCGATGCCTTGCAGCGCATGCCGCCTACAAGCGAGCCGGGCATTTTGCTGCTGAACCCGCCGTATGGCGAGCGCATTGCCGCCGCCGGTATTGCCAAGGGCGGCACAATGGCTCCAAGCGGCCACAACCCGCGCGGGCCGCGGGCAGCGCCTGCGCAGCACACCCTGTCTTTGCGCAAAAGCACCGTGGCAGGCGGGCGTGAACACGCCATTGTGCACACGGCAGACGCCAACGGCGAAGCCGATTTTTTCGCGCGGCTAGCCAGTCACTGGAAGAAAAACTACGCAGGCTGGACGGCCTGGGTGCTGTGCCCCGATATGGACTTGCCCCGGCGCATGCGCCTGCAAGCGGCGCGGCGTGTGCCGCTGTGGAACGGCCCGATTGAATGCCGCCTGTTCCGCTTCGATTTGGTGGCGGGGCATCTGGACAAAAACCGGCCAGCCCCTAACAAGACGCAGGCTCACAAGGCGCAACCCCAACAGGGCGCAGCCCAAGGCGCCGCGCCATGAACCGGGCCACGCACCCCGTGGCCGGCCAGCCAATCGGGCAGCGCCTGCGCATCTTGCTGCTGGAGCGAGGACTGGGCGCATTGTTTGCGCTTTGCCTGGCAAGCCTGCTGAGTCTGGGCGGGTGCAGCCGCGAAAACGCCGCGCAGCAGCAGGCCCAGGTGTTGCTGCACAGCGGCGTGGCTACGGGCATGCGCCCGAATGATTTGATGGATGCCGCTTTTAGCGCGGAAAACGAACTGATAGAGCCGGGCGCGGTGTATTGGCAAGTGGTGCTGCCGTTGCCGCAGCCTTTGACGCCGGCGCAATACCAAGAACAGATCGCGCGCGCCATCGCGCAAGACAAAGCAGCGCTGGCCATCGCGTCTGATCGGGTGGAAAACCGCTTGATGGCCGTGCGCCCGCGCGAAGCCGTGCGCTTGAATGACACGCAAGTGGCGTTGGTGGTGGAGTCCGTTGCCCTGTCCGACCTGCCCGCCCGCAGCCGCCAGCAAGCCGCATCGGGGCAAGGCGCGGCGGATGCGCCCGGCCAGCCCACGCCGCAACAAATCGCGCAACAGGCCGTGCCCATGCACCTGGGCGTGATTTTTTTCGAGGCGGAAAACGATGCGGCATTGCCCGGCAACAGCCCGCCAGAGGCCGGCGCGGAAACATGGCGCGCCGCGCGCCTGACGCCCCATGTGGACTATTGGATGACCGGCCCCGTGCCACCCGAAGTGCAGGTCTACAAGCTCGACGCCAGCCGCTACCTGGTCACGTACACGCAAACGGATTGCCGCGCGGGCGCATGCAGCCGCTGGCTCAAGGGCTATCTGCTGCAGCCCGATTCGATGAAAGCCGTCTTCGCCACACGGCTGGCCGCCAGCAACGCCTGGCAGTATGCGGATTGCGCCGCGCGCCTGGGGCTGGCAACGGCGGCGCAGCCCGCGCAGGCAGCTGCATCCGGCCTGGCGGCCACGGTTGCCAGCTTGCACGGGCATGAATCCGAATCGGCCTTGCCGCAGTTGGGCGCATTGCAGGCCTCTGCCGTATCTGCCGCACCGGCGCAGGGCGAAGCGGCATCCGGGCATGCCTGCCATGTGGTGGATGGCGAGGTGCACCTCCTCTCGCGCGGCAGGGCCGATACGGCCGATGTGCAAATCCGCTATACCGGCGTTGTGTCTGACGCGCCGGGCAAACTGCGCACCATTGCGCAAACGCAGCGTTTTCGTTTGAACGGCATGCAGTTGGAACAAATCGCGGGCGGCGCCAGCCCGGTTCCCGCGCATGAGCCGTAGCCGCAGGCAAGCGCCTTTGCCTATGATGCCGCCATGATGCAACAACAACACATCGCGCCAGCCGTATCGCTGCCAGCCAAAGGCTGCGCTGTGCCGCCTGTTGTGCTGGATACCAATATCGCGCTGGATGTCTTGCTGTTCAACGACCCCGCAGCAGCGCCTTTGCGGGCGGCCTTGCAGGCGGGGCGGCTGCAATGGCTGGCAACGGCGCGCATGCGCGAAGAATTGCAGCGCGTGCTGGCCTACCCCCACATTGCGGCACGCGTGCAGTTTTACCAAAGCACGGTACCGCACATCATGGCGCAGTACGACGCTTGCACATCCATGGTAGATGCTGCGCCGCGCTGCGGCTATGTATGCAAAGATGCGGACGACCAATGCTTTATCGACTTGGCCGTTGCCCACAGCGCCCTGCTGTTGAGCAAAGATGCGCAGGTGCTGAAGCTGCGCAAGCGGCTGGCAAAAATCGGCATCACCGTGCAGCAGCGGCTGGAACTGCCGACGCTGCCGGAGTTGCCGGATACGGCGCTGCCGCCTGTTGGCGAGGCGGATGCTGCGGACTGAAGCGACTCGGCGGGCTTGCCGGACGAATGAATGGCTAAATAAATAAACAAACAAGGCCGTGCCAACAGCGCGTGGGTACTGCGGGTGCGCCGGGCTGTAACGCCCGCTGCGCTTGGCATCCGGGCCATCCGGCCCAAGCCCGTTCAAGCAGCCGGGGGCGAACGGCTTATGGCTTGACCGGCGCAGACTGCACGCCCTGCGCCAGCCAATCCATCTTCAGAATCTGCGCATCCGTCAAGGTTTTGCCTGCGGGCACAACGAGCTTGCCGCTTTGATCGTGCACGGGGCCGGTAAAGGGGTGCAAGCGGCCTGCGGCAATATCGGCCTGGCGTGCCAGCACTTCTTTGCGCACGGCATCGGGCACTTGGCGGCCAAAGTCGCCCACGCGAATGGCGCCTTGCCGCACGCCGTGCCACACATTCTGGCTGCGCCATTGGCCGCTTTGCAGGGCGCGGATGCGGCCTGTTTCATAGTCGGCCCAGTGGTGGGTTACGGCCATGATCTGCGCCGTGGGCGCAAACTGGCGCATGTCGGAGTGGTAGGCCACCACGTACTTGCCGCGCTCTTGCGCCGCAACGGGAACGGCGGTAGAGCCGGTATGGAAGGCCAGCACGTCTGCGCCCTGATCCATCAGCAACATGGCGGCATCGCGCTCGCGCGCGGGGTTGAACCATTCGTTGAGCCAAATCACGCGCACCTGGGCTTGGGGATCGACCGAGCGCGCGCCCAGCGTAAAGGCGTTGATGCCTTGCAGCACCTCCGGAATCGGAAAGCCCGCCACATAGCCGATGAGGCGGCTCTTGCTCATGCGGGCGGCGGCAATGCCCGACAGATAGCGCCCCTCGTAATAGCGGGCGTTGGCCGTAGCGACGTTGGCAGCTTGCTTGTAGCCGGTGAGCACTTCAAACTTCACCTGCGGAAAGTCGCGCGCCACTTTCATGGCCGGCTCCATATAGCCGAAGCTGGTGGTGAAGATGATCTGGTTGCCCTGCTGCACCAGATCGCGCAGCACGCGCTCGGCATCGGGGCCTTCGGGCACGTTGGCTACGTAGCTGGTTTTGACACCGGCGCCCAGCTGCTTTTGCACCTGCTGGCGTGCGGTTTCGTGCTGGCGCGTCCAGCCCGCATCGGTAATGGGCGACATGTAAATCCATGCCGCCTTAACGGGCGCGGCAGGCGGCTTGGGCGCGGTGGGATGGGCGGGGCTGGAAGGCGCGGGGTTGGCTGCGGCGGCAGCAGCGCACAAAGAGAAGGAAAAGGAGAAGGCGGCCACGAGCGTGGCTGCGAGGTTTTTGTACATGGTGTTCCTCTACATGGCTCCGG
>CAYUAF010000046.1:0-3325 GCA_964442555.1 uncultured Allobrachymonas sp.
GCTGTTGCTTTTTATGCGGGTGGATGGTTCGTTAGCACATCGCCTTTTTGCAGGGCAAAGCCGCGCAGCCAATCGGCAGCTGGCAATGGTTTGCCGCCGGCTCGTTGCAATACCAGCAGTTGCAATACGCCGTCTGCGTTGGCATGGCCGCAGGCAATGTGGATGCCATCATCGTCTACTTGCAGCACCTCGCCGGCCTGTGCGGTGGCAGGGCGCGCCAGCGGGGAAAGACGGGCGCTGCGGATTTTGACGGGGTCGCCATGCCCAACGCTGCTGGTTACATACGTGCTGGCTCCCGGAAAAGGACTGAAAGCGCGAATGCGCCGCTCCAGCACGGGGGCGGCTTGCGTCCAATCGAGCAGGGCTTCTGCCTTGGCGATTTTGTGTGCGTAATTCACGCCTTGTTCGGGCTGCGGCGTGGCGGTTAGGCGGCCTGCTTCGGCCTGCTGCAAGGTTTGCAACACGAGCTTGCCGCCCAGGGCTGCCAGCCGGTCGTGCAGGGTGGCGGTGGTGTCGTCTGCGGCGATGGGCAGCGCCTCTTGCAGCAGCATGTCGCCGGTGTCCAGCCCGATATCCATTTGCATGATGGTGATGCCGGTTTGCGCGTCGCCCGCTTCAATGGCGCGGTGAATGGGCGCGGCGCCGCGCCAGCGCGGCAGCAATGAGGCATGGATGTTGATGCAGCCCAGGCGGGGCAAGTCCAGCACCCACTGCGGCAGTAGCAGGCCGTAAGCGGCCACGACCATGATGTCAGGCTGCGCGGCCAGTAGCGCCTGGCGGGCGGCTTCGGCGTCTTGGGGGTATTTGCCGTCCAGCCGCAGGCTGCGCGGCTGCGCAACGGGCACGCCATGCGCCAGCGCCGTTTGCTTGACGGGCGAGGGCTGCAATTGCAGGCCGCGGCCAGCGGGGCGATCAGGCTGGGTGAATACCAAGGGCACTTCGTAGCCTGCTTGCAAGATTTGCAGCAGGGCTTGTTGGGCAAACTCTGGGGTTCCGGCAAAAACAACTCGCATGGTGGGCGGGAGCTGGCGGCTCTGGTAAACGGTTAAAAAAACGGGCCGATCGGCAGGGCGAAGGGCGCGGGCGATATCTCTTTATCTGTGCGCCTGTATCTGTGCGCGTAACTGCGTGCTTGTTGTACCCGGCTGCGCACACGCCTTGGCTGAAGTGGCAGGGGATGCTGCGGTTAGCGTGCAGAACCTAGCATGCTGCGCCGCCAGCGCGCGAGGGGGACGGTGGCTGGGGCCGGGCGTTTAAGCGGCGGTGCTGGCTGTGCGTGCGGCTTCGCGCTTGGCCTTGAGCAGTTTGGTCTTGATGCGGTTGCGCTTCAGGGGCGAGAGGTATTCCACAAACACTTTGCCGTTGAGGTGGTCGATTTCGTGCTGTATGCACACGGCCATCAGACCGTCGGCCTCAATCACGCGGCTGTTGCCGTTTTCGTCCAGGGCGCGCACACGCACTTGCGTGGCGCGTTCCACGCCGTCGTACATGCCGGGCACGGACAGGCAGCCTTCGTCCCGAACCTGGCGCTCCTCGCTCAGCCATTCGATTTCGGGGTTGATCAGTACCACGCGCTGGTCGCGGGTTTCGGATACGTCCATCACCACTACGCGCTGGTGCACATCTACCTGCGTGGCCGCCAAGCCCACGCCATTGGCTTCGTACATGGTGTCGAACATGTCATTGACCAAGGTGCGGATTTTGTCGTCTACCGCTTCTACCGGGCGGGCAACGGTGTGCAGTTTGGGGTCGGGGTATATCAGAATGGGCAGCAAAGCCATGAAAAAACTCCAGGGTACGGTATCTGCGCCAGCCCGGAAGGAATGCAGCAGGCTGGCCGAGAAAACAAAGGGTTGCAAAAGATGGGAACGCGGGCTGCGCGGCAGGTTGCGCGTGCGTTCGAGCAGCTACTACAAATTGTCGCTATTTTTGCACGAACGTGGCACGGAAAGCACAAAAACACCTCATCAATCCCCGCCAAATCGGCATAAGTACAGGAAATTTGTTTGTAACAGGATTTTGTGCGCTATGCTGTGCATGTTGTCTTTCTGCCTATATTCGGGACGGCCATGATGCAATCCAAACTTCAAAAACAATTTCAAAAACATACGCCTGCCGCATTGCAGGCAACAGTCAAGGCGCTTGCCTGCGTAGGTCTGCTGGCGGGCGTTGCAGGGGCTTCTTCTGCGTTTGCGCAGCAGTATCCGACGACGCCCGAGCAGCGTCAAATCGCACAAGCCACGGCTGCGCGCGGCGTGCCCGTGAGCGAGCTGGCGCCCAATGCGCCTTCCAAATATGTGGTCAAGCAAGGCGATACCTTGTGGGGCATTTCGGGCAAATTCCTCAAAAAACCCTGGCGCTGGCCCGAGTTGTGGGGCATGAATCTGAAGCAAATCCGCAATCCGCACCTGATTTATCCGGGGCAGACTTTGTGGCTGGAAATTGTCAATGGCCGCGCGCGCTTGCGTGCGGGGCGTCGCATTAGCGGCGGGCCAAGCGGTACGGTGCAGTTGCAGCCGCGTGTGCGCATCGAAGATGCAGAAGCGCAACCTATTGCCACGATTCCGATGCATTTGATCGAGCCATTCTTGTCCGAGCCGCTGATTGTGGATGAGGATACGCTGAAAAAAGCCCACTGGATTGTGGGCTCCAAAGATGGCCGCCAGATTTTGGGTACCGGCGATCGCATCTATGCCCGCAGCGGCGATGGCAAAGCATTGCAGTATCAGGAAGATGAAGAAGCCAATGTGTACCGGGTATTCCGCAATGCCACGCCAATCAAAGACCCTGCCACGAAAGAAGTGCTGGGGTATGAAGGCCGCTTTGCCGGGCGTGCTCGCCTGGTGCGGGCCGAAACCGTCAGCAGCGCGGCAGATGGCGGCAAAGAGGGCATTCCTGAAGCAGCGGCGCTGGATGTAATCGCTGCAAAAGAGGAAATTCGCACTGGCGACCGTTTGCTGCCCGAGCCTCCGCGCGAGGTACACAACCACGTGCCGCACGCGCCTACGGTGCCGGTTAATGGCCTGGTGGTTTCGGTGTATGGCGATGCGGTGAATTACGTGGGCCAGAACCAGATCATCACCATCAACAAAGGCACGCGCGATGGTGTGGAGCATGGCACGGTGCTGTCGCTGATCAGCACAGGCCGGCGCATTGCCGATAAAACCAATGGCCGCCAGCCGGAAATGATCAAGCTGCCGGATGAGCGTAATGGCTTGCTCTATATCTTCCGTCCGTTCGAGCGCCTGTCTTACGGTTTGGTCATCGAGATCAAAGAGCCGGTCAAAATCGGCGATCGGGTAGAAGCGCCTGCGCTGTTTACCGA
>CAYUAF010000046.1:3425-7920 GCA_964442555.1 uncultured Allobrachymonas sp.
CAATTGCTGCAGGCCAAAGGCATTGGCAGCGGTACAGCCCGCCGCTTGCTGGCGGCTTTTGGCTTGCCGCAGCAGATATTGGCGCAAAGCCATGCGGCACTGGAGCAACTGCTTTCTGCCAAACAGATTGCCGCTTTGCGCACGCCCGATGACAACACCCTGGAACTGATTGAAACCACATGGCAATGGTTGCAGCAAGGGGATAGTGCTGCGGGCGAGCAGCAAGCAACACATGCAAAAAGCGCAACAGGCGCAATCGGTGTAGCAGGTGCGCCTGTGCAGCGGCGCTTGCTCACGCTGGCAGACCCTGCCTATCCGCAAATGCTGCTGCAAATGGCCGATCCGCCCGTTCTGCTGTATGCCATGGGGCAGGTGGATCGTTTGCAGCAAGCGCAGCCGCGCATTGCCATGGTGGGCAGCCGCAATCCCACGCCACAAGGCGCGAGCAATGCGCGTGCCTTTGGCAAAGCGTTTGCAGAAATGGGCTGGACGGTCGTCTCCGGCCTGGCCTTGGGGGTGGATGGCGCTGCGCACGAAGGCGCTTTGCAGGCCGCTGCATCCGGCCCTGCCGCGCAAGGCGGCCTGGCAACCATTGCTGTAGTGGGCACCGGGCTGGATCGTGTGTATCCGCGCCAGCACCATGATTTGGCGCATCGCATCGTGCAACACGGGGTGATTCTGAGTGAAAGCCCTTTGGGCACGCCGCCGCTGTCACACCATTTTCCCAAGCGCAACCGCATCATTGCGGGCTTGAGCCACGGCGTGCTGGTGGTAGAGGCTGCGCTGCAATCCGGCTCGCTGATAACCGCACGTTTGGCGGGCGAGCAGGGCAAAGAGGTTTTTGCTATTCCGGGTTCGATCCACGCGCCGCAGTCGCGCGGTTGCCACGCCTTGATCAAACAGGGTGCCAAGCTGGTGGAGTCTGCGCAAGACGTGTTGGAAGAACTGCGCCCCGTTGTGCCATCCGGCAGCCATGCGGCGCATGGTGTGGCAGCTGGTGTCGGTTTGGATGTTGCAGAGCATGCAGCAATTGGTACGGATGCAGATGCGGCTGTGACAGAGGCCGCAAGCGTGCCAGGCATGCATGCAGACGAGGCGCTGCTGTTGCAGGCGCTGGGGCATGACCCCGTGGGGCTGGACATGCTGCTGGCCCGCACGGGCATGGATGCCGCAACCGTACAAGCCAAATTGCTGGAGCTGGAATTGATGGGACTGGTCGGGCGCTTGCCCGGCGGCCTGTTCCAGCGCATCGGCACGGCGTAAGCGTTGTGGGCAGGCGCGTTGTCGTCATGGATGTTTGCAATGTGCGGCGTAGCGCGCGTGGCAGCTTGCGGTGTGTGCTGGGGGCGTAGGGAATAGGCGCAGATAAACCGACGTAGAGAGTTTGATCGTTGGATTGGGCACCGTGCCAGCGGTTGGGTAGATGCGCCCAGCATCAAGCAAAGCGGTACGCGCCTTTTGCAAGGCTTGCAAGATACGGGCAAGCAAAGCGCCGGCAGCCAAAACGCCGGGAACGGTTACGTATCCGTGCGGTTTTGTTCCATGGCGGCGCGCTGGCGCGCCATGAATTCTTCGTAGGTGTTGATGCCGCGCATTTCCAGAATGGCCTTGCGGGCGGCGGCCTCGACCAGCACGGCCAGGTTGCGGCCAGCGGTTACCTGAATCAGTGTTTTGCGAATGGGTAGCCCCAGCACGTCTTGATACAGCGGCTTGGTGGGAATGCGCTCGTAGTCGCTATCGGTCGTGTCCAGGCGCACCAGGTGCACGATCAGGCGCAGGCGCATATGGCGGCGCACGGCGGCCTCGCCAAAAATGGCGCGGATATCCAGCAGGCCGATGCCGCGTATTTCCAGCAGGTTTTGCAGCAGCTCGGGGCAACTGCCTTCGATGCTGTTTTGGTTCACGCGGTACAAATCCACCACATCATCGGCCACCAGGCCGTTGCCACGCGAAATCAACTCCAGACCCAGCTCGCTTTTGCCAATGCCCGATTCGCCCGTGATCAGCACGCCTAGACCCAGAATGTCCATGAAGACGCCATGCATGCCCGTATGCGGGGCAAAGTGGCGCGACAGGTAGGCGCGCAGCGTATCTACCACGAAGGCGGCGCGTTCGGTGGTAACAAACAGCGGAATGTGGAATTGGTTGGCAATGTCCAGCAAAAAAGGCAAGGGCTGCTGGCCGTCGGCAACGATCATGACGGGCGGTTCCAGCTCAACAAAGCGTTTGGTGCGGCGCACAAACGCTTCAGGGTCGTTGTTGGCGGCCAGGTGTTCAATCTCGCGCGCGCCCAGCACTTGTATTCGGTAGGGATGGATGTAGTTGAGGTAATCCACCAAGTCTGAACCAGAGCCGGCTGTGCGCACCGCCGCTTCGTGGAATTGGCGCTCGGGGGCATCCAGGCCGGCCACCCATTGCCAGCCGAGGCTGGAGCGAAAGGTTTGAAACAAATGCTGGGCGTTGATGACGGGAGTGTTCATGGCAAATCGGCACGATCAGTAATAAAAAACTGTTGCCATTTTTGCGCAAAAAAGCGTTCGGGTTTGGCGAAAGAAGCAAGACGCGATTCTTTCGCCAAACATGCAAACGATGCAGGGTGCCGGATACCATGGCCCGGCGGTACGCAAGCGGTGCGCGGGATGGGGCATGCTGGCAAAAAGGCCGGCCTGCCATTGAACGGGCATGCCAGCGTGCACGAACGGACACAGCGCGGAGATGCGCATGCAGACGGGCGTGCCGGGCCAGGCAGATGTGATGGGGCGCGGTGTGCTTGCGTGTGCGCTGAATGTGGGCTGGCAGCGTCGTTGTATCGCGCGCGATAGCGCTACAGCAGTAGGCAGGGCGATGGGAGGGAAAACGAAAAAACAGAAAGGGCTTGGGCGGGACGCTCAAGCGGTTGCCATGGGGCGCCAGGTTTGCACAAGGGCGTGCAGTTCGCCGGCGTCGTTGGTGTGCATCAGGCGGGTGCGCAGGTCTTTGTCGCTGAGCATTTCGGCGATTTCCGCCAGAATTTCCAGGTGTTTTTGCGTAGCAGCTTCGGGGACCAGCAAAAAGATCAGCAGCCCGACGGGTTGTTCGTCAGGCGCGTCAAACACGATAGGCTTGGCCAGGCGAAACAAAGCGGCCATTGGCGATTTAAGCCCTTTGATGCGCCCATGCGGAATCGCTACGCCGTGCCCCAAGCTGGTAGAGCCGAGGCGTTCGCGCGCAAACAGGCTGTCGGTCACGACGGCGCGGCTGAAGTTGTGCAATTGCTCAAACAGCAGGCCGGCTTCTTCAAAGGCCCGTTTTTTGCTGGTGGCCTCAACATCAACAAGAACCTGCGCGGCAGGCAATATGGCAGCAAGACGATTCATAGGGTAAACACCAATACAGAATGTGAATTATGGGCAAAAACGGGGGGTAGACCTAGAAAAAACCCTAATTCCCATCAAACTCCTGGGTTTTAGCATCAGGCGCTGCGTTTTTCATATGCCACTTTGCTGGCGTGAGCAAGTGGGGCCGCAAGGGGCGCAATAGCCAGATTGCGCAGCAGCGGTTTTTTGACGCACGCTTTACGCACGTGATGCGTGTGCCACGTGTACCGCGCGTGTGCCGCATAAGCGCCCATGCATGAATCTATGCGGCATTCGGTCGAGACCAGTTTCCACTGGGCGGCGGCGGGTGGTGAGGGCGGCTCCCCGTTGCTTGCGTTGCTGTTTTCGTGCGCCATTCCATATCCGCCATTTGCCATATTGCAGCGGGGGGATGCAAAACCGGATGCGCCGCCGTGCTTGCAGTCCATAAAAAAACCGGGTCTGCATGCGCAGCCCGGCGGTTCTGGTGCGGATGTCGAAGCAGCATTGGCTGCATCAACTGTCCAGCATCAGCTATCAGCTGGATTCTGCATCCTCTTCATGCTGCATGCGTTTTTGCCCCACGGCGTGGTGCGATTGCAGCTTGTCTTTGTAGCGGATGATCTGGCGATCCAGCTTGTCTACCAACTCATCAATGGCGGCGTACATGTCTTGGTGGCTGCTTTCGGCATGCAGGTCGTTGCCTTTGACCCCCAGCGTGCATTCGGCGCGTTGCCTACGTTCTTTCTCTTTCTGGTTCTCGATGCTTAACAGCACTCGTGCCTCCACAACCTGGTCGAATCGGCGGGTAACGCGCTCCAGCTTGCTGGTGACGTATTCACGCAGAGCCGGGGTTACTTCCAGGTGGTGTCCGCTGATGGTCAGATTCATACAAAGCCTCCTCGGGTGTTTGAGGTATATCCACCGTTGGCGCAGGCGCAAGCCGTTGCCAACGACCTGCAGCACAGTCAAAGCAACTGCTGCGCGCCCACTATGCAGGGAATTGCGAAAAAAAGCAAGCCATGCGGCGGACCTGCTACGCAGGGGCAAGAAACTGGCCGGTACGGCCTTGCTGCCAGGCGCTGGAGCGGTGTTTGTGTCACGAGTTGGCGCGGCTGATTTTTGCAGGCAGCGTTTGCGATATGGGCGTGTGCCTGGGC
>CAYUAF010000046.1:8020-11850 GCA_964442555.1 uncultured Allobrachymonas sp.
GTGCATGGCACACGCGGCAGAGGGGCAGCAGAGGGGTGCCGCAACGCCCGCTGCGGGCGGGTGGGACGAGTCAATCTGCACAAGCAATCCGCAAAAGATATCCCGCATAATTCGGGCATGAGCGGCAATATTCTCGGTACTTTGTTTTCGGTCACCAATTTTGGTGAATCCCACGGCCCAGCCATTGGCTGCGTGATTGACGGCTGCCCGCCCGGCATGGCCTTGTCTGAAGCGGACATCCAGCCGGATCTGGATCGTCGCCGCCCCGGCACCAGCCGACATGTCACGCAGCGGCAAGAGGCGGATCGGGTAGAAATTCTCTCGGGCGTGTATGAAGGCTACACCACCGGCACGCCCATTGCCTTGCTGATTCGCAATACCGACCAGCGCAGCAAAGATTACGGCGACATTCTGCGCACATTCCGCCCCGGCCATGCCGACTATGGCTATTGGCATAAATACGGTATTCGCGATCCGCGCGGCGGCGGGCGCTCGTCGGCCCGATTAACCGCACCCACCGTGGCGGCTGGGGCCGTAGCCAAAAAATGGCTGGCGCAAAAATACGGCATGCAATTTCGCGGCTGCATGACGCAACTGGGCGAATTGGCCATACCGTTTGAAGGCTGGGAGCATGTACCCAACAACCCGTTTTTTGCCCCCTGCGCCGATGTGCAGGCGCTGGAAGACTATATGGACGCCCTGCGCAAATCGGGCGATAGTTGCGGCGCGCGCCTGCGCGTACAGGCAACGCGCGTGCCACTGGGGCTGGGCGAGCCGATTTACGACCGGCTGGATGCCGACATCGCACACGCGCTGATGGGGCTGAACGCCGTCAAGGGCGTAGAAATTGGCGCGGGCTTTGCCAGCGTGGCGCACCGCGGCAGCATGCATGGCGATTCGCCCACGCCGCAAGGCTTTGCCAGCAACCACGACGGCGGCATCGTAGGCGGCATCAGCAACGGGCAGGATATCGAAGTGAGCATTGCCATCAAGCCGACCAGCTCGATTCTGACGCCCCGCGATTCGATCGACTTGCAGGGCCAGCCCACCGTAGTGCAAACCAAGGGGCGGCATGACCCTTGCGTGGGCATTCGCGCCACGCCCATTGCCGAGGCGTTGTTGGCCTTGGTCGTTATGGAACATGCCCTGCGCCAGCGCGCGCAATGTGCCGATGTGCGGGTGGATACCCCCGATGTGGCACGGTTGGGGAACATGGGGTGAACAGGCCTGGCTGAAAGATCGTGCATGGATTTTTGTTGGATAAAGGGAAAGTCATGTTGCGCTACTTGGTAATGACTCTGGCCTTGTTTGCAGCGACTGCACAGGCTGCCACGCCAGATAACGGCAAACCGTTTGCCGTAGTGGGGGAGCGGGTGGATGCGCCCTTGCCTGCGGGCGCGAAGCTGGCGTATATGGCGGGCGATGCCCGTGGCGAATTCATCGCCGAGTTTGCCAATCCGAAAGAAAGCATTACCAGCTGGAAAAGCCTGTTTGTGGCCCAGCAACGGGTGAACGACACCTTGCCCAACACGGTTAAACGCACCTTGGCCGGCATGCGCAGCGCTTGCAGCATGCTGGACAAGCCCGGCGTGTTTGCACCCCAAAAAGAGGCAGCCGCCTTCAAAGGCGATATGTTGGCCGTTTTGCTGTATTGCCGCCAGCCCATGCCCAATGCCCCGCAGGGCGAGCTTACTGCCATGCTGTTCATGCGAGGGCAGCAGCACACATTCAAGTACTGGCGGTCTTGGCGCCCGCAAACGCAGCAGCAGGTGCAGGCAGCCCGGAAAGAAAGCATGGCCTTTTTCTCTAACAGCCTGAAAGATGCCGCGCTGTGCAATCCGCAGGCGGGCCAGGCTTGCCGCTACTCTTTGTTGCCGCAGTAATAGTCGCTGTAATTGCTGCTGTAATCGTGCCGCCGTCACATACAGCGGCCAGGACGCATCGCGCGTCTTGGCGCGGGGCTTGCGTGGGGCGCATGTGTGTGCACGAGGGCGCAGTCTGATGCATCAGGCGCGGCGTGCAAAGGCCGCGCAAGCCAGATAAATAAAGGGCCAAGGTGCGACGGAGCGCGCGTCAAACTTCGTGCGCGGCGGTGTGAGGCGCTGGCGCGTCTGCATCGCGCAGCAGGCGCTGTGCCGCAAAGTGCAGGGCAAAGCAGGATCCGCGCCCGACTTGGCTATCAATCTCCAGCGTGGCATGGTGCCGTTGGGCAACATGCTTGACGATGGCCAGCCCCAACCCTGTGCCCCCTGTTTCGCGTGAGCGGCTTTTATCAACACGGTAAAAGCGCTCGGTAATGCGCGACAGGTGCTCGCGCGCAATGCCCGGCCCGGTATCGCGCACGGCAATGCGCAAACCGCCTGTTTCTGATAGCGCCGCCTGCAAGGCGATATGGCCGCCTGCCGGGGTGTAGCGTACGGCATTGCTAAGCAGGTTGCTGATGGCGCTGCGCAATTCGCTGTGGCTGCCGATGAGTTGCGCCTGGTCTGGCAGCGTGTTCTCCAGCGTGATGTGATGGGCGGTTTCTTGCCCGTTGTGGCTTAGCACGCGCGACAGCGCCTGGGCATCGTGCAGGCATTGCTGCAATAGATCGGCGATGTGGATGTGCTCTTTGGCATCGGGTGGCGGGCCGCTTTCCAGGCGCGAGAGCATGAGCAGATCGTCCACCAGCAGCTGCATGCGCTGCGCCTGCTCGGCCATCAGGTGCAGGTAGTGCTGCTGCTCGTCGGCTGCCAGCGGCAGGGTTTGCAGGGTTTCCACAAAGCCGGCCAGCACGGTCAGCGGGGTGCGGATTTCGTGCGAAACGTTGGAAACAAAGTCGCTGCGCACGCGGTTGGCTTGCTCCAGCAGTGTTACGTCGCGCGACAGCAGCAGCCGCTTGTCTTCGCCAAAAGCAAACGCCTGCACCGAAATTTTGACGGGGTGCTGTGCAGTATGGTTGCGTCCGTGAATGACTACGCCCTCCTCATTGGGGCTGCGCAGCCAGTAATGCACAAACTGCGGCGCACGCACCAGATGCAGGATTTGCTGCTGCAAGTCGCGCGGGTTGTGCAGGCCGAAATGTTCGGCCGCAATCAGGTTGAACCATTCGATATGTCCCGATTGATTCAGCAGCACCAGGCCAATGGGCAGGGTTTGCACGGCATCCAGAAAAGCGCGGAGTTTTTCTTGCACAACAGCCGTTTTGCGCATTTGCCTGCGCCGCACTTCCAGCGCAGCATCGCCAAAGGCCTGCCATGATTCCAGCGTGCGCAGCGGGTGCGCCAAATCGCCTTTTTGCAGCCAGCGTAGCATGCGTGCGCCCAGCACGGCATCCAGCGCCAGCCAGGCGGCAGTGGCCAGCAAGGCGCCGGCCATCAGCCAAAACGCCGGGCGGGCGTGCCCGCTGGCATGCAGCAGCACGCTGGCCAGCAGAGCAAGGGCTTGCGTGATCAGTAGCCAAGTGGTTTTTTGTTGCATGGGCGTGGCAAAGATCGCTGGTTGGGGAACGGGGTTTGAAAACAAGCAGAAAGGCGAAAAGGCCGCCTTCAGCCGCCTTCAAACGCGCGCGGGGTTGCGCGGGGTTGCTGCCGCAGGCGGCGAATGAAGGGCTGCGTATGCAAGGCTGCACGTTGCCAAGCGGATGCCAGACGGTGCATCTTCTGCGCACTGCGCATCTTAAACGCTGCCGCTTCTTGGGCAAAAGAGCTTTTGCAGGTTGCCGGGGCAGGGGGGGCTGCTGGTGCAGCAGGTGCAGCTGATGCTTAATCCGGCTGGGCGGTGATGCGGTAGCCCGTGCCGCGCACGGTTTGGATCATGTGACCGGCAGTGCCCAGCGCTTCGCGCAGGCG
>CAYUAF010000047.1:0-5577 GCA_964442555.1 uncultured Allobrachymonas sp.
TTTCGGGCGAAGACCCCACCACCTGAAAATCGCCAAAGTGGTAGTAGTACATGTACGGGCTGGGGTTGAGCGAGCGCAAGGCGCGGTACAGATTGAGCGGGTGCGCGGCAAAGCGCTTGTGCAGGCGCTGGCCCACCTGCACCTGCATGAAGTCGCCTGCAGCAATCAGCTCTTTGGCGCGCTCTACGGCTTGCAGGTAGTCGTCTTTGGCAAAGCTGCGCTCAACCGGCTCTTTCTTGAACATGCCGGCCGCAGGCGGCACGGCCGGGCGGTGCAGGCGCTCGCGCAGCTCACGCAAGCGCCGTTTGCCGTGGCTGTAGGCTTCGGGTTGGGCCGGGTTGACATACACCAGCAGATACAGCTTGCCCGAGAGGTTGTCGATCACGGCCAGCTCCTCGCACTGCAACAGCAAAATGTCGGGCGTGCCCAGCGCATCGGGCGGGCAGCCGTGTTGCAGTTTTTTCTCGATATGGCGCACCGTGTCGTAGCCGAAATAGCCCGCCAGCCCCCCGCAGAAGCGGGGCATGCCCGGCAGCAGCGCCACTTTAAAGCGCGCCTGGTACTGCTCGATAAAGTCCAGGGGATTGCCCCGCGCCACTTCCTGCACCACGCCGCGCGTGACCACTTCGGTCACCGCCTGCTCGCCAAAACCGCTGGCGCGCAGCAAGGTGTGCGCAGGCAGGCCGATGAAGCTGTAGCGGCCAAAACGTTCGCCGCCCACCACGGATTCGAGCAAAAAGCTGTGCTGGCCGCCATATTCGGCATGCGCCAGCTTGAGGTAGAGGGAAAGCGGGGTTTCCAGATCGGCAAAGGCTTCCAGCACCAGCGGAATGCGGTTGTAGCCCTGCGCCGCCAGGCTGTTGAATTCGATTTCGGTCATCATGAACGTTCACTCCTCACACAAGAACAGGTTGCCGTTGTGCAGGCAAGGCAGCAGCCACCTATTTGCTGCGATTTGCCGCAAGCCTGCAAGCAAAAACCCGTCCGAAAGAAAAAAGCCTGTTCAACGTGCTAGTTGGTTGCCATGGATTGTCGCCCCGATACGGCATCACGCCAGGCGTTTGTGTCATCCATGATTCGCACGGCAGGCACTGCCATCACCCGCGCTGCAAGCCGCGCAGGCCGCAACGCAATGCGCCCGATTCAGCCCCGCCAGGGCCATGCTCCCCGGTCTGCCTGACCTGTGGTGATGGTGAAGTGAAAAAACATGATGAGCCGTAGTCTATCAAACACAACCAGGGCGCAAACCGGCTTGCGCCCCGCAGCGCAGCTCGGCCAGACTGTGCAGATACCCCTGCGCGGGCACGCCTTCGATCGGCTCGCCGTGGTTGTAGCCATAGCGCACAAGCAGCACGGGGCAGCCCGCGCCATGCGCCGCCTCGGAATCATTGACCGAATCCCCCACCATCAAGGCTTGCGCGGGCGCGCAGCCCAGCATGCGGGCGGTTTCCAGCAGCGGCAAGGGGTCGGGCTTGCGGCGGGCAAAAAAGTCGCCACCATGCACGCAAGCAAAGTAGTGCGCCACGCCCAGCTGCTGCAACAAATCGCGCGCGTGCTGCGTGGGCTTGTTGGTAATGCACGCCAGCAGCAGCCCGGCGGCATGCAACTGCTCCAGCCCCTGCCGCACGCCCGCATACAGGTGGCTGGCTTGCCCGTTGATGCGGCTGTAATGCTGCTGGTAGCTGGCATGCGCGCGGGCATACAGCGCCTCGTCCACCACGCCATCGCGCCCCAGCCCCACATGCAGCAAGGTCTGGCGGATGAGGTAGGGCGAGCCTTTGCCCACGGTGCGGGCGATAAAGGCAGGCTCCACCTGCGGCCAATGGTTTTCGGCCAGCATGCCGTTGAGCGCCAAATCAAAATCGCCCAGCGTATTAACCAGCGTGCCATCCAAATCCAGCATAACGGCCTGCACATCCAGCCCCGAAGCGCAGTCGGGATACGTCAGGCGAACGGTTTTGCAAGGGGTAGACATGGCGGTACTTTCTGTGGTGAGGGGCTGTGCTGCCAGGCTGCTGCGCCGCCCCGTTTGGGCGCCGATGCCAGAGCCAAGGCCAGCGCAAAAGCCAGCAACGATACACGATTTGCCGCCGCTGCAAGCGCGCAACCGGCCATTTCTCCAAACGCCGCAACCTGCATGCCATCGGCATTTTCGGCAGGCGCATTCGGTCGGTTCATTGGGCCCGTACAGTCAGCCCACGCAGCCAAAGCATTCACAGCACGCGCAACAGGGTGCAACGCCCTGCGATTTACCTCTTTGCAGCTAGCCCTGCGCCTGCGCCCAGGCCACATGCTCGCGCACCAGCGCCTCGGGGTGTTGGGCGTGCTGCTGCAAGGCGTGGCGAATGGCTTGCGCCTGCTGCGCATCACCCTGCTGCACGGCGTGGCGCAAGGCGTTGCCCAAAGCCACGGCCAGGTTGCGCAGCCAGCGCACATGGCCAATGCGGCGAATGGGGCTGCCTTCGGTGCGTTGTAAAAAGGTGGCCTCGTCCCACTGCCACAGTTGCAGCAAGGTGGCGCTGCCCAGGCCGTGGCGCTCGTCAAAATCGGGCAGGCTGCTGCGGCGGGCAAACTTGTTCCAGGGGCACACCAGTTGGCAATCGTCGCAGCCGTAGATGCGGTTGCCGATCAGCGGGCGCAGGGCGGGGTCGATGGCGCCGGGGTGCTCAATCGTCAGGTACGAGATGCAGCGCCGGGCATCCAGCCGGTAGGGGGCGACTATCGCGCCCGTCGGGCAGGCCGTGATGCAAGCCGTGCATTGCCCGCAGTGGTTGTACTGCTCCGGCGGCGGCGTCACCGGCAAGGGCAAATCCGTAAAAATTTCGCCCAGAAAAAAGGTGGAGCCTGCCTCTCGGTTTAGCAACAGGGTGTGCTTGCCGCGCCAGCCTTGGGCGCTGCGGCGGGCCAGCTCGGCTTCCAGCACCGGGGCCGAATCGGTAAACACGCGGTAGCCCATACTGCCAACGTGCTGCTCGATCTGGCTGGCCAATTGCTGCAAACGGGCACGCAGCACCTTGTGGTAATCGCGCCCCCGGGCATAGATCGAAATGACTGCCTCGCCCGGCTGTTGCAGGCGCTGCCATGCGCGCTGGCGCCAATCTGCGGGTGTGGCGGCGGGCAAATAGTCCATGCGGGCGGTAATTACGCGCACGGTGCCCGGCACCAGTTCGGCCGGGCGGGCGCGCTTCAGCCCGTGCGCGGCCATGTAATGCATTTCGCCATGAAAGCCTTGCGCCAGCCAGGCCAGCAAGCCCGGCTCGGCGCTGCGCAAATCCACATCGGCCACGCCGATGCCGCCAAAGCCCAGCGCCGCTGCGGCCTGCCGTATAGTGGACAATAAGACTTCGCCCTCAGCGGCGCACAGGCTCGCGCGGCTTTGCGCAAAAGCCGGATCAGGGGCAGGGCTGGAGACAGGACGGGACGCAGACATGACAGGACACCTCGCATGATTGTAAAAACCTTCGCTTGGCAAGACGAGGCCGCCACAGCCGCCTTTGCCACGCGCCTGGCCCAGCACTGGCGCGCGCAACCGCAGGATGCCGACATGCTGATTTTTCTGCACGGCGATTTGGGCGCGGGCAAAACCACATTCACCCGTCACCTGCTGCGGGCGCTGGGCGTGCAAGGCCGCATCAAAAGCCCCACATTTGCCGTGGCAGAAAATTACCAGCTGGCCGATGGCAACGGCGGAGCGCATCTGACGATTTGGCACTGCGACTTCTACCGCTTTGACGACCCGCGCGAATGGGAAGACAGCGGCCTGCGCGACCTGTTTGCCGGCACCGGCCTCAAGCTGGTGGAATGGCCCGAAAAAGCCGGTGCGTTGTTGCCCCGCCCCGATTGGGATGTGCAACTGCACGCCACGGATGACACCGCGCGCACCGTGCACATCACCGCGCACAGCCCGCGCGGCATGAACGTATTGCAAAGGATGGCGCAACCATGATGCCCCCCGCCCCGTTCAAACCCACACGCCGCACCCTGCTGAAATGGACGGGGCTGCTCACCGTAACCGGCCTGCCGCGCCTGGCGCATGCGGCTGAAGTAGTCGCCGTGCGCATATGGCCGGCGCAAGACTACACCCGCATCACGCTCGAATCCGAAGGCGCGCTGCAATACACCCAAACCTTTTACACCGACCCGCCCCGCCTGGGCGTGGATATCGCCGGCATCACGCTCACGCCCACCCTGCGCAGCCTGGTAGACAAGCTGCGCCCCGACGACCCGAATGTGGCCCGCATCCGCGTGGGGCAGTTCTCGCCCGACGTGGTGCGCCTGGTAGTGGATTTGAAGCAGCCCATTCATGCGCAAGTCTTCAACCTGATGCCCATTGCCGCTTACAAAAACCGGCTGGTTTTCGACTTGTACCCCGCCAGCGCGCCCGACCCGCTGGAAAAACTCGTGGCCCAACACAGCCGCGACGAAGCCAGCGGCCTGATCGCCCCCGCAGATTCGCCGCTGGCAGCCACGCCCTGGCCTGATCACGACCCACTGGGCCAATGGCTGGCCAACCGCAGCCAGCCGCCCGGCACGCCCCGGCGACCTGCCGCCCCACCGGGCCACAACGACGATGCGCTGGCATCGCTCATCGCCCAAAAAGATGCCGCTGCCGCGCGACAACACCGGCCCGCCGCGCCATCCATCGCGCCGCCTGCCACAACACCCGAGCCGGAACCCTCGCTGCACCCTGCGCGCGGCGCCAACCGGCTCATCATCGTGGCGCTAGACCCCGGCCACGGCGGCGAAGACCCCGGCGCCATCGGCCCCGGCGGCACGCGCGAAAAAGACGTGGTACTCAGCATCGCCAAGCTGCTGGCGGCCCGCATCAACAACAGCCGGGTGGGCAACAACCCCATGCGTGCATTCCTCACGCGCGATGCGGACTATTTCGTGCCCCTCAACACACGGGTGCAAAAGGCGCGGCGCGTCAAGGCCGATTTGTTCATCAGCATCCATGCCGATGCCTTTGTCACACCGCAAGCCAATGGCTCCAGCGTCTATGCCCTCAGCCGCAGCGGCGCCAGCAGCACCGCCGCGCGCTGGCTGGCCAACAAGGAAAACCAGGCCGATCTGATCGGCGGCGTCAACGTCAACAGCCGCGATGCAACCGTACAGCGCGCGCTGCTGGATTTGAGCACCACCGCGCAAATCCGCGACAGCATCATGCTGGGGGGGGCCATGCTGGGCGAAATCGGCAAAATCAACCGCCTGCACAAACCCCGCGTAGAGCAAGCCGGGTTTGCCGTACTCAAAGCGCCGGATATTCCCAGCGTGCTGGTGGAAACCGCCTTTATCAGCAACCCGACCGAAGAATCGCGCCTGCGCAGCCCGGCCTTTCAGGCACGCATGGCCGATATGCTGATGCGCGGCATTCAAGCCTACTTCAGCCGCAACCCGCCCCTGGCGCGCAGCCGGGCGTTGTAAACAGCCGCTTTGCTTTTTGCCGAAAGATGCGTAACTGCGTCACGCACAGGCCGCGCAGACACCTGCCGTACGCTGAAACACACCAGCCGCCGCAGCGGGCAGCGGGCAGCGGGCAGCGGGCAGCGGGCAGCGGGCAGCGGGCAGCGGGCAGCG
>CAYUAF010000047.1:5677-11824 GCA_964442555.1 uncultured Allobrachymonas sp.
GGCAAGCAGAATAGCGGGAAGCATCATCTGACTGGCGGCGGCATGATCGAACTGGTTGCTTTTAAAAAACAGCAGCCCAGCGGCTTGCTCTAGGGTCTGTTCACGCTATTTTTGAAGACTGCGTTGCAATCAAAAAACACGGTGCACACTGTCGCTGCGCCCTATCGCTGCGGCTTATTGCTATTGCTTGTTGCCGCCTCCTGCTATCACCAAACGCCACGCCGCTGCACGGCAAGCATGGCATGGCGGTGTTTTTTAAATGATGGGTCGGGGCAGCGCAGGTGGTGAAATACGCTGCCAGCACGTTGGTGCCAGAGTGCCTATGTTGAAATCTGCCCCTCGCCCCGCCGACGATGCGCCCGGCGTAGGTGAAAAACGCGCCGCGCCAAGCGCAGGCGGAGGCGCAGGGCGCGTTGCGGGCGGGCTTATTCGCCCGTGGTGAGGGTGTAGCCCAAACCGCGCACGTTGCGGATTTGGATGGCGGTGTTGGCCAGTTTGCGGCGCAGGCGGTGAATGTATACCTCCAGCGCGTTGGAGCCGGATGTGCCTACGGTGGAGTCTGCCGTATCGCCCTGCCAGACGGACAAGACATCTTCGCGGCTCACCACTTCGCCCGCCCGCGCAACCAGCACCGATAGCAAGGCCCATTCGCGCTGGGTCAGCTCCAGCAGCTTGTCGCCCACCCAGGCCAGCGGCAGCTGCGGATCCAGCCGCAGGCGCTTGCCACTGCCCGCCGCAATTTGCAGCGAACCGCCAAAGGCGGGCAGGCGCGCGCGCCGCAGCAGCGCCTCGATGCGGGCGTGCAGCTCTTTCATGTCAAAGGGTTTGGTCAGGTAGTCGTCCGCGCCGGCGTTGAGGCCTTGCACGCGGTCGTCTACGCCGTCGCGCGCAGTCAAAATCATGATGGGCATGGCACCAAAACGCTGGCGCGCCCATTTGAGCAGGGTTGCGCCGCCCATGGCGGGCAGGCCCAAGTCCAGCACCATGGCATCAAAACGTTGTCGCTCCAGCAGTTGCTGTGCCGCTGCGCCGCTTTTGGCTGTAGTTACCGCGTGCCCGCTTTGTACGAGTTGCTCCGCCACTGTTTCCTGCAATAAGGCATCGTCTTCCACTATCAGCAAATTCGCCATGTTCTTACCTTGTTGTTGATGGTTCGTTAATCGCTCGTTGATGAGGCTTGAGTTTTGGCAGACCGCCGCAGTCTGCCGCTGAAGTTGCGCTTCAGCCCCCCTAGCGGCGCAGACGAAAAGCCGCCAGTGTGTTCACTCTGTACAGTCGGTAAACCATCGTTTCCCCCTATGGTGCAAAGCCCCGTGTGCGCAGCAGCAAGCAGACCGCGCCAAGACTTTTTGCATCACCAGACTTGATCAAAATGAATGCTTCATGACAAATTGTGCCATTCTCGGCCCGTCATGGCAATGCATTGTTGTATCGCGCGATAGGCTTTTTTTCGACTGCGCGGCATCTGCCCGGCGAGGCGTCCGTTCCCGGCCTTCCCCGTCCTCCGCCGTCTCTCCGTTTATTGGCCGCCATCATGCCCCACGCGCGATAACATTGCGGCATGCATGTTTTTTCTTCTTCCACCCACACTGCGGGCGCAACCGCCCATGCCGTTGCCCGCCCGGCAGCAAATGTCCCTTTGCCTGCCGTGCTCGTCACCGGCGCAGCCCGCCGCTTGGGGGTCGAGCTGTGCCGCGCTTTTGCCGCTGCCGGCTGGCGGGTGATTGGCCATTACAACCACAGCCAGGCCGATGCGCTGGCCTTGCAGCAGTCCATTCGCGCCAGTGGCGGCACCATGGAACTGGTGCAGGCCGAGCTGGCCGACCCCGCCGCGCGCCGCCAGATGATGCAGCACATTGCCGCGCATTGGGGCGCTTTGCAGGCGCTGGTCAATAACGCATCGCTCTTTTTGCCGGATACGGGCAGCAGCTACGACGAGGAGCAGGCCCTGCGGCAAATCCGCGTCAATCTACTGGCACCGCTGGATTTGGCTCGCCTCATGGCGCAGCAACATCCGGCGGATACGGCAGCCGCCTGCTGCGCCATTCATGTGCTGGATCAAAAGGTTTTCAACCTCAACCCGGACTATTTCAGCTACACCACCAGCAAGCTGGCGCTGGAACGCGCCGTGGCCCTGCAAGCGCAGGCGCTGGCACCGCGCGTGCGCGTGTGCGGCGTGGCCCCCGGACTGCTGTTTGAAAGCGGCCCGCAGCAGGCAGACAACTTTGCCGCCGCCAGCCACGCCAATTTGCTGCGCCGCCCCATCAACCCGCAAGATGTGGCTCGCACCTGCCTGTTTTTGGCGCAAACGCCTTCCATCACCGGCACCACGCTGTGCGTGGACAACGGCCAGCATCTGGTACCCTTGCCGCGAGATATTCTGTTCGTGGTGGACGAATTGCTCGGCCCGCATCTGCCAAGCCGCGCATAGCGCCCGGCTCGTTTTCTTTTCTTTGGATGGTGACTATGCACGCAGCACACTGGAGCGAACACTGGAGCGCACAACTGGCCCTGCATTGCAGGCGGCTGTTTTTACGCAATTACGAGGCGCACATCCGCATCGGTGTGCACGAATCCGAAAAGCAAGGCCCGCAGCGCGTGCGCCTGAATGTGGATATGTATGTGCTGCTGCGCGACTCCACCCCCGCGCACGACCGCATCGACGAAGTGGTGGACTACGACCTGATTCGCCGCACCATTGCCGCGCGCGTAGCCGCAGGCCATATCGAATTGCAAGAAACCCTGTGCGACGACGTAGCCCGCACCCTGCTGCAACACCCCAAGGTGTGCGCCGTGCGCGTAGCCACCGAAAAGCCCGACATCTACCCCGACTGCGAAGCCGTGGGCGTGGAAGTCTTCCACATCCGGCCCGACATGCTGGCCCGGCTCGGCCAGCCCGTCGGCCCTATTGCCTCTGCCGGCTAGCGCTGTGCACCCCACGCACGGCCTGGCCTGCCCGCCGTACATGCCTGTTTCAACTGTTTGGATGATTTGAACCGTTCGCCTTACATTCCATTCCACCCCCCATCCTGCCGCCCATGTCTGCCACATCTGCGCACGCCCCTGCCCCCGCCGCCACGCCCGCATTCCACATTCCCGGCGCCAGCGTCTACCGCGTAGGCGGCGCCGTGCGCGACAAGCTGCTGGGCCTGCCCGTCAAAGACAACGACTGGGTCGTGGTAGGCGCCACGCCGCAGCAAATGCAGGCGCACGGCTTTGTGCCCGTGGGCAAAGACTTTCCCGTCTTTCTGCACCCCGCCACCAAAGAAGAATACGCCCTGGCCCGCACCGAGCGCAAAACCGCGCCGGGCTACACCGGCTTTGCCGTGCACTTTGCCAGCAACGTCACCTTGCAAGACGACCTGGCGCGGCGCGACCTCACCATCAACGCCATTGCCGAATCCGCCGACGGCCAGCTGCACGACCCCTACAACGGCCAGCGCGATCTGCGCGACAAAATCCTGCGGCACGTCACCCACGCCTTTGCCGAAGACCCCGTGCGCATCCTGCGCGTGGCGCGCTTTGCCGCGCGCTATGGCGACTTTTGCGTTGCGCCCGAAACCATGCAGCTCATGCAAAACATGGTGGCCGCAGGCGAAACCGACCACCTCGTGCCCGAGCGCATCTGGCAAGAAATCAGCCGCGGCCTGATGGAGCAACGCCCTTCGCGCATGATCCGCGTACTGCGCGCCAGCGGCGCGCTGGCCCGCATCCTGCCCGAAGTGGATGCGCTCTTCGGCATACCCCAACGGGCCGACCACCACCCCGAAATCGACACGGGCGAACACCTGCTGCTCGTGCTGGACATGGCCGCGCAGCTGCAAGCCCCGCTCGCCGTGCGCTACGCCTGTCTGTGCCACGACCTGGGCAAAGCCACCACGCCCGCGCATCTGCTGCCGCGCCACCTGGGGCATGAACAACGCAGCGCGCACATCCTGCAAGCCCTAAGCGCCCGCCTGCGCGTGCCCAACCACTGCCGCGAACTGGCCACCGTCGTCGCGCAAGAGCACGGCAACATCCACCGCAGCACCGAACTGGGCGCAGCCGCCACCGTGCGCCTGCTGGAGCGTTGCGACGCCTTTCGCCAACCCGAACGTTTTGCCCAAGTACTCCTCGCTTGCGAGTGCGATGCCCGCGGTCGGCTGGGCTTGCAAGACCAGCCCTACCCGCAGCGCCCCCGCCTCTGGCACGCCCTGCAAAGCCTGCAAACGCTGAACCTGGGCGCCATCGCCCAAAGCGTAACGCAAGAGCTGCAAGCCCGCGCCCAAACTCACCCCCAGGCCCAGCCCCCATCCGGCGCTTCCGTGGGCGAGCGCATTCGCCGCCGCATCCACCAAGCCCGCATCACTCAGTTGCAAGCCAGCAGCGGCAGCCATTCGTTTCAAGATTAAAAACCCCCAGCCATGAACAGCCCCCCACTCGGCAACAACCCTTGCGCCAACAACACCCCTGCCACCGCCGCCACCCATGCGGCACCCGCAGCCGCAGCGCCCGCTACCGACGAACACGCCCGGCAGCAAATCGACACCGAAAAACGCTTCCTCAACGACGCCACCCACCAACTGCGCACCCCGCTGGCCGGCATCATCAGCCAAGCCGAACTGGCCCTGCAAGAAACCGACACGGCCAAACTGCACCAACGCATCGAAAAAATCCTTGCCGCCGCCCAACGCGGCTCGCACCTCGTGCGGCAAATGCTCGCCCTGGCACGCAGCGAAGCCCAAACCCCCGCCAGCACCCCGGCCGAACGCTACGACCTGGCCCAACTGGCACGCGAAGTCGCCCGCGAATGGATCCCCAAAAGCCTCGCCCTGCACAAAGACCTGGGCTACGAAGGGCTGGACGCCGCCATCGTATGCGGCAACCGCTTCATGATGCGCGAAGCCATTCACAACCTCATCGACAACGCCTTAAGCTACACCCCCGCCAACGGCATCATCACCGTCAGCGTCAAACACGGCACGCCCGCCGCTGGCGCCAACACCCCCGATGCCATCGTCCTCGAAGTAGCCGACAACGGCCCCGGCGTACCCGCAGAACATCTCGAACACGTCTTTCAACGCTTTTGGCGGGCAGACGAGCAAACCACCCACGGCTCCGGCCTCGGCCTGCCGCTCGTCGCACGCATTGCCACCCAGCACGGCGGCCACGCCAGCGCGCACAACGCCCGTCCTCACGGCTTTATCGTGCGCCTCACCCTGCCCGCCGCGCCTGCGCCATCAGTAACACCCAATCAGTAACACCCGCCGTTCGCCGCGCCCCGCAAGCTCTCGCGCACTAGGGTTTGTTCACCCTATTTTTGGAAGTGCGAACATACGCACAAAGCTGTCAATCTAGGCGTGCGACGATGCACAGACCAGATGTTTGCGCAAGGAGCGCAACAACGAGAGGCAGTTTTTGTGAGCACGCCCTTTTCGGGGTGTAATCCAAAAAGCGACTCGCCCTTGTTGCCTACCTTGCCAAGACATAGCGCCTTGGTTGTGGCTGGCGCTTTGGCGAATGATCTTTTCAAATGACCTTTTTGCTCGCAACGCATTCTTCAAAAATAGGATGAACAGGCCCTAACCATCACCCGCCGCCTGCCGCATCGGCAACCAGCCTTTTCTGCGCCCCCTCCAACCCCCCTCCCACCCCACTGGCGGTAGAAATGGCAAAGCCGCAACAAAATACGCCCCAGGCCGCCCGCCAACACCTATCACCATCGCGGCCAGCACACCCCATCCCCAAACCGGGCACAATATCTGCACCAACCCCGCAAAAATCCGCGCCCTATCCAAGTCCTTTACCCCCCCAACAGCCCCAGTTCACACATGGCACCCAATCGCCCATCCCCAAACACCCCGCCGCCCTTGCCCGGCGAGCAGCGTAGTAAACAAGCATCGGCTCAAGTGAGCCGAACGCAGCCAGACGGCAAAAAACAAAAGCCCAAAAAGCGCAGCAGCCTGGGCTGTCTGTGGGTGCTGTTGCTGCTGATCGGCGGCGCGGGGTACTGGATATGGCGCTACCAAATCGCCCAACAAGCCGCCATGTATGGCTTTCAACCGCCAGAAATGGAGATGGCGCGCTACACGCCCAAGGATGTGATTGGGGCTTTGACCTTGCCCCTGTTTCGTGTAGCTCTTAACCCACGGTTCACGCGGCCTTTTT
>CAYUAF010000048.1:0-11718 GCA_964442555.1 uncultured Allobrachymonas sp.
CCCATCCAGGCCATGAAACAATGGCAGCGATCACACCCCGAACTGTTCAACAGACGTGTTACCAATCAGCCGGGACACGACATCTACCAAATAGCGGCCATCAACATGCACTTCAACAAGAATATATTTCAGAGGTTCTTCAAACATTCCCAAAAGCGCCTGCCGGATTTCTGAAATATTTTCCTGTTTTATCTTTCATCCAAAACATCCACCATTTTTCGCATGGACAAACTGATTACCATGCTCCCCCCCATTTTGGCCGGGGCAGAGATTACGCTCAAACTCTTTTTCATCACCCTGTTGCTGTCTTTGCCCTTGGGGCTGGGGCTGGCGCTGCTGCGCGTGTCATCCTGGGCGGTGCTGCGCCAGCTGGTCAATGGCTATATCTGGCTCATGCGCGGCACGCCGCTCATGCTGCAACTGCTATTCATCTACTTTGCCCTGCCTTTGATTCCGGTAATCGGCATTCGCCTGCCCGATTTTCCATCGGCCATTGTGGCCTTTACTCTGAATTACGCCGCGTATTTTGCCGAGATATTCCGCGCAGGCATTCAAAGCGTAGACCGTGGCCAATATGAAGCGGCCAAATCTTTGGGCATGAGTTACAGCCAAACCATGCGCCGCATTGTGTTGCCGCAAATGGTGCGCCATATTTTGCCGCCCATGAGCAATGAAACCATTACGTTGATCAAAGACACTTCTTTGATTTACGTATTGGCCCTGAACGATTTGCTGCGTGCGGCACGCAATATCGTGCAGCGCGAATTCACCATCACGCCTTTTATTATGGCGGCTGCCTTTTATCTGATCATGACACTGTTGCTGACCTGGGTGTTTCAACGTTTGGAGCTTCGCTATGCGCGACACGACAAATAACCCCACCGATTCCCGCGCACCCGGCGCAACATCCGGCCAGCAACCCGTGCCCGCCTTGCGCATGCAGGATGTGCACAAGCACTTTGGCCAACAGCATGTGCTGCGTGGCATTTCGCTGCAAGTGGCCAAAGGCGAAGTGGTGGCTATTCTGGGCTCGTCCGGCTCGGGCAAATCGACCTTGCTGCGCTGCATCAACCATCTGGAAACAATTGACAGCGGCCTGATCGATGTGGATATTCACAACTTGGTGCATAACGACGCCAGCGGCCGGGCCAAATACGCCAGCGAACACGATATTCGCCACATCTGCTCGCACACCGGCATGGTGTTTCAGCACTTCAACCTGTTCCCGCACATGACGGTGCTGGAAAACCTGATTGAAGCGCCCATTACCGTTAAAAAAGTGACGCGCGAGCAAATCATTCCGCAGGCTGAGGCACTGCTGCACAAAGTGGGTTTGTTCGACAAGCGCGACGCCTACCCCGCCCGCCTGTCTGGCGGGCAAAAACAGCGCGTAGCCATTGCCCGCGCCTTGGCCATGCAACCGGCCATCATGCTGTTTGACGAGCCTACCAGCGCGCTGGACCCGGAATTGACGGTTGAAGTGCTACGCACCATTCGCCAACTGGCCGCCGAACACATCACCATGCTGGTGGTTACGCACGAAATGGCCTTTGCGCGTGAAGTGGCGCACCGCGTGCTGTTCATGGATCAAGGCGTGATTGTGGAAGACCGCCCCGCGCAAGAATTTTTTGCCAGCCCCTTGCACCCCCGCGCCAAGGCTTTTTTGCAGCACTTGCAATAAACCGATTTGGCCTAGACTTGGCCAGGGTTGGCCAATCACATCAAAACGCCCCAAACACAGGGGCGTTTTTCTTTGGCATGGCAAGGCTGGGAGCGTCCGCAATACACGAGGGTTCATGCAGCGCAGGCGTCTCGCTTGCAATTGAGTGGGATGATTTTCTGGAAGGGTTGCTTAAATCCATCCAGAAGCAACTCCCAGCGATAAAGAAGGAAAAAGGCCGGAATCCTTTGGTCTCACAAACCCGGTACAGTTTGATGGCTTGGCCGGCCAATGCTGAATTTTGCTCTCTGTTCCAGAACACGCTTACCCATTGGCAATATGTTCGCACCTCCCAAAACAGGGGGAACAGACCCTAGCAAAAAGCAGAGCCGATACTTGGCCGATTAAGATGAGCCGGCAATTCTATTTCGGCCCCGCTCGGCACCCAACAAAGCCAAAGCGCCCGCCAATCCACCTTGCCGCCCGTTTCGCCTTGCCGGTTTATTCCGTTTTGCCGCGTGCGCGCCAAGGCCAGGCCAGTAAGCCCGTAGCCAAAGCCAGCAGCCACAACGGCCACAAGCCCCAACGGGCTGCCCACCAGGCAAAAAAGGTTGGCTCCGCATGATTCCCCACCACCTTGGCTTGCAGTACGCCGCGCGTTAAACGGGGCAATTCCGCCTGCACTTGCCCGGCAGCATCAATCACGGCGGTGGAACCGGTATTGGTCGCGCGCAGCATGGGGCGCGCCAGCTCTTTGGCGCGCATGCGGCTGATGTGGCGGTGCTGGTCAATGGCTACCGTATCGCCAAACCAGGCGATATTGCTCATATTGACCAAAATGGTGGGCGCAGTGGCGGGGTCGATGAAGCTGCGGGCCAGTTCTTCTCCAAACAAATCCTCATAGCAAATATTGGGCTGCAAACGCTCGCCCTGAAACAGCATGCGCGGTTGCGCCAAGGCGCCGCGCTGCTGCTCGCCCAGAGGAATGCGCATCATGTCAATCAACCACTGAAAGCCTGGCGGCACAAATTCGCCAAACGGCACCAAGTGATGTTTGGCGTAGCTGTATTGGGCCTGCATGGCCGGCGGCAAGGCCAAATCGGCCTGTGCCACCGCTCCCACTGCCTGCACCTTGCCCGCTGCCATACCGATAGCGGCATTGGCATAGCCCTGCTCTGCATCGCCTGCAAACATGCCCATCAACACCGCTTGCGGCTTGCCTGCCTGAGCCAAACGCTGTTGTAGGCTTTGCCAGTATTCATTGGGCAGCATGTGCGGAAAAACAGGCAAAGCCGTCTCGGGCAGCACCACCACATTCGCTGGCGATGCCTGCATTTGCTGCCAGTACCATTCCAGCGCCAGCTCCATGCCACCGCCGGACTGGAATTTTTCGTCTTGCGGGATGTTGCCTTGCAGCAAGGCCACTTCCAGCGCGGGCCGGGGCACGCTGGCAGCTTGCGCAACAAGGGCCTGCTGCTGCGCGTGCTTTTGCCAAGCGCCCACGCCAGCAATCAGCAACAAAGCAGCAACCATTGCCCCCCAACGCAAGCCGGCGCTTTTACGATTGGCGTACGGCGCTGCTTCGCGCCCTGCCACGGTTTGCCAACAATAAGAGCCGAAAGCGCTTAAACAGGCTGCGCTGGCAGCAGCCAAAGCGCTGATGCCGTACACACCAACCCAAGGCGCATAGCCCGCCAAGACGCTATCTATATGGGCGTAGCCAATCGCCCCCCAAGGAAAGCCCGTTAAAAAAACACCCCGGCACAACTCGGCCAATAGCCACAAGGCCGCAAACAGCACAACCCGCCGCACCACGCCGCCCTGCGGCCAAGCGCTGCACCACATGCCCAAAGCCACGGCGTAATACAAGGCTAGCGCCGCAGCCAGCAACAACACGGCCAAGGCAGCCAGCCAGCCCGGCAAGCCGCCATATGTGTGCATGGAAATAAACAGCCACCAGAAAGTGGCTGCCAGCCAAGCCGTAGCAAAGCACCAGCCGCGCCTGAAGCCTTGCCAAAAGCGGCTGCGTGCCGGCAGGGCATGGGCGGATGCGCTTGCCGCCCCTTGTGTTTGGCCTGGCAGCACCATCAATGCGACCGCCAACGCCAGTATTTGCAAAGTGCCCGATGCACCGCCCTTGTCGCCCCAAGTTTGCCCGCCCCAGGGCCAGGCCGTGGCAAAAGCCTGCAAAACGCCCGCCACAAGCAGCAAGGCATAGCGCCATGCTGCGTCGCACAACCGGTTCAAACGCAAAACAGCCCCCACACTCACGATGCGGCTGGCTGTACGGCAGGCGTAACCTTGAACCAGCGCACGGCACCGCCTTTGGTAAACATCACCACAAAATTCAGCCCTGCCAACGTAATGAATTCGCTGCGGGCAGGCACATGCCCCATCTCGTGCGCAATCAGGCCGCCGATGGTTTCAAAGCTGTCTTCGTCTTCAGTATCGCTGGGGTGAATATCCACCTCGAAATATTCGTTGATGCGCTCGATGGGCGTATCGCCGCTTACGCGGAAGCTGCCATCGGCCAGCTGGTAAATATCGCCTTCGTCCTCATCGCTGTCGAACTCGTCTTCGATCTCGCCGACGATTTCCTCCAGAATGTCCTCGATGGTAATCAGCCCCGCCAGGCGGCCAAACTCGTCAATCACAATAGCCAAATGGTTGCGTTTGGCCCGAAATTCGCGCAGCAGATCGTTGAGCTTTTTGTTCTCAGGCACAAACATGGGCGGGCGCAACAGCGCCCTCAGACTCAATTCGGGCGCACGTTGCAGCTTCAGCAGCTCTTTGGCCAGCAGCAGGCCGATGATGTTGTCTTTTTTGCCTTCGTAAACCGGAAAGCGCGAGTGCGCCGTGTTGATGACGACATTGAGGATTTGCTCGTAGCTCCAGTTGATGTCGATCAAATCCATGCGCGGCACAGGCACCATCGCATCGCCAGCCACCATATCCGAAATGCGGATGACCCCTTCGAGCATGGCGCGGCTGTCAGACCCGATCAGCTGCCGCTCTTCGGCCTGCGACAAGGTGTTGTACAGCTCGGCGTGCGAGTCGGGGCCAGGGATGAGATATTCGATCAGCTTGCGAACAAAGCTGCGCTTGTCAGGCGGAACATGCGACGATGAAGGCGAAGGGTCACTCACGGCAAAAAAATGCACCCGAGGTGCGTTGTTACGATAACTGCAGCATACACAAAAAATCGTCTGACATGCCAAACCCGGCCTCAAACTGCCGCGTTCCATTCACTTGTTCATGCGGCACAGGCAAAACGTTGCCCTCTGCCCCTCTACTACTGCCTGCCGAATACGGCTTGCAATATCTGCGGCAAACGCAAAACGGTGTGGCGGTCTTTTTGCCGTTCGCTGTCGCTCAACTGCTCCCAATCAATTAATGAAGGGTGTAATTTGCGCGCATCATCGCGCGTCGCACCGTATTGCCAACCGTTCAAATAGCGGTGCGCCGCCCAGCGGGCGTGCTCAGCCACGGCCAGCTGTTCGACTTCTGCAGGGGTAAATTGCAGGCGAGCGGGCTGTTGCAACGCCTCTTGCTTGTGGGTGAGCAGCAGTTTGTAAATGATGTGGTCCGCTTGGGCGCGGTTGGCGTCTTTGGCATCTTCCGACAAATCATCCCAGGCGGTTTGGTAGGCCGCGCTTTCTGAATTTGCCCCGCTTGTCTGCTGCAAATAGTCGTTGTGAATGGCTTGCGCCAGATCGTCTTGTCGGGTACCTGTAATCAACTCGTACTTGCAAAAATCATCGTAATCGCCAAAAAAATGTAAGCGTGCGCTGGCATGCCCGCTTAATAGCCCTGCCATGGCTTTGCCACCTGCATTCAACACAAAAACAGGAAAACTATGCTGCGCAGAGGCATGCAGTATTTCTGCCGCAGCCAACAGATTGGCGCGATCGTCGTCGCTGGCGCAGATAACAACGGTTTGCTCGCAGGCAGACTCTTGTTGGATGTATGGATGTATCCACTGCGCGTAGCAGCCCGTGTCTTCGGCGAATTGCAGTGGCGCAATGCGCGCAATTTGCGGATAGCGGTCATGAAACTGCGCAGCCTTGCTGACCATGCCTTGTGCCAAAACATGCCATGTACTGCTTTGCCCCGGCAGCAAATGGAATACGCGCATGGCCTGCACCAATAAAGCCTGTGCGGCCGCGTCAAAACCCAGCAACAGAAATTGCACCTTGGCCTGCGGATGCTGCAACACATTTGCCAGCAAATGCGGCAGCCGATGGAAGAAGTTGCGCGCGATAACTTTGTGCAAATTGAAAAAACGCACGTCCACGCCGGAATCGACATGGGTGCGACCATGTTGCTGAAACACTTCTACCAAGCGCGGATTTTCCAGATGCACAAAGCATTGCAAGACATGCCCCGGTTTTTGCCGGGCATATAACTCGGCCAGTTTTCCTGCGGCCTGAATGCCGGTTTGCTCATCATCCCCAAAGCAGATCACCGTGCGTGCTTTCAGCGCGCCTGCCGTTTGCAAGACATCTTCATCCGTAGCATTACCTATCACTACGGCATGCCCGTCGCGACGCAAGGTAGAAAGATTGGCGTGATCGCTTTTCTGCTCTATGGCTACGGCAGACCGCCCTGTTTGCGCCTGGTAGTCTTTGAGAATGCGGCTGCCCTTATTGCCAATGCCTACAACGATCAAATGCCTTTTTTTGCAGGCGATGCGCATATGCGTGTACTGCTCGTGAAAGACCTTTTCCACAATCTTGAGCAAGGCGCGCAGCAAGATGATGGTGATCAGAACTTTGATGACGATCAACGCAAGCGGCACGTCGGCCTGCTCCACCTTGGGCAAGGCCGGGTCGTTGCCCATCAGGATTTTGACCAGACGGAAAATGCGATCGGGCAGATAACGCAATGTATTGGTTTCCGGGTACAGCTGCGACAGCCCCACCCAGGAAAGTACCAGCACGCTGATAACCAGTGCAATCCAGAACAGGCTTTTGATTTTGGACGGAATCTTCATGGCTGAATAACTGTTGTATTACCGGGCACCCGCCTGCTCTGCGCGTTGCAGCATCGCTTCTGTCTGCTGCTTCAGTTTGGCATCACCAATGCCCGCCAGCTGCAGTCGCGTCAAACGCACCAGTTCGGTGCGCAGTGCCCCGGCACCCGGCTGGCGGCTGAAATACTCGGCCAGCCCTGCGCGTGCCAGCGGATGGTAGAAGTAGGCAGACAACAACTGCAAACTGTCGGCGTTTTCTACCGGCAGCAGGCGTTCAATTGCCTGAACCACGGTAGTGCTTGAATGAGGCGCAATGGGGCGCGTGTAAATATCCTGAAAATACCAGGTGTTGAATTGTTTTTTCCCTTCGTAATTGTTGATGGCGCCTGTTTGCGGATCGTATTTGCGGCCGTAAAAAGTTTCCAGATCCGTCGCCAATAAATCGGGGCTGAGCTTTTGCCCTCCCGGTACTTGCCAAACCTGCGCCTGATAGCCTTCCGGCAACTTTTGCACGGTAGCGATGCGGCTGTCTGCGTCCAATAACTGAATGCTGTTATACAGCCCTGCGGCAAACGGCAAAGAAATCAAATTGCCGCTGGCAGTATCAATCACTTTGATCGACGGTGCCAAATTCGCATCCGTGCTGTCTTGCAAAAAGAGTTTGCGGTTATCTGCCGAGAATTGCAGCAGCTTGGCATCTGGAAACACGGGTATCACCTGGCCGTAAGGATGACCGTTTGCCGTATGCCACAAGCGCAAACGCTTGACATTGTCAGATGCCAGCAGCATGCGGCCATCGTGGCTAAACCGCAGAATAGGCACCGCTATGCTGGGGATGCTGAAATGCTTTTTGTGGCTGGTCATGTCATACACATCTACCTGCCCGGCACTGGTGCCTACGGCCAGCCAGCGGCTATCGGGGCTGAAAACGGCGCTGCTCAGGCTGTCTTTGCCTTCCAGCACCGTTTTTTGGCCGGCCAGATCGGAAAGTTTCCAGCCCTGTTTATCGGCCACCAGCACGAACTTGAAGTTATCGTCTGTTGTGAAGTTGCCCAATGCACCAGGCTGGCTATAGCGCATGACTTCTGCGCCGTCACGGATATTCCAGACGGCAAAGCCGTTTTCTCCCGTGCGTGCCAGAAAGCGGGCGTTTTCGCGATCAAACATGATGCGGCGCGCCTGTGTGGGTACGGCTTTGCCTATGGCCTGTGCCGTTTGCGCATCAAAAAAGCGCACCGTGTTTTGCGGAGAAACGGCAACCAGCACATTGTTTTTCAACACCAGCAAATAGGCTGCCTCTTGCGGTAGCCGGATAAAGTCTTTTTGGCTGGTTCCGCTTTCAATCTGTGTTCTGGCAATGGTCTTGCCATCGGCTTGCAGCGCCAGCAGATAAGCGCCCGTTGCATCGGCCAGAACTTGGCGAACACTGGCCGGGAAATATTGCTCGCTGATCAGCAAACTTCTGCTGCCCAGATTTTGCAGATACGTTTGCTTGTTCAACACTGCCAAACGCTGGGTTTGTGCGGGCGAAATATCCGGTGTGTTATTGCGCAATGCACGCCGCACATGATCCAGCGGTATGGCATGCGAGGCTTTCAGGCCACCCGTGCGCACGTCATACACGTCGTAGCCTTGATAGCCAACGGCAGCAATGGTCTGGTTGTCCGGATTAAAGGCCACCCATTCATAAAACCGGCCTTGTGTCTGCAGCGCCCGGCTTTGGCCGCTTTGGGCGTCCATTACCGCGTAGGCATCGCCGCCTGTTTTAAGCAGTATGTGTGCTCCGTCAGCAGAAAAGTCGGCTGAAACAATCTTTCCTGGCAGCTTGAACACGGCTTGTGCACCGATTGGCTGGTGCCCCAACCGCACAACCTGCCCATAGCTGCCGCCATCGTTGTACGTAAGAACCAAAGCGCTTTGCTGATCGGGCGCAAATACCACCTGCGCAACATCACCACGCGGCACTGCGAGATCCAGGCGCACGCTGTTGTCGCTACTGGAAACCAGGCTGATTTTTTCCTGATCGAACTGCCGCAACACCAGCCATTTGCCATCCGGGCTGACACTGGAAAGCACAAAGTCCTCCGGCTCTGCCGGGCGATAAACCACGCTGCTTTGTTGCCCCTTGGGCTGGTAGCGCATCACCGTTTTTTGCCCGTTGACCGCATACAGGTTGTTATTTTGGTTAAACGCAGGCTTGCCGGGATTGCCAGTTTGCGAGTCTGCAAGGTCTGCCAGTTTTTGGCGTGCTTGCGCATCCCACAATTGCAAATTGAACTGCCCGCCGCCGTCATCCACAAAGCCGGCCACGTAGCGCCCGTCCGGACTGAAGACGGCATTTGCCGCAAGCATATTGGGCAGCAGCACCATATCATCCTTGATGGCCAGCATGGATTCTGCAAACTGTATGGCGTTGCCACTACCGTTGCGAACCGCAGCCGCAATATAGGCGGCCGGATCGCCATATTCGTTTTGCGCCAGTTTGTTGATACCCGATGTGTAAAGCGATTGCGCCAGGTTCTTTTGCGCTTCGTTCTTCTGGTTCCAGGCATAAATGCCGGCCCCTGTGGCCACAACAGCCAAGGCAGAGATGGCACCGGCAACCCGTTTGATATTGCGGTTTTTGCGCTTGATGCGTTCCAGCTGATAGGCCTGGTCGCGCTTGGTCAGCTCCCCCAGCGGAACTCCCAGAATGCCCGAGATGATTTTCAACTTGGCAAGATTCAGGCGCTACTGGTACTCGTCTGCCTTTTGCTTGATTTGCGCAGATGACAGCCCCTGCTCCTGCAAATGGCGCCGATAAGCCTCTATGGAGGTAAAACCTTCTTCGGCACTGTGCGGCAAACGCACATCGGCTGCCAAAGCCTCTTCGCGCTGGCTGTAGAGAATGTTGCCTTCTGCATCCACAGCAAAACGCAGAACATCGGGAAAACATTGCTGCTCGGTTTGCTTCTCGCCATACTCCGGCTCGCCACGCAAAATCAGGGCAATGATGTTTTGACCTTTACCGGTTTTTTTGAAATGCTTGATCTCTTCCTGCACATAAACAGATCGTGCAGAACGGGGGGAACTCAGATAAATCAAAAACTCGGCATGATCCAGGGCATTTTGCAACGAGGCACTGAGGTCAGCATTGGCAGATAGCTCTTTCTCATCCTGAAACACCGGGTAGATTTGTGCTGGAATTTTTTGCCCGTGCTGATTGGTTTGGCCCACCAGCTCGGCAGGAATTTGATAAGTTTCCAGGCTATGGTGGAGCCAGTCTGCCCACTTGCGCCCCTGCTCTTTATTGTCTGAGTGGCTGTAGCTGATAAAGGCCTTGTAACGCTTTTCAAAACGATGGGTGCCTTGTTCCATGGGTATAGCTACCTTTCAAATCGTAAAGTTCAATCTGCGCAGCAGTATAGGTAGCCATGGCCGACTGCCTGCCGCCTTCTTGGCAACAAGATGTTACTGCTGATCGTTATGTACAAGCCTGCTCACCACCAATATAAATAGGCCGACCCTAGACCGAACACATCAAAAAACGCATGTGCCAGCATGAAAGGGACAAGCACCGATGTTTTTCGACGGAACAGAGTAAACACGACTCCCAAAGTTGTTACCGTGGCGGCACCGGCCAGCCCTTGGTACAGGTGAAAAATAAATCGCACCCCGATGCTGAACGCGGCGGCACGGGGTACAAACTTGGGCCGCACCGCAAAAATCAACCCCATGAAAAACAGCTCTTCATAAAACCCGTTGAGCAAGGAAAAGAACACAAACAAAGGCGTAATGTGCGCAAACTGGCTATCCGATGCCGCCGAAAAACTGTTGCTCGCCAGCTCTGACGCTTCGGGATAATGGTGTGGCCAAATCCACCAGTGCAGATATTGGTATGCATCTGCCACTGCACCAGCGCATACGATCAACAGCACCGTCAACGGCAAGGTATAACGGTTCACTGAAAAATCCAGCGCCTTGAAATCAAACCGCTACCAGCGTAAATAGATCCACGCCGCCAACAGCTCCACAAGCTCCAGCACAATGCTGCTGTAACTTCTTGCGGCATCCAAGCCCAAATCTGTCGGTGCAGCCATACCGGCTTGCTGCAATTGCAGATACCCAGCAATGCTATTGAAAGTGGCGTAGCCAAAAAAGATAAGCGACAGGACGATAATGTCTGTCGCGTTGAACGTATTGTTTTTACAAGGCTCTGTCATACAGCGTGTATTGTCATCGAGCGATGTGTATGCCTATGCGCGAGATGGGTCCCATCTTTGCTCGGCTAGTACAGGGGGCTTCGTTTCAATCCGGTTTCAGCCAATGCCTGAAAGCATGCCACTGTGCACTGCCTGCAAAGCCATAAACCATTGTTTCGAACAGTTCCTCGAGAACTTGGGCGTGCTCTCGTAAAGCCCAAGGCCGCCATTCCAAAGGCAGATGTTCCATCAGCCAAGACATCACCCCATATACCAACATGGCACATACCGATAGCCAGGGAAACTGGCTGCGTTTGCGCCACCCTTCACGCAGCAGGTTTTTCAGCCCCGAGCGCCAAAGCAACAGCGCTATCGTTCCTGATACCACTCCCAGTATTGCGGGCACATAAGGCCTGTAGAAGAGCACGCGTGAACTGTAAAAAGGCTCGCCTTCCGGCGTTCTGGACAAGGGCTCAGCCCATACAGCCCCCCAAGACAGCTCGCGCCCCAGCAACACAAACCAGATCAAGGCAAAGGCCAGCCACAACGCCCCTTGGTTCCGCCGCGTATGCGCCATTCCTAGCGACATCAGAATGGCCAAAAAGAGTAGCCCGTTTTGTGCCCTTTCTATCGGGCCATTTTCCCAGCCGAAAGATACGGGCAAGACCAAACCGACGGCATAAAGCAGCGGAAATGAAACCAGAACCAACATCCAGCGAATGCCAGAATATTTTGACTGATGCGGGTAGATGGGATCGGGTTTCATGCGGCATCCAGTAGGTTCATTCAATCACGTATTTTCGCGGCTGGCGCGTTTGCGTTCGTGCTCTTTCAGGTGGCGCTTGCGCAAGCGAACGGATTTGGGCGTGATTTCCACCAGCTCGTCGTCTTCGATGAATTCCACG
>CAYUAF010000049.1:0-11702 GCA_964442555.1 uncultured Allobrachymonas sp.
GCAAGCAAACGCTGGTGGACTACGGCTTTCGCCTGCCCAGCGCGCTGGACAACCGCCCCCTCAAATTCGCCGAATTCGAGCGAAAAATGCGCCAGGTCATCTTCGTATCGGCCACGCCGGCCGATTACGAAAACGAGCACGCCAGCCAGGTCGTTGAGCAAGTCGTGCGCCCCACCGGCCTGGTAGACCCCGAAGTGATCGTGCGCCCCGCCACCAGCCAGGTAGACGACGTGCTGCAAGAAATCCGCCACTGCGTGCAGCAGCGCAGCCGCGTGCTCATCACCACGCTGACCAAGCGCATGGCCGAACAGCTCACCGACTACCTGACCGAAAACGGCGTGAAAGTGCGCTACCTGCACAGCGACATCGACACAGTCGAGCGCGTGGAAATCATCCGCGACCTGCGCCTGGGCGCGTTTGACGTGCTCGTAGGCATCAACCTGCTGCGCGAAGGACTGGACATTCCCGAAGTCGCCCTCGTTGCCATACTGGATGCCGACAAAGAAGGCTTTTTGCGCAGCGAACGCAGCCTGATTCAAACCATTGGCCGCGCCGCCCGCAATGTGCAAGGCCGCGCCATCCTGTACGCCGACCGCATCACCGACAGCATGCGCCGCGCCATGGACGAAACCGAACGCCGCCGCGCCAAGCAAATGGCCTTTAACGCCGAACACGGCATCACCCCGCGCAGCGTGGTGAAACAGGTGCGCGACCTGATCGATGGCGTATACAGCGAAAAAGCCAGCAAAGCCGCCGCCCAGCAGCAAGAGCTGCAACGCGGCTGGGCCGAAGACATGAGCGAAAAAGACCTGGCCAAAGAAATCAAGCGGCTTGAAAAAAGCATGCTGGAACACGCCAAAAACCTGGAATTTGAACAAGCCGCGCGCGTGCGCGACCAACTGGCCGCACTGCGCGAAAAAGTGCTGGGCGGCACCGCGCACGATCTGCCCGCCAACGGCAGCGCTTAACACCCCCGAGCCCTGCGCTTGGGGCACCAACGGTCTGGCAAAAACAGGCCACCCCATCCGGCACCCCAGCGCACACAAAGCCCGCTCTACTTAACATCCCACTGGGCATCCCGCTTGGCTCCCCACTAGCCGCCCCGCTGCCCGCCAGCCTGCCTCCCAGTCTGCCCCGCTGGCACAGGCGCTACAGCCCCAGCGTACAGCAATCGCAACCACCCTGCCCTGGCTATTTGGCCGGCTAGCAAGCGCTGCGCCTGCCCGGCCGCGCTTCGTTATCATGCTGCCGGAGCCTGCCAACAGGCAATGCCCAAGGCCCGCTCAATGCGCGCCACACTCCATCTGGCGCAACGGCAAAGGAGAAAACACAATGGCAACACCCACCGGCGCATGGCTTTATTGGGCTTTGGCTTCGGCTTTTTTCGCGGCGCTTACGGCCATTTTTGCCAAAGCGGGCTTGCAAGGCATTGATTCGGACTTTGCCACGTGGATTCGCACGCTGGTGATTGTGGTGGCGCTGGCGGCTTTTTTGACGTACACAGGCAAATGGCAAAACGTGCGCGGCTTTGGCGGCAAGAACTGGCTGTTTCTGGTTTTGTCGGGGGTGGCTACGGGGGCGTCGTGGTTGGCGTATTTCAAGGCGCTGCAACTGGGGCAGGCGTCGCAGGTGGCGGCGGTAGACAAGTTCAGCCTGGTGCTGGTGGCGCTGCTGGCCGTTGTCTTTTTGCGCGAGCGCCCCAACACGCAAGAATGGCTAGGCCTGGGGCTGATTACAGCCGGCGTGCTGTTGCTGGCGCTTAAGCGGTAGGCGCGGCGGGCATCTGTACGCCCCCTTGCACACACCCGCCCACACCAGGCTGAACTTGTCTACCGCCCGCACTGGCTGCTACCCGCCTTAACCGCTATCCATCCTTCGCCTGCGCCCTTGATCTAGGGCGCAAGCTACTGGCAGTGAGAGTGCAGCAGGCGCAGACGCAAATGCAGACACGTAAACGGATACCTGCCAATAGCGTGAAATGGATGAAAGCGCTACCAGCCTCAGCCAAGCGCGTGCAACCAGGCCCAATCAGGCCAATTCGGCAATCAGCTCGATTTCTACGCAAGCGCCCAGCGGAATTTGCGCCACGCCAAAGGCACTGCGGGCATGCGCTCCTTTTTCGGGGCCGAACACTTCGCCCAGCAGCTCGCTGCAACCGTTGGTCACAAGGTGCTGCTCGGTATAGGTGGGCGCAGAGTTCACCAGGCTCATCACTTTGACGATGCGCGCGATTTTGTTCAAATCGCCGCCCGTTGCCACGTGCAGCGTGCCCAGCAAATCGATGGCGGCTGCGCGCGCGGCTTGTTGGGCGGTGGCCGTATCCATGTCTTTGCCCAGCTGGCCCACCCAGGGCTTGCCGTCTTTTTTGGCCAAATGTCCGCTCACAAACAGCAGCTTGCCCGTTTGCACATAGGGCACATAGGCCGCAGCAGGGGCAGCTAGCGGCGGCAGGGTGATATTGAGTGCTTGCAGTTTGGCGTAAACGTCAGACATGGCGGTTTCTCCTTTTCTTGGATGATGGATGAGGCAAGCCGCCCGCACCCGCGCCCTGCCAGGGCCATGCACGAACGGCAAAGCGCATAGTCTATGCGCTTATGCTTACGCAAGCGTGCCCGTGCGGCGCTACGCCCTGCGCTCGTCAGGCACATGGCGAAATGCCCAATAATCACTTGCTGCCGTGCACCGGCTCCGCCCAGCCAGCGCAATAAACCACCATGCCCGCCCGCAAAACGCGGGGAAGGGATTGGCCACACACCCGTTCCTGTCCATACCGCACTTTGCCCGATATGCCTATCGTGTATCTGCCCATTACCCGGCTATGCCTGCTCATGGTGGCAGCGGTGGGCGTGCAGCTGATGCAGCCGCAGTTGTGGCCGCAATGGGCCTATATGGCGCTGTGCGGCGCAGGCGCGCTGGGCATGCTGGGCGCATCAGGCATATGCAGGGCAGCCCAAGCGCGTGTCGCGCAAGGCAGGCTGCGCCAGCGCATGGCAACAGGCGTGTTGCTGATGGGCGCTGCCTTGCTGGCCTTTGGCAGTACGGGCTGGCGTGCCTGCCGCTATGCGGCCAGCATCTTGCCTGCGCACTGGCAGCAGCGCGACATCGTGGTGCAAGGCCATATTACGGGCCTGCCGCAATGGCTGCCAGACGGCGCGCGCTTTACCTTTGCCGTGGAGCAAGCCACGCTCGACGGGCAAGCCATCTCCCTGCCCAAGCGCATCAGCCTGGCTTGGTACATGCCCCGGGCCGATGCGGCCAACACGCCGCAAACCGTAACAAATCACGCAACGAATCACGTAACGGATAGCCGCCCGCCCGGCCACGCTACGGCATTACCCAGCGCGGCGCCCGCACGCTGCGCCGTGTGCGTTGCGCCGGGCGAGCGTTGGCGGCTAACGGTGCGGCTCAAGCAACCGCACGGCAGCCGCAACCCGTTTGGTTTTGATTACGAACGCTGGCTGTGGGAACAAGGGCTGGGCGCAACCGGCTATGTGCGTGCCGCCACCCCACACGCCGCGCCCGAAAAAACCGGCCAGGCGCACCCGCTGGATGTGCGCGTGTGGCGCGACCGCGCCCGCCTGCATGTGCGCGAGGCCGTGTACCGCACGCTGCTGCCATCAGCAAATCGCCCCGCCCCAGCCGCACGGCCGCAAGAGGCAGGCGCCCCACACTCTGCGCCTGCCACGCCCTTGGCAGAAAGCGCGGCAGGCATCGTCGCCGCCTTGCTGATGGGGGACCAGCGCGCCATCAACCAGCCGGACTGGGCGGTGTTCCGCACCACTGGCGTGTCGCATTTGCTGAGTATTTCGGGCCTGCACATTACGCTGTTTGCCTGGCTGGCCGGCATGCTCATTCAAACGTTATGGCGACAAAGCGCCCGCATGGGCTGGGCGACCCCTTGCCTGTGGCTGCCCGCACATGCAGCCGCATGGTGGGGCGGTGTGGCGCTGGCGGCGGCATATGCCTGGTTCAGCGGCTGGGGCGTGCCTGCGCAGCGCACCTGCCTCATGCTGCTGTGCATGGCCCTGTTGCGCTCGCGCGGGCTGGCGTGGCCGTGGCCAAGCACACTGGCAAGCGCCGCAGCAGCCGTGCTGCTGCTAGACCCCTGGGCCTTGCTGCAACCGGGCTTTTGGCTCAGCTTTGTGGCGGTAGCGGTGCTGTTTGGCAGCGGCAACCGCCCACCGCCTGCCGCGACCTTGTGGCACCAAAAATTGCGGGCAGGCATACGCACTTTTGCCCATACGCAACTCACCATCACGCTGGTGCTGGCGCCTTTAACGCTGTTGCTGTTCGGGCAGGTTTCTGTCGTGGGTTTTGTGGCCAATGCGCTGGCCGTGCCTTTGATGACTTTTATCGTCACGCCTCTTGCGCTAGCGGGCGTGGCCTGGCCTGTCTTGTGGCAGTTGGCGGCCTGGCTGCTGCAAGGCTTGATGCTTGGCCTGCACCATCTGGCCGCCCTGCCTTGGGCCAGCTACCAGGCGGCCATTGCGCCGTGGTGGGCGGGCGCGCTGGGCGTTGCCTGCGGTTGGGTCGCCATGCAGCGCCTGCCTGTGGCTTGGCGCCTGGCTGCCGCGCTGGGCCTGCTGCCCGTGCTGTTGTGGCAAGCGCCGCGCCCGGCGCAAGGGCAGTTCGAGCTGCTGGCAGCCGATGTAGGCCAAGGCAGCGCCATCCTCGTGCGCACCCGCACGCACAGCCTGCTGTTTGACACCGGCCCGCAATACAGCGCCACCAGCAATGCGGGCGAACGTGTGCTTGTGCCCTTGCTGGATGCGCTAGGCGAGCAGCCCGACTGGCTGCTGCTAAGCCATCAAGACACAGACCACATCGGCGGCGCAGCAGCCCTGCTGGCCGCGCGGCCGCATATGCAACTGCTAGGCTCCATCAGCGCCGACCATCCCTTGCAGCAGATACGCCCCGTTATGCCCTGCACGGCCGGGCAGGCTTGGCAGTGGGATGGCGTGAGCTTTGCCATCCTGCACCCTTCAGAGCACGAGCAAGCCAACCCGCAACTTGCCAGCAACGCCGTCAGCTGCGTGCTGCACATCAGCAACGGGCAACGCAGCGCCCTGCTGGCGGGGGATGTGGGCACGGCGCAAGAAAACGCCATCATCGCCAGGCAGCAGGCTGCCCCCGCCACTTTGCAGGCAGACATCTTGCTGGTAGGGCACCACGGCAGCAAAACATCTACCGGCACCGCCTGGCTGGACGCGGTGCAACCGCGCTGGGCCGTGATTCAGCAGGGCTACCTCAACCGCTACCGCCACCCGCACCCCACCGTGCTGCAACGGCTGCAAGAGCGGCGCGTCACCACCGTCCTCAGCGAAAGCTGCGGCGCAGCGTGGTGGTACTCCATCAACAACCAATTACATTGCGAGCGCGAGCAAAACCGCCGCTACTGGCAGCATCAGCCTGCTACCACTCGAAAAAACTAGTCAAAAATAGTGCGATGCGGGCGCGCCTTGCACACGCAAGCGGATTTTTTGCACCGCCAGCCCTTGCTGCTGCAAGCGGTTCAGCCACAAGGGTAGCAACTGCCGCACTTTGGCGGCCACGGCGTTGCCCTGCACCAGAATGCACCATTCCCCCTGCTCAATCTGCCCGTAAGCCAGTCGTGTTTGCAGCGGCGCGGGCACCAGGTCGGCAATGCTTTGCGCGCACTGTTGCGAAAGCCGTGTTTTCTGCATCAGCTGGCTGAGCACGGGCGCTTCTTCAACGGCTTGTTCCAAGGAGATGGGATGGTGGCGACGCTGCATGCCAGCCATTATGCGCGAGGGGAACAAGCTTTGCGTTGCCCGCGCCCACGCCCCGCCTCATGCGGCGCATGGCGCTCTATTTCCGCCCGCGCGAAGCACACTTGGGCACATCGTTCAAGGTATCGTCAAAAAGCAGATGCGCCTCACCGACGCCTACGCACGATGCGCGGAAAACACCTGCCGCTGTGACATCGCTTTTTTCAGCATTTTTTCTTTGATCGTGCCATGCCACGCCGTTTGTGCGCCTGAGCCACAACAATGCACCGTGCTCTGCCGTAATCGCATGGCACACTGGGCACAACGGCGTGTGGCCGATGCGCGCCCCTGCCTTGCTGCCTATTTCTTTCTACCTATGCATGCCCTGTTACCGCACCCACTTCTGCGCCACTGTTAATTAATACCCACCTTGCGCGTTTTTCTTGGGCGCCTACCGGCAGACCGGCCTGCCCATGCGCCTCTACAACGGCTGTGAGAGATGTAGCAGTTAAAATGTGCCGCTACGCTTGCAAAAGCGCTTCATGGGCATATTTTCAGCATGGTGCGCATTGGCAAGCACGGTTGTTCTGCTGCTGCGCATGCGACCTTCAAGCGGCCTTTGACTGCTTTGTTATTACTGCCGCGCACGCTTCGGGCTTCCTATTGTTTTATTCCTCTACCGGACCGCACCTGCACGGGCGCTAAGCCTTTGCAACAGGCGGGAAATGCATGGCCTCATTTCTGACAAAAATTTTCGGCAGCCGCAATGACCGGCTGCTGTCCCGTTATCGCAAGACCGTTGCCCGCATCAACAGTCTGGAGAAGGAGTTCGAGCAATTAACGGATGCCGACTTTCCGGCCAAGACCGAAGCTTTCCGCAAGCGGCTGGCCGAAGGCGCTACCTTGGATAGCCTGCTGCCCGAAGCTTTTGCGCTGGTGCGCGAGGCCAGCAAGCGCGTCATGGGCATGCGCCACTTCGATGTGCAGATGATTGGCGCCCAAGCCCTGCACGAAGGCAAGATTGCCGAAATGCGCACGGGCGAGGGCAAAACGCTTACCGCCACGCTGGCGGTTTACCTCAACGCCTTGCCAGGCGAAGGCGTGCACGTCGTCACCGTCAATGACTATCTGGCCAACCGCGACGCCCAAACCATGGGCCGCCTGTACAACTTTCTGGGGCTGACCGTAGGCGTCAATCTGCCCAGCATGGGGCGCGAGCAGAAGCAAGCCGCCTACAACGCCGACATCACTTACGGCACCAACAACGAATACGGGTTTGACTACCTGCGCGACAACATGGTGTACGACTCCGTCGAGCGTGTACAACGCCCGCTCAACTACGCCATTGTGGACGAGGTGGACTCCATCCTCATCGACGAAGCGCGCACGCCCCTCATCATCAGCGGCCAGGCAGAAGACCAAAGCGATCTGTACGTGTCCATGAACCAGATCGCGCCGGCCCTCACCCGCCAGGAAGGGGAAGAAAACCCCGTCACCGGCGAAGGCGTGATCAAGCCCGGCGACTTTACCGTGGACGAAAAAGCCCATCAGGTATACCTGACCGAGCAAGGCCACGAGCACGCCGAGGCGCTGCTGCAAAAAGCCGGCCTGCTGCCCGAAGGCAGCTCGCTGTACGACCCGGCCAATATCGCGCTCATGCACCATCTGTACGCGGCTTTGCGTGCGCACAACCTGTACCACCGCGACCAGCACTACGTGGTGCAAGAAGGCGAAAAAGGGCCAGAAATCGTCATCGTGGACGAATTTACCGGTCGCCTCATGGCTGGCCGCCGCTGGAGCGACGGTTTGCACCAGGCCGTGGAGGCGAAAGAAGGCGTGCCCATCCAGGCCGAAAACCAGACGATGGCCACCATCACCTTCCAAAACTACTTCCGCCTGTACAAAAAGCTCTCGGGCATGACGGGCACGGCCGACACCGAAGCCTACGAATTTCAGGAAATCTACGCGCTGGAAACCGTGGTCATCCCGCCCAACCGCCCCAGCCGCCGCGACGACCAGCTGGACCGCGTATACAAAACCACGCCCGAAAAATACCAGGCTGCCCTGCAAGACATTCGCGAATGCCACGAGCGCGGCCAGCCCGTGCTGGTAGGCACCACGTCGATCGAAAACTCTGAAATCATCTCCCGCCTGCTGCAACAGGCCAAGCTGCCACACCAGGTGCTCAACGCCAAGCAGCACGCCAAGGAAGCGGAGATCATCGCGCAGGCGGGCCGCCCGAAGATGATCACGATCGCGACCAACATGGCCGGCCGCGGCACCGACATCGTGCTGGGCGGCAACGTCGAGAAGCAGATCCAGCTCATCGAGGCGGACGAGTCGCTGCCCGCCCAGGAGAAACAGGCGCTCATCCAGAAGCTGCGCGACGAGTGGCAGAGCCTGCACGAGCAGGTCAAGGCGCTGGGCGGCCTGCGCATCATCGCCACCGAGCGTCACGAGAGCCGCCGCATCGACAACCAGCTGCGCGGCCGCGCCGGCCGTCAGGGCGACCCTGGCTCTTCGCGCTTTTACCTCTCGCTCGAAGACCCGCTGATGCGCATCTTCGCCGGCGACCGCGTGCGCGCCGTGATGGATCGCCTCAAAATGCCCGAGGGCGAGGCCATCGAGGCCGGCATGGTCACCCGCAGCATCGAAGGCGCGCAACGCAAGGTAGAAGCCCGCAACTTCGACATCCGCAAGCAACTGCTGGAGTTTGACAACGTCGCCAACGAACAGCGCAAAGTCATCTACCAGCAGCGCAACGAAATTCTGGATTCCGTCGGCCTGCAAGACCAGATCGACGGCATGCGCCAAAGCAGCTTTACCGACCTGGTACACGCCTATGTGCCGCCCGGCAGCCTGGAAGAACAATGGAACCTGCCCGGGCTGGAACAAGTGCTGGCAGACGACTGGGGCGTTTCCGTCAATCTGCGCGGCATGCTGGAGCAATCCGAGCACGTCAGTGACGACGACGTGCTGCAAAAAGTGCTGGAAGCAGCCCATGCCGCCTTCAAAGCCAAAATGGATTTGGTGGATCCGCAGCACTTCCTGTACTTTGAGCGTGCCGTGCTCCTGCAAAGCCTCGATACCCATTGGCGCGAACACCTGAGCGCGCTCGACTACCTGCGCCAAGGCATTCACCTGCGCAGCTACGCCCAGCGCCAGCCCAAGGAAGAGTACAAACGCGAAGCCTTCGAACTGTTCGGCCAGATGCTGGACGCCGTGAAAAACGACGTAACCCACACCTTGATGAACGTGCGCATCGAATCGCCCGAACAGCTGGACGAAGCCGCCAACGCCTTTGAAGAAAAAGCCGACGGCTTTATCAACATCACCTACACCGCCCCCACCGAAACGGGCGAGGTGGAACAAACCGTGGCCGGCGCCGATGGCAAAGCGCTGGATCCGTCACTGTTTGTCGGCGTCAGCCGCAACGACCCCTGCCCTTGCGGCAGCGGCGAAAAATACAAGCACTGCCACGGCAAGCTGAGCTAAGCGGCAAGCAGCGCCGGCCTTGCCGGCTGCGCCCGGCAGCCGCCTTGGCCTGCTTGCGCATGCGCCCCGCTTGCCCCTTCCATTGCCCGATTCAACCAGCCGCCTTGAGCGAGGAGAACGCCATGCCCGTCAACCTTTCCGCCCCGCAAGCCGAGAGCCTGCATCCCATCAACGGCCTGCGCATCGGCGTAACTGAAGCGGGCATTCGCAAAGCGGGCCGCAAAGACCTGACCGTTTTCCTGCTCGACGCAGGCGCCAGCGTAGGCGGCGTGTTTACGCAAAACCGCTACTGCGCCGCGCCCGTGCAAGTATGCCGCGAACATTTGCAGCAGCAAGCCGCCCAAGGCACAGACATACGCGCCCTGGTCATCAACACCGGCAATGCCAACGCGGGCACAGGCGAAACCGGCCTGGCGCACACCCGCCAAACCTGCCGCGCGCTGGCTGCGCACCTGGGCATACAGCCCGAGCAGGTGCTGCCGTTTTCAACCGGCGTGATCATGGAGCCTTTGCCCATTGAGCGGCTGGAGGCCGGCCTGCCCGCCGCCGTGGCCGATGCCCAGCCCCGCCACTGGCTGCGCGCGGCCGAAGGCATCATGACGACTGACACCGTGCCCAAAGCCTTCAGCACCCAGGCGCAAGTGGGCGGCGCCACCATCACCATTACCGGCATCAGCAAAGGCGCGGGCATGATTCGCCCCAATATGGCGACCATGCTGGGCTTTTTGGCGACCGATGCCTGCGTGGCGCCAGCCCTGATGCAGCAGCTGGCGCAAGAACTGGCCGATGCCTCATTCAACCGCATCAGCATTGATGGCGATACATCGACCAACGATTCCTTCATCGTCATCGCCACCAACAAGGCTGACCACGCGCCCATTACCTCGCTGCAATCGGCCGAAGGGCAGGCGCTCAAAGCTGCCCTGCTGGCAGCGGCACAGCAATTGGCGCAAGCCATTGTGCGCGACGGCGAAGGAGCCACCAAATTCATCACCATCCAGATTCAGGGCGGCCAAACCGCCGAAGAATGCCGCCAGGCGGCCTATGCCATTGCCCATTCGCCGCTGGTAAAAACCGCCTTTTTCGCCAGCGACCCCAATCTGGGCCGCATTCTCGCGGCGGTTGGCTATGCAGGCATTGCCGATCTGGATCAGACCAAAATCGAGCTGTATCTGGATGATGTGCACGTTGTCACCCGCGGTGGCCGCAACCCCGCCTACCGCGAAGAAGACGGCCAGCGCGTGATGCGGCAAAGCGAAATCACCGTGCGCGTGAACCTGGGTCGCGGCAGTGCCAGCGACACCGTGTGGACCTGCGACCTGAGCCACGATTACGTGACCATCAACGCCGATTACCGCTCGTGACGAACGTTCGTCATGACCGCCCGTAACCAGGCACAGCCCGTCACGCGCACATCCGCCACGCACGCATCCTTTTGCATCTTTTCTTTGGCATGACACAAGACGAACTCAAAACCCAAGTCGCCGCAGCCGCCCTGCGCTACGTGACGCCCGGCAGCATCATCGGCGTAGGCACAGGCTCCACCGTCAATAAATTCATCGATGCGCTCGCCAGCCTCTCAACCGCCATTCGCGGCGCGGTCAGCAGCTCCAACGCCTCCACCGAGCGCCTGCGCGCGCTGGGCATTGCGGTGTTCGAGGCCGATGCCGTGGACACGCTGGACGTATACATCGACGGCGCAGATGAAATCGACGGCCAAGGCTACATGATCAAAGGCGGCGGCGCAGCGCTTACGCGCGAAAAAATCGTGGCCGCCCAAAGCCGCCGCTTCATCTGCATTGCCGATCAAAGCAAGCGGGTAGAGGTGCTGGGGCGCTTTCCGCTACCGGTCGAGATCATCCCCATGGCTACCGCCCGCATCACGCGCCAGTTTGCGCAGCTGGGCGGCCAAGCCCGATTGCGCCTGCAAGCCGACGGCACCCCCTTGCTGACCGACAACGGCCAGCACATTCTGGATGTGCACGGCTTGCAAATTACCGACCCGCTTGCGTTTGAAAGCACCGTCAACCAATGGCCGGGCATTGTCACCGTAGGCGTGTTTGCCCACCAAAAAGCCCATGTCTGCCTGCTAGGCACCGACAGCGGCGTGCAAGAACTGGTTTTTTGAGAAAGACACCTGCCCAAGATGTTGATTCACCCGGAATTTGACCCCGTTGCCATCCGCCTGGGGCCTTTGGCCGTGCACTGGTACGGCCTGAGCTACTTGGCCGCCTTTGTGCTCTTTGTCGTGCTGGGGCGCTTGCGCCTGCGCCAGCAACCCTATGCCCGCCTGGTGGAACAAGGCATCTGGCGGGCAAGCGATATCGAAGATTTGCTGCTGGCGGGCATTCTGGGCGTCATCCTCGGCGGGCGGCTGGGCTATGTGCTGTTTTACAAGCCCTTGTGGTACCTCTCGCACCCGCTGGATATTTTCAAGGTGTGGGAAGGCGGCATGAGCTTTCACGGCGGCCTGCTGGG
>CAYUAF010000050.1:0-8341 GCA_964442555.1 uncultured Allobrachymonas sp.
ATCCGTTACAGGGCAAGGCAGGGTGGCTGGAGGCAACACAAAGCCGGCAACAGAACGTGCGCTCGTGCTTGATGCCATATACCCCGCTTTAGGCAGCAAGCTGCATGCCTGTGCGGAATGCATGATGAGAAAAAACGCAAAGGGCGGGCAGCCGTGGTTTGTGTAGTAAACAAGGTTGCTGTTAAAAACGCCCCACTTGAGATTTGAGTTCAGGAAGAAAACACAATGACCCAATCCACAGCCGAAGTACAAGCCCTGTTGCCAGAGTTGGCAGAGTTGGTGGTGTCCGCCGTCAATCTGGAGATGGCGCCGGCCAGCATTGATCCGGATGCGCCGCTGTATCGCGATGGCCTGGGGCTGGATTCGATCGATATTCTGGAGATTGCCCTGGTGGTGTCGCGCAAATACGGCACGCAAATCAAGGCGGGCGATGCCGACAACGCCAAGGTGTTCGGCTCTTTGCGGGCGTTGGCGCAATACATTGTGGCAAACCGGCAAGGCGCTTAAATCGCCGGCATATCGTCTGTGCGAGAGGCTGAAGTTTTGACGCAGCAGATGAGTCATCAAGCGCACGGCGCGCAGCAGCGTGCGGGCATGACTGCGGCGGTTCCCGTGACTGGCGCGGCAGCAAACCATGCCGCAGGCCGCGCACATGCGCAGCAGGCCGGGTGGCACAAGGCTGCCGCTTGGGCACGCGAGCTGGGCGGGGTGGCCTATATTGCGGTTGTTTTTTGGTGCTGCATACAGCGCGAACCACGGTGGTGGACGCTGCTGCCTTTTATCGTGCCGCTGGGCTATTGGTTGGGCGTATTTTTGCTGGGGCGCGTGCAGTCGCAGCCATTGCGGCGGCTGATGCAGGGCGCTCTGCTGGCGGCGGGCGTTTTGCTGGTGGTGGGTTTGGTGCATATGCAATCTGTTTTCATGCTCAGTCCGCAGCGCGTGCGCCTGTTTTATTTTTTGCAAGAAGCAGTCATGCTGTGGCTGGTGGTGGCCGTGTTTGCACGCTCTTTGCTGCCGGGCAAAGTGCCTTTGTGCTCGGCCGTGGCGGTGCTGTCGCACCCGGTGATGACGCCTGCCGTATGGCGTTACACGCGGGGCGTAACCTGGGCATGGGCGCTGTGGATTGCTGCCTTGTGGTTGGTCTCTGCCGTGTTGTTTGTGGCGGCTTCCGCGCAGGTGTGGGCTTCTTTTTCGATGGGCGTTTTGCCAGTGTTGCTTGCCGCGTTCTTTATGGCAGAGGTGATTTTGGGCAGGCGTTTGTTCTTGCCCAAGGCCGATCGCAACAGCCTGTTGGCTACGCTTCAAACCGTGCGCAAGGTGAATTGGCCCGCGTTTTTCGCGCAACTGTTTCAAGGGCAGGGCGCGGGGGCGCAGCCAAGGTCTGAATCGGCATCGTCTGCGGGAGGCAGGTAATGGCATCCAAGGCAAACGCTCAGGCCGCTGGCGGACAAGCGCCTGTTTGCGGGCACGCCGGCTTGCAATCCGTGCTGGCGCACACGCCGCGCGGGTCTGTAACAGTGCGGCAATGGCTACGCGATGTGCGCCGTTTGCTGGCCAGCTTGCCTGCGGCTGGTTTCCATATCGTCAATATCTGCGAAGACCGTTATCACTTTTTGCTGGGCTTTGGAGCTTGTTTGCTTAGTGGCCGGGTCAGCTTGCAGCCTTCTTCGCTGACGCCTGCCGTGTGGGCGCAATTGCTGGAGCAGTTTCCCGATCTGGTGTGTGTGCATGATGGCGCTGTGCCAGACCTGCCTGCCGATAGCCGGATACCGTGCTTACATGTGGGCGCGTGTTTGCACGAAGCATCTGCTTGTGTGCAGGATGCGTGCGTGGATGATGAAAAAATCCCCTGCATCCCGGCAGAGCAGGTAGTGGCGCGGGTGTTTACATCGGGCTCGACCGGCGCGCCTGTGGGGCACGCCAAAACCTGGGGCAAGCTGTGCTGCAATGTGCGGGCCGAGGCGCAGTTGCTGAGCCTGCCGGATTTTGCGCAGCCGGGTGTGGATGCCGCACCGTGGTGCTTGGTGGGCACAGTGCCGTCGCAGCATATGTACGGGTTTGAATCCGTGATTTTGCAGGCGCTGGTAACCGGCAACAGCGTGTGGAGCGGTCGGCCCTTCTACCCCGCCGATGTGGCCGATGCTTTGGCGGCTGCACCGCAGCCGCGCATGCTGGTCACAACGCCTGTGCACTTGAAAGTGCTGGCAGACGCTGGCGTGGCTTTTGCCGGGGTAGAGCGCATTTTGTGTGCGACAGCGCCTCTGCCGCTTGAACTGGCGCAAAAGGCAGAAGCTGTTTTGCAGGCCCCGCTTTCTGAAATTTACGGCAGTACCGAAACCGGCCAGATCGCCGTGCGCCAGCCTGTGCGGGGTCAAGAGTGGACCCTGTTTCCCGGTGTTGTGCTGGAGGCGGAAGGCGACACCGTGGTGGCCGGCGGCGGCCATGTGGAGGGGCGCATCCCCTTGTCCGACAAGATAGAGCGGGTGGATGCGCGGCGCTTTATCTTGCACGGGCGTGCTGCCGACATGGTCAATATCGCGGGCAAGCGTTCATCGCTGGCGTATTTGAACAGCGTTTTGGCGCGTATTGCCGTCGTGCAAGACGGCGCGTTTTTTCTGCCCCAAGCGCATGTGCCCACAGAAGGAAAGGGTTTGGGCGAGCAGCCAGGCGGCGTGCAGCGCCTGTGCCTGGTCGCCTGTGCGCCGGGTGTGCAGGCAGACGAGTTGATGCACATGCTGCGGCAGCATATCGATGCCGTGTTTTTGCCCCGCCCCCTGATTTTGCTGGAGCAACTGCCGCGCAACGCCACGGGCAAATTGACGCAAGCCGCCTTGCAGGCCGTGTACGAACAGCACATGGCCGCGCAACAAGGCGGACAAGGTGGCATGGCATCAGCAGCAGATACTGCGCTTGAGCGCAGTGCGTGCGTGCCCGGCCATGATGGCCCTCAGCCGCAAGCTGTGCGCAAACGCTGGCAGGTGCCGCTTCAATACCCGGCGTGTGACGGGCATTTTCCGGGGCATCCGGTGTTGCCGGGCGCGGTCTTGCTGCAACACAGCCTGGATGTGTGCCGCAGCCAGTGGCCCCATGCGCGCGGGCGTTGGCAAGTGCCTTCGGTCAAATTCCTGCGAACCTGCCACCCCGGCGATGTGCTGGACTTTGTTGTTGAACCCAAGCCTGCGCCTGCCGACCTTGCCCATCTTGCCAACCCGGCGGTGCAGCAGGCATGGACTGTGCGCGTATTGCGCGGGCAAGACGTGGTGATGAGCGGCACGCTGCAAGCCGCAGGCGATGCGGCTGAAGGCAACGGGCCGTAAAAGCCAAGGCGATACATGGTTATGCCCAGGCAACACACGCACATCCCCGCCGCCGAATGGACGCAGCGCAAAGAGCGCAGCCAGCGCCCCGTGGTGCGCTTCATGGTGTGGCTGTCGCTGCTGTGTGGCCGCCGCGCCAGCCGCGTGCTGCTGCGCGGCATAGCCTTGTATTTTTTGCTGTTTGCGCCCAAGGCACGCGGGGCGTTGCAAGCCTATTACCAGCGGCTGTGGCAGCGCCGTGCCGGGTGGGGCGAGTTGTACCGCCATTTTTTTGCCTTTGCCAGCGTGATTCACGACCGGGTTTTTTTTGCTGGGCGGGCAGTACGAACAGTTGGATATCCGGCTGGAAGGCGAAGACCGCACCGCCCTTGAGCAAGCCTTGCAGCACAGGCAGGGCGTGGTGATTTTGGGCGCGCACTTTGGCAGTTTCGAGGTACTCAAATCGCTAGGCGAGCAAAACGGGCAAACGGTGTATATGCTGATGTACGGCGACAATGCCGACAAAATCAACGCGATTCTGGCCGCCATCAACCCGCAGACTCCTGCACGCGTCATTGCCTTGAATCGGGTGGACTCCATGCTGCAAGCGCAAGAAAAACTCGCGCAAGGGCACTGGCTGGGGCTGCTGGCCGACCGCAGTTTTGCAGAAGGCGATGAAACGGCCACATACGACTTTTTGGGCGGGCAAGCCCGCTTTCCCACCGGGCCGGTGCGCCTGGCCGCCATGCTGGGCTGCCCGGTCGTGTTTTTGGCGGGGGCTTATGTGCGCGGCAACCGCTATCAGGTGTATGCCCGCGTGCTGGGGCATTTGGGCGATTGCCCGCGGCCGGAGCGCGAGCAGGCCATGCGGCAAATCCAGCAAGCCTTTGTACAGGAGCTGGAGGGGCTGTGCCGCCGCTACCCGCACAACTGGTTCAATTTTTTCGATTTTTGGCAAACTGCGGCCAGCAAGCGGCAGTAGCCTGTTTGGAGCAAGGTAGGTGTCATTCATGTCTGTTTTTTCGTTGTTCGATTCCGCACGCAGTGGCATGCGCCGCGCAACCGCGCTGGGGCTGTGCGCTGCGGCGCTGCTGGTCGTATCCCCGCTTGCCCGGGCGCTGGATATGGCAACGCTGATGCAAAACCTGGGCAAGCACAAAGAGCGCCACGGCAAGTTTGTAGAAACGCGCTATCTGGCCGTGCTGAACAAGCCCCTGCGCTCCAGCGGCGAAGTGCGCTACGTGGCACCTGATCTGTTCGAGAAAAAAACGCTGGAGCCCGCCTCCGATTTGATGCAAGTCCATGGCGACCGGCTGTATATGGAAAAAGACGGGCGCAAATACCGCATGCTGCTGAGCAAGCAGCCGCAGGCCGCCGTGTTTGTGGATGCCATTGCCGGCTTGCTCAAAGGCGATGCCGCGGTGCTGGAGCGCAATTACGACTACCGGCTCGAAGGCAAGGCCAGCAAATGGACGCTGATGCTGGCGCCCAAAGATCAGAAGGCGCGCGGCATGGTCAGCAAAATCATCGCCACGGGCGACCAGAACCAACTCAAAACCATTGAGTATGTGCAGGCGGATGGCGACCGCTCCGTCATGGTGGTGGAACCGTTGATGCAGCAGCAGGCATCGGCCCAGAGCAAGTAACAGGGCAGGTCGCAAACCGGTTGAATGCAAAGGGAAGCAATGGCATTGGCATGGGCATGGCGTAACAAGGCGGTGCTGCTGTGGGCGTTGGGCCTGCTGGCGGCGGCGGGCATCATCGCCCGCAGCAGCTTTACCACGGACATGAGCGCCTTTTTGCCGCAAAACCCCAGCAAGCAGCAACAGCTGCTGGTAGACCAGATCACGCAAGGCAGCCTCTCGCGCATGCTGCTGCTGGGGCTGGAAGGCGGCACGGCCGAGCAGCGCGCGCAAGCCTCGCAACGGCTGGCCGAAAAAATGCGGGGCACGCAACGCTTTGCCGTGGTGGCCAACGGCGCATCCGAAGCATTCGAGCGCGATCGCGCTTTTGTTTTTCAGCACCGCTATCTGCTAAGCCCTTCGGTCGATGCGGATCATTTCAGCGTAGCGGGGCTGCGGCGCTCCATTGCCCAATCGGTGCAAGCATTGGCTTCGCCCGCGGGCATGTGGCTCAAGCAAATCTTTCCGCGCGATCCCACGGGCGAAGTGTTGGCGCTGGTGAACGAAATGGCCGCCAGCGAGCGCCCAGCCGATGGCGAAGTGTGGGTCTCGCCCAATGGGCAACGCGCCTTGCTGATGGCGCAAACCCGCGCATCCGGCGCGGATACCGATGCCCAGGCGCAAACGCTGGACGCCTTGCAGCAGGCCTTCCGCCAGGTGCAGGCCGAGCAGCCGCAGCTCCAGGACGTGCGGCTGCTGGTGTCGGGCGCGCCGGTGTTTGCCGTAGAGGCCAGCAACACCATTCGCAGCGAGGCATCGCGCCTGTCTGTGGCCGGCTTCGTGGTTGTGGTGCTGCTGTTGCTGTGGGTGTATCGTTCGCCCCTCAAAGTGGGCGTGAGCATGCTGCCTGTGCTTTCGGGCGTGCTGGCGGGCATGGCGGCAGTCAGCCTCCTGTTTGGCGTGGTGCACGGCGTTACCCTGGGCTTTGGCACCACGCTGATTGGCGAGGCCATCGACTACAGCATTTACTACTTCGTTCAATCCGCGCGGGCAGGAGCCAACGGCGGCATGTCGTCAGATGCATGGAGCCGCCGCTTCTGGCCCACGGTGCGGCTGGGGCTGCTGACGTCGGTGTGCGGTGTGTCGGCTTTGATCTTTGCCGGTTTTTCCGGGCTGTCGCAATTGGGGGTGTATTCCATCGTCGGGCTGACGGTTGCCGCATCGGTCACCCGCTTTGTGCTGCCGTGCATGCCCGTGCGGCCAGTGGACTGGAGCCATGTGCACCGCAAAGGCATGTTGTTGGCGCAGGGGCTTAAGCACCTGCAACGGTACAGAGCTGCCATTTGGATTTTGCTGTTGCTGGCATGCGCAACGATCGGCTATCACGCAGGGCACAAGGGGCAAATCTGGAACAAGAGCCTGGCGGCTTTGAACCCCGCTTCGCCAGAAGCGCAGGCGCTGGACGCTTCTTTGCGCCGCGATTTGGGCAACCCGGATACGACGGCGCTGGTCGTCATTACCGCGCCGGATACGCAAGCCGCCCTGCACAAGGCGGAGCAGGCGGCGGCGGTTTTGCAGCAACTCGGCCAGGCGGGCGTGATAGCGGGGTTTGAAACGCCCACGCGCTTTTTGCCCAGCGACGCCACGCAGCGCAGCCGCCAGCAGGCGTTGCCGGCGCGTGATGTGCTGCAACAGCGTCTGCAACAGGCCGTGCAAGGGCTGCCGGTAGAGGCCGAGCGCTTGCAGCCTTTTGTTCAGGATGTGGAGCAGGCGCGCACCGGGCCGCTGTTGCAGCGGCCATCGCTGCAAGGCACGGCCATGGCTTTGGCGGTAGATGCCATGTTGCAGCCGCATGCTGGCGGCGTGGCAGCCTTGCTGCCAGTGCGCGGCCTGCAAGATGTGGATGGTAACCCGCAAAGCGTGAATGGTGCCGCCGTGCGGCAGGCGCTGCTGGCAAGCGGCCTGGCCCAGCCGGGCGGCAGCGATGTGCTGTTCATTGACATCGGGCAGGAAACAGCCGAGCTGTACGCACGCTATTTTCAGCGTGCGCTGTACATGGCGCTGGTGGGTCTGTTGGCGATTTTGCTGCTGCTGTTTGGCGCGTTGCGCAGCATCAAACGGGTGCTGCGGGTGCTGTTCCCGCTGGCGGTGGCCGAACTGGTCGTCGTGGCCGGCCTGTTGCTGGCCGGGCAGCAGCTGACGCTGATGCACTTCATCGGGCTGCTGTTGGTAATTGCCGTGGGGTCGAACTACACCCTGTTTTTTGATCGACACGATTTGGGGGACGAGACGCAAACGCTCACGCTCACCTCGCTGCTCTTTGCCAATCTCACAACCGTATGCGGCTTTGGCGTGCTGGCGTTCTCGCAGTTTCCGGTGCTCAACGCCATTGGTCGCACGGTGGCGCCCGGCGCCATCCTGGCTCTGGTGCTGGCAGCCATGGCTGCGGGCGGGGCCAGGCATGACGATGCAAAGGATTGAAATGCGCACGCCCCCTGCACACCCTCATGCAAGCTCCCATGTGGCTCATAGCGCGACCAGCTATGCTTCCCATGGCGCATCGCACAGTACGTCTGATGCGTCTTATGGTGCGTCTCACAGCGTGCTTCAAGGGGCATCCCCCAATCAGGCAGCTTTTGCGCAGGGCGGGCAGGGCTTGCCGTCTGCGGAACATGCCCGGCAAGCCCCGCAGCCCAGGCGTTGGCAGCCGGTGCCGCTGGTGTGGTGCACGCTGGCTTTGCACGCTTTGATGGCGTTGGTGTGGCTGTGGCGGCCTGCCCTGTGGCCGTGGTGCTTGGCGGCGGTGGCGCTCAACCATGCATTGGTGGTGGCCTGGGTGTTTTTTCCCCGTTCGTCGGCGTTGGGCAAGGCGGTTACGCGCCTGCCGGCCGCTTCTGCGGCGCAGGGCTGGGTGGCGCTCACGTTTGATGACGGGCCAGACCCGCAAGTCACGCCGCAAGTGCTCGACCTGCTGGATCAGTACCAGGCCAAGGCCAGCTTCTTTTGCATTGGCGCAGCCGTGCGCCAATACCCCGATTTGCTGCGCGAAATCGTGGCGCGCGGCCACACGGTAGAAAACCACGGTCATGCGCACTCTTCGCTGTTTGCCTTGTGGGGGCGGGCGCGCATGCAGCAAGACATTGCGCAACTGCAACAGGCCGTGCACGCCGCCACAGGCCGCTGGCCCCGTTTTTTCCGGCCCACGGCGGGTTTTCGCAACCCGCTGCTGGACTGGGTGCTGGCGCGTACCGGCCTGCATTTGGTGATGTGGACGCGCCGCGGCTTCGACACCCGTTGCCGCCATGCGCCAACCGTGTTGCAACGCCTGCTGCGCCAACTGGCAGCGGGCGATATTCTGCTGCTGCACGATGGCAACGCCGCGCGCACGGAGCAAGGCGAGCCGCTGGTGCTGGCCGTATTGCC
>CAYUAF010000050.1:8441-11545 GCA_964442555.1 uncultured Allobrachymonas sp.
ATGGCAACGCCGCGCGCACGGAGCAAGGCGAGCCGCTGGTGCTGGCCGTATTGCCCGCATTGCTGCGCACTTTGCGCGCACGCAACTTGCAGGCCGTTACGCTGCGGCAGGCGCTGCCCGATCTGGCAGCCGCCCCCGCAGCGCATACCCCTGATTCGCCGATGGAAAACACCACGCCATGAAACCTTTACTCTTGCGCCATTACACGGCCACCACCTGCTCGGGGCAGGGCACGCAGGCCTTGCTGGACGACCTGCTGCACATGCGCAGCGCACTGGCACCCTGCACCTTTGATACCGTGGACTTTGCCACCTACACCGGCAGCGTGGCGGGGCTGGATGAAGCCTTGCCCGCCGCCTGGCAGCGTTTTGACTGCCGCAACAACCGGCTGGCCTGGCAAGGCTTGCAGGCAGACGGCTTTGCGCAAGCCGTGGCAGACGCCGTGCGCCGCTACGGCGCAGACCGCGTAGCCGCCATTGTGGGCACCAGCACGGCGGGCATCTACTCTACCGAGCTGGCCTACCGCCAGCGTGACGCGCAAACGGGCGCATTGCCCGCGGACTTTCATTACGCCGAAACGCACAACACTTTTTCCGTGGCCGACTTTGTGCGCCAGGCACTGGGGCTGCAAGGGCCGGCCTGGGCGGTATCCACGGCCTGCTCCTCATCCGCCAAAGTGTTTGCCAGCGCCGCGCGCCTGCTGCAAGCGGGCCTGGCCGATGCCGTGGTGGTAGGCGGCGTGGATAGCCTGTGCCTGACGACCCTGTACGGTTTTCGCTCGCTGGGGCTGATGTCTGAAGCGCCTTGCCGGCCGTTTGACGCGCAGCGCAACGGGCTTTCCATCGGCGAAGCGGCGGCGTTTGCCCTGCTGGAACGTGTGCCGGCAGATGCGCCATCGCGGGCGGCAGGCGGCATCGTGCTGCGCGGCTACGGCGAAAGCAGCGATGCCTACCATATGTCGGCTCCGCACCCCGAAGGGGCGGGCGCCCGCGCGGCCATGCAGGCCGCCTTGCGCATGGCGGACGTTGCGGCGCACGACGTGGGCTACATCAATCTGCACGGCACGGCTACGCCCGCCAATGATGCCGCCGAAGGCATGGCGGTGCAGGCGGTATTTGGCCCATCGGGCAAGGCGGTGCCATGCAGCTCTACCAAAGGCTTTACCGGCCATACCCTGGGGGCGGCCGGCGTGGTAGAAGCCGTGGTGTGCGCCTTGGCCTTGGCGCACCAGTTCGTGCCCGGCAGCGTGCATACGCAAACGCTGGACCCGGCCATTGCGCTGCCCTATGTCTTGCAACCGCGGCAGCAGGCGGTGCGCTATGCCTTGAGCAATTCTTTTGGCTTTGGCGGCAGCAATTGCAGCCTGCTGTTTGGCCGATTGGAGGACGTAGCATGAGCACAAACATTCACCATGCGGCGGGCGGTCATGCGCAGCCGGGCACGCCCGCCATGCCGATCGCCTTGTCAAATGCTTTGCCAAATGTTTTGCGCGTGCGCCTGCACGGCATCGGCGTACTGGCACCGGGCTTGGCCGGGTGGGAAGCGTGCGCGGCCTGCCTGAGCGGGCAGGCTCCCTATCGCGCAGAAGCGACCGTTTTGCCCGCGCCCGAAATGCTGCCGCCGGCTGAGCGGCGGCGCGCCAGCCGCGTGATCAAGCTGGCGCTGGCCATTGGGGCCGAGGCCGTGCAACACGCCGGCATGGATGCCGCGCAGCTGGCCACGGTGTTTACCTCATCCACGGGCGACGGCCACAACTGCCACGTCCTGTGTGAAGTGCTGGCCAGCGAGCAGCGCGACATTTCGCCCACGCGCTTTCACAATTCGGTGCACAACACCGCAGCGGGCTACTGGGGCATTGCCACGGGGGCAACCGGCCCTTGCCAAGTCTTGGCCGCATACGATGCCAGCTTTGCCGCAGGCTTGCTGGAAGCTGCCGTGCAGGCGCACACCGAACAGCGACCCGTGCTGCTGCTGGCCTACGATTCGGACTACCCGCAGCCCCTGCACGCCTGCCGCCCTGTGCCCGATGTGGCAGGCGTCGCCCTGGTGCTGGCGCCTGCCAATGGTGGTGTTCACGGTGCTGCTCATGGCGCTGCGGCAGCGCCCGCGCTGGCAGAACTTGGCATCGCATGGCAGGCGGAGGCAGCTTCCAGCACGCCTGCATCGGCTGATGCGGCATCAGCCCTGCCGGCCGGATTGCAAGCCTTGTGCCAATCCATACCGGCCATGCGTGCCTTGCCGCTGCTGCGCCAACTGGCGTGCGCCCGGGCGGGTGCCGTGGTGTTAGAAGGCTTGCCCGGGCAAACATTGCACATCGAGGTGCAGCCATGCGCTTGACCCGCACGGACATTGCCAGCCGCATTCCGCACCAAGGGCGCATGTGCTTGCTGGATGCGGTCGAACAATACGACGAGACCGGCATCGTGTTCCAGAGCCACACCCATTTGCTGCCCGACAACCCCTTGCGCCACGCGGGCGTGCTGGGTGCGGCCACGGGCGTGGAATATGCCGCGCAGGCCATGGCGCTGCACTGCGCACTGGTAGATGAAAGCGCGCCCACGGCCAGCCGCGGCTATTTGACCAGCGTGCGCGAGCTGGAACTGCATGCCACCACTTTGGATGCGAAGCAGCTGCCTTTGCGCATAACGGCCAGCCGCCTGGCCTGCCATGCGGGCACGGCCATGTACCAGTTCACCATTAATGCAGGCGATAGCCTGCTGGTGCAAGGCAGGCTGGCAGCCGTGCTCGATGCGGCTGCGCTGGCGTGATGGTTGCGAGAAATGTTTAGCAAAAGAAAAGCGAAAGAAAATTGCCCGATATGACTGAACAAACTCTTTCTTTATCCGCATCTTCATCCGGTTCCGGCGCGCGTCCACGCCATGCCTTGGTTACCGGCGGCAGCGGCGACATAGGCGCGGCCATTGCGCGCCGCCTGGCGCAAAGCGGCTGCCACGTGTGGGTGCATGCCAACAGCCAAGTGGGCAAGGCGCAGGCCGTGGCCGCAGAAATTGTGGCCGCAGGCGGGCAGGCGCAGGCCATAGCGTTTGATGTGTGCGACGCAGCCAGCGTGCAGCAGGCGCTGCAAGCGGTGCTGGAGCAAGGCC
>CAYUAF010000051.1:0-10511 GCA_964442555.1 uncultured Allobrachymonas sp.
TTGGCGGAAAGAGAGGGATTCGAACCCTCGTTACAGGAAGACCTGTAAACCGGATTTCGAGTCCGGCGCATTCGACCACTCTGCCATCTTTCCGCAAATGTTCGGGCTGGCTGTTGCGCCTGTGGTCTGGCGGCGCGTTCAAAATTTGCCAGAAGGCCGCTATTGTAGCGCGAGCGAGCGTTGTTGCCACCCCAACCCACTGCCGCCATGCCGGTTTTTCGGGGCGCTTTGCCAAGGGTATATCGCCTGCCACGCAATCACCAAGCCTCGTGCCGCATGCGCACGGCCTGCCGTGCATGGTGTGTGTGCGACGTGCGCGTGATGATTGGCATTGCGTGGCTCATGCGATTCGGGCGGATGGCGTGATGCATATCGCTTGCTTACGCCACATGGTGCGCGTGGCCGCGCTGGTGACTTATCGCAGCACATGCGCTGCATATATATGCGGCGATATGCACAGACACGGCGCAACCCGTGTAAGCCAGCCCGTGCAGCAGCGGCCACACGATTGATCTATTTAGCCATCAGGCAGAGGCCGCCAGTACGCTGGCACCGCCCATGTAGGGGCGCAGCGCCTCGGGGATGCGGATGCTGCCGTCGGCTTGCTGGTAGTTTTCGAGCACGGCCACCAGCGTGCGGCCTACGGCCAGGCCGGAGCCGTTCAAGGTATGCAGCAGTTCCGTTTTGCCTTGTGCGTTGCGAAAGCGCGCCTGCATGCGCCGCGCCTGAAAGGCTTCGCAGTTGCTGACGGATGAAATTTCGCGGTAGGTGTTTTGCGCGGGTAGCCACACTTCCAGATCGTGCGTGCGGGCGGCACCAAAGCCCATATCGCCGGTGCACAGCACCACCACGCGGTAGGGCAGGCCGAGCTTTTGCAGCACGGCTTCGGCGTGGCCGGTCATTTCCTCCAGCGCCTCGTAGCTTTTTTGCGGATGCACGATCTGCACCATTTCTACTTTGTCGAACTGGTGCTGGCGGATCATGCCGCGCGTGTCGCGACCGTAGCTGCCTGCTTCGGAGCGGAAGCAGGGCGTGTGCGCCGTGAGTTTGATGGGCAGGTCGGCCTCGGCCACGATGGTATCGCGCACCAGGTTGGTGAGCGGCACTTCACTGGTCGGGATGAGGTACAGCGGCGCGTTGCTGTCTGCGCCTTCTTCGGCTTCTTGCCCGCCTTTTTTGGTGGCAAACAGGTCTTCTTCAAACTTGGGCAGCTGGCCCGTGCCGCGCAGGCTGTCGGCATTGACGATGTAGGGGGTGTAACACTCGGTGTAGCCGTGCTCTTGCGTTTGCACGTCGAGCATGAATTGCGCCAGCGCCCGGTGCAGCCGCGCGATAGGCCCACGCATGACGGTAAAGCGTGTGCCCGTGATTTTGGTGCCGGCTTCAAAGTCCAGCCCCAAGGGCGCGCCCAAGTCCACATGGTCGCGCGCCTCAAAGCCCAGGGGCTGCGGACTGGCGCCCAGGCCGCCCTGCGGCGCCCAGCGGCGCAGTTCCACATTGTCGGCTTCGTCTTTGCCCACGGGCACGCTGGCATGGGGCAGATTGGGCACGCCGCAGAGGATGTCTTCCATCTCCGCTTGCAGGGCTTTGAAGCGCACTTCGGCCCCTTCCAGCTCTTGCTTGATAGCGCCCACCTGCGCCATAACGGCATCGGCCCCCGCATGGTCGCCCTTGCCTTTGAGCATGCCGATTTGCTTGCTCAGGCTGTTGCGCTGGGCCTGCAATTCTTCGGTGCGGGTTTGCAGGGTTTTGCGCTCGGCTTCCAGCGCGGCAAAGGCGGCTTCGTCCAGCCAGGGTTGCGGATTTTTGCGAGCTTGCAGGCGGGTGATGACGCTGCCAAGGTCTTTGCGCAGCAGGGTAATGTCAAGCATGATGATTCAATTGCAGTTTGGGTGATGTTGAAATATACGAATTGAAAGACACGAATGGCAGCAGAAAGGCAGTGCGCCCCCTTGCGCGGCCAGCGCACGCAGCGGCTTACTCCAGCTTCAGCCCCTTGGGCAGCGGAAAGTGCATGGGCTCCTCAATGCCATCCATTTTGGATACGGCGATGATGCCCAGCTCGCGCATGCGCGTGATGACGCCTTGCACCAGCACTTCGGGCGCGCTGGCGCCTGCGGTCAGGCCCACGCGGTGTACGCCCTCGAACCATTCGGGTTGCAGGTAGCTGGCATCGTCCACCATATAGGCCGGTATGCCCAGGCGGCGCGCCAGCTCGGCCAAGCGGTTGCTGTTGCTGCTGGTGGGGCTGCCCACCACAATGACCAGCTCGACCTCTTTGCCCAGTTGTTTGACGGCGTCTTGCCGGTTTTGCGTGGCGTAGCAAATGTCTTGCTGTTTCGGCTCGCGGATGTGGGGAAAGCGCTTTTTGATCGCCGCCGTGATCTGCGCGGCATCGTCCACACTCAGGGTGGTTTGCGTAACCACCGCCAGTTTGTCGGTTTGGCCGGGCTGCACGCGCGCCACATCTTCTTCGCTTTCTACCAGGTGGATGCCTGCTTCCAGCTGCCCCATGGTGCCTTCTACCTCGGGGTGGCCCTTGTGGCCCACCATGATGAATTCATAACCTTCTTTGGCGAGCTTAGCCACTTCCACATGCACTTTGGTCACCAGCGGGCAAGTCGCGTCAAAGATGCGAAAGCCGCGCCGCTCGGCCTCTTGCCGCAGGGCTTTGCTTACCCCGTGGGCGCTAAAGATCAAGGTGGCGCCGGCAGGCACTTCGTCCAGCTCTTCCACAAAAATGGCACCGCGCGCGCGCAAATCGTTCACCACATGGGTGTTGTGCACGATTTCGTGCCGCACATAAATGGGGCGGCCAAATTTGGCCAAGGCCTGCTCGACAATGGTGATGGCGCGATCAACCCCCGCGCAAAAACCGCGCGGCGTAGCCAGCACCACTTCGCGCTCTGCCTGCTGCGGCGCGGCCGCATGATCTGGCGCAGCAGCAGTAGCGGATGCGGGCGTAGACGCGGGCACAGGCCCGGTAGCAGAAGATGTTGTCATAGGATGCCGATAATCTGCACTTCAAACGTCAGTGCCTGCCCCGCCAGGGGGTGGTTGAAATCAAGCAGCACGCGTTGCCCGTCGCTATCGATGGCGGCTACGGTCGCCGCCATGCGGGCTTGCCCGTTGGGCGCAGTAAATTGCAGCACCTCGCCCACGTAGCGTTCGGCGGGTTGCTCCTCGGCCTCGCACAAGGCGCTGCTGGCCACCCACTGCCTGCGGGCCGGATCAGCCTCGCCAAAAACGCTGCCTGCGGGCAACTCAAAACGGGTATGGCTGCCTTCCGCCAGGCCGAGCAGGCGCTGCTCCAGCTCCCCCACCAATTCGCCGCCGCCCATTTGCAGGGTTGCCGGCGCATCGGCAAACGTGTTGATGACATCCCCTTGCGCCCCTGCCAGGCGATAGTGCAGGGTCAGAAAAGAATCGGATTGAACAGTGGCAATAGGGGCGGAACTTTCGGCCATGGCAAACACCCGCCACACGCCCGCAAGGCGCGCAGCAAAAAAGAAATCGTAAACAGCTGTACGGGCTTATTGTAAAAGCCCCACCGCGCACGTCCCGCTTGCCCGCGGGAAAGCCTGCGGCGCATGCGCCTTTTGCCGGGCGGGTATTCCGGGCGCGGCACCGGCATGCACAATCCGCGTGCACAATGCATCTGCTGGGTGCGCCCGCCGCGCGCGCACCCAGCAAGCTCCAACAAGCAACTGTTTCACCGATTTGTTATGGCTCTTGATCACCTGCCCGCGCAAAATCTGCCACGCGAAAAGCTGTTGGCGCACGGTGCCGCCAGCTTAAGCGACTCCGAATTGCTGGCGCTTTTGCTGCGCACCGGCACAGCCGGCCGCAACGTTTTGCTCATGGCGCAAGATGTGCTGGATGCCTGCGGCGGGCTGGCGGGCCTTTTGTCGGCAGATGCCGCGCAGCTCAAGGCCATCAAGGGATTGGGCGGCAGCGCCAAACGGGCCGAACTGCTGGCCGTGATGGAGCTGGCGCGCCGCGCCGTGGCCCAGCAATTGCAGCAACGCGCCGACCTGGGCAACCCGGAGTTGGCCGCCCAATACGTGCAAATGCACCTGGCGCACAAAACGCATGAATGTTTTGCCGTGCTGTTTCTGGATGCGCAGCACCGCCTGATTCGCATGGAAACGCTCTTTACCGGCACGATTGACCAGGCCAGCATCTACCCCCGCGAGATTGCCTTGCGCGCCCTGCACCATCAAGCCGCCAGCGTGGTGCTGGCGCACAACCACCCCAGCGGGCATATCGAACCTTCCAACGCCGATATCGCCCTCACGCACCATGTGCAGCGGGCTTTGGGGCTACTGGATATCGCGGTGCTGGATCATTTGATCGTGGCGCAAGGGCAGTTTGTTTCGCTGGCGCAGCGCGGCCTGCTGCTGGCGGTTTGATCGCGTTCAGGCAGCAACCGCCCATCTGCACGCATAAGGATGACAGGCCGAAACGGGGGCACGGAATAGTCCCATGCAACCGTCCCGCCTGCTCGTATGGATGGCGGGAAGGGTGTGGATTCAACAGTATGAAAATACGCTGCTGCGTGCCTGCAAGCGGCCTGTGCGCTCTTTTTGCGTTGTTGGGTGCGTTTTGTCGCCGCGCAAGCATCCGCATCACAGGCACAAGGATGCAAGTTGCTCCAAGCTTGGTGTGATTGGTCTGCCTGCTTACTCCAATTCCTTTGATCTCACACGGTGCAGCAGCCCAATCAACCTGCCGCCCGGCTGCGCAGCTGTGGCGCGGCCTTTGGCACGGCAAAGCCCACAGCCCGCATCAGGGCTGGGCGTTGGCAGGCTTGGGCTGGCTGGCGGTCGATGCGGCAGCTGTGGGCACAATTTGCACACCCCGCCATTTGGCATTGCGTGCATAGATGCGGCGGGCCTGTTCCGTATTGGGCGCTGGCACATAGTGTTCGCACGCGCCGGCTTGGGCTACGGCGCGCGCGTAGCGCGATTTTTTCTCTTTCAGGTCTTGCCAGGGTTCGTCCACGCTTTCCCAGCCGGGCGAAGGCTGGTCGGCGTGGTAGCGGGCATACGTGCGCCCGTGGAAGGTTTTGCAGTGCACGCCCTGGTAATAGGCAGATAGCACGCCGTTGCGCCCTTGCACGAAGGTGACATAACGCACCACCCCGTCTTTGCTGCTGACGGTGATGCTGTTCACGTCCACCCCCACCATGACTTCGGAGTAGATCGGCATGTCGATCTGCACCGCGTGGGCGGTGCTAACGGCTGGCGCGGGCGGCACATCGCTTTCTTTCCAGAAGATGTCTGCATCGCTTGAGCCGGGCTGCGCCTGTGCAGATACGGCCAGCGCCATGCCTGCCAAGCACCCGGCCACCCAGGCCAGCGGGCGGGCGGGCTGAATCGTGCGTTCGGTCATTCGTCTTGCTCCTGCGTATGCATGCCGTGCAGTTGCACAGGTTGCTTCGGCTCCCACGCAGAGGCTGGCAATACCATGCCTGCCCCCATGTGGACCAGATTGGTTGGCGCCTGTTGCGGCACAAGCAGGCCTTCGGGCGCAGGTTCCTGGTCGGCCAATGCGGATGATGGCGACAAACGCTCGCGCATCATTTTGTGCTGCCCGGTGCGCAGGTAGCGGCTGCGGCTTTCGTTGCGCGGCAGGTAGCGCGCCAGCTCGGTCAGCGCCATTTCGTACACGCCGCGCTTGAATTCGACGACGACGTCCAGCGGCACCCAGTAGTCGTTCCAGCGCCAGGCATCAAATTCCGGATGGTTGGTGGCACGCAGATTCAAATCCCAGTCTTGCCCCAGCATTTGCAGCAGGTACCAGATCTGTTTTTGACCCTTGTAATGGCCGCGCGCTTCGCGGCGGATAAAGCGGTCGGGCACTTCATAACGCAACCAGTCACGGGTTCGGGCAACAATGCGCACGTGGTGCGGCGACAGGCCGATTTCTTCGTGCAATTCACGGTACATGGCCTGCTCGGGCGATTCGCCCCGGTCGATGCCCCCTTGCGGAAACTGCCAACTGTGCGTGCGAATGCGCTTGCCCCAGAACACCTGATTTTTCCGGTTGAGCAAAATGATGCCGACATTGGGGCGAAAACCCTCACGGTCGAGCATGATGAACTCCAAATTTCTGTATTGCCTGTCATTATGCACAGTTGCACGAAGATATCAAGGACAATAAGCCCTGCCTAGCACGCGCACACCGGGCGCGCAAGAGCCGCCCGCCGGGGCTGCCCGCCAAGGGCGTGGCCGTGGCGCATGCCGCTTGTGCCGTGGGCGTGGCGCGCGGCCTGCCTGTGCGGGCCGCACGCGTACCACGCATGGGTTTTACGTTCGTACCAACAAACTTCCGTACTTTCATGAAAGCATCTCAATTTCACTTCACCACTTTGCGCGAAGCGCCTGCCGATGCCGAAATCGTCAGTCACCAGCTGATGATGCGCGCGGGCTTCATCAAACGCCTGGGCGCGGGCATTTACACCTACATGCCGCTGGGGCTGCGCGTTATCCGCAAGGTAGAAGCCATTGTGCGGGAGGAAATGAACCGCGCCGGCGCGGTGGAGTGCACCATGCCCATCGTGCAGCCAGCCGAGCTGTGGCAGGAAACAGGCCGCTTCGCCAGCATGGGCCCAGAATTGCTGCGCATCAAAGACCGGCACGACAACCACTTCGTCATCCAGCCCACCAGCGAAGAAGTGGTAACCGACATTGCCCGCCAGGATTTGCGCAGCTACAAGCAGCTGCCCAAAAACCTGTATCAGATCCAGACCAAATTCCGCGACGAGCGCCGCCCCCGCTTTGGCCTGATGCGCGGGCGCGAGTTCATCATGAAAGACGCCTACAGCTTCGACAAAGATGCCGAAGGCGCCAAGCTCAGCTACCAGAACATGGCGCAAGCCTACCGCCGCATTTTTGATCGCTTTGGCCTCAACTACCGCGCTGTAGCGGCTGATAGCGGCGCCATTGGCGGCGATTTGAGCGAAGAATTCCAGGTCATTGCCGCCACGGGCGAAGACGCCATCGTCTACAGCACCGGCAGCAGCTACGCCGCCAATATGGAAAAGGCCGAAGCCCTGCCCCCCACGCAGCCGCGCCCCCAGCCCGCCCAGCCCATGCAGATCACCCCCACGCCGGGCAAAAGCACCTGCCCCGAAGTGGCCGAATTTTTGGGCCTGCCGCTGCGCACCACGGTCAAATCGCTGGTGCTGGCAACCGACGAGACCAACGAAGCCGGCGAAGCGTGCAACACCCGCATCTGGCTGCTGCTGCTGCGCGGCGACCACGACATGAACGAAATCAAAGTCGCCAAAGTGCCCGGGCTGAACCAGGGCTTCCGCTTCGCAACCGAAGCCGAAATCGTCGCGCACTTCGGCACGCAGCCGGGCTATCTGGGGCCGGTCAAAACGGCCAAGCCCGTCACAGTGGTGGCCGACCGCGAAGTCGCCGTCATGGCCGACTGGGTGTGCGGCGCCAACCAGGCGGGGCACCACATCACCGGCGTGAACTGGGGGCGCGACCTGCCCGAGCCCGACTTGATTGCCGACCTGCGCAACGTGGTCGAAGGCGACCCCTCGCCCGACGGGCAGGGCCAGCTAGCCATTGAGCGCGGCATTGAAATCGGCCACATCTTCTACCTGGGCACCAAGTACAGCAAGGCCATGAATGCCACGTTCCTCGACATGAACGGCAAGACCCAGCCGTTCGAGATGGGCTGCTACGGCATCGGCATTACCCGCCTGCCCGCAGCCGCCATTGAGCAAAACCACGACGAGCGCGGCATGATCTGGCCCGATGCCATCGCCCCGTTTACGGTGGTGATCTGCCCCATCGGCATGGATCGCAGCGAAGCCGTCAAGACCGAAGCCCTCAAGCTCTACGACGCCCTGCTGGCCGCCGGCGTGGACGTGATGCTGGACGACCGCGGCGAGCGCCCGGGCGTGATGTTTGCCGACTGGGAGCTGATTGGCGTGCCGCACCGCGTGGTGCTGTCCGACCGCGGCATACAGGCCGGCGAGTGCGAATACCAGCACCGCCGCGACACGCAAGCCCGCAAGCTGCCGCTGGCCGACATCGCCGCTTTTTTGCGCGAGCAGCTATCGGTTTAAGCCGATTCGCAACAACCTGAAGCTGCGCAAGGCTCGCTGGCTGTCCGCCGTTCGCCGTTCGCCGTTCGCATCTGGCAGCAGCTGCGGCGGCCTGCACCGGCCTTGCCAACGCATGATTCGCAAATGAGCACCCCGCGCCCGCCAGCCGCTATTTGCAACAAGACATTACATATAATGCGCATGTTTCTGGCACCAGCGGTTTAAGGACGGCGCATGCAACCCCTCTTTTTCATCCTCATCGGTTTGGGCGCTGGCGCGCTGTCCGGCATGTTCGGCATTGGCGGCGGCGTGCTGATTGTGCCCGCCTTGATGTACGGCATGGGCTTCTCGCAAAAAACCGCCACGGGCACCAGTTTGGCCATTCTGCTGCCGCCAATCGGCATGGCCGCGGTGATGCAGTACTACCGCAGCGGGCATGTGGATTTTCGCGCCGGGCTGCTGATTGCCGCCTCCATGTTTCTGGGCGGCTGGCTGGGCGCAAAGTTCGCCTTGCAGTTGGATCCCAAGATGCTGAAATCGCTTTTTGGCGTTTTTTTGCTGCTATTGGGCGCTTATTTGCTGTTTGATGCCTCGCGCCTTTAACGCAAAGCATTGGCATTTGCGTAAACTATCTACTTTCTGTTTAACCGCTTTTTATCGAGCTTTTTCCGTTCCCCCCCGCAACTGCGGCTTTGTTGCCCACACGCCTTGCGCCTGCACGCTGCGCCGCGCATCCCCAGCCCGCGCCGCCCCGCACGCAATGCGCTGGCAACCTGCCCCTGACGCAGTTGACGCGCAACCGCCCCGCTCCATGATGTTCCATCGCCATCGTTCTCTTTCCGCTGCCAATCCTGCCCCTGCTGCCGATGCGGTCACACAGCCCGCGCCCATCAGCCGCCGCCAATGCCTGCAAAGCGGCCTCAAACTGGCTGGCGCCGGGGCGCTGGGCTTGCTGGGCGGTTTGCACGGCACGCCTGCGCTGGCCGGCGCGCAAAAAGAAGAGTTTTTGGTGGATTCGGTACGCACCGCATTGAGCGCAGCCATCAGCAACAGCGCGCCGCCCATTCCCACTTTTCACGATCGCAAAAGCCGGCTGGAGTACGGCTACTGGCTCACGACCATGAGCGCGCGCATCGGCAACCGCATGGTGGACGAGCTGACGCGGCAGGAGTTTTTGCAAACCCTGTGGTACGAAACGGCACGCGCCGGGCTGGAGGTTTCGCTGGTGCTGGGGCTGATTCAGGTCGAAAGCAATTTCCGCAAATACGCCATTTCGCCCGTGGGCGCACGCGGGCTGATGCAGGTAATGCCTTTCTGGACGCGCGTGATCGGCGACGGCGACCCGGGCAAACTGTTCCACATGCAAACCAATCTGCGCTTTGGCTGCGTGATTTTGCGGCACTACCTGTACCGCGAAAACGGCGATCTCTACATGGCGCTGGGGCGCTACAACGGCTCGCGCGGCAAGCCGCAATACCCCAATGCCGTATTTGCCGCGCAGAAAAAGTGGCTGATGCCGCAATAAGCCCCGGCCTTAGATGTAGTTTCTCACCACGTTGCCCCCGTCAAAGCCAAGGCGAGTAGCAGGAAGCTTGTGCTCAGTAGCAGAACGTGGGCGATAAAAGTTGTCATGATGCATCCATATCACCAGCTCGTCAGCGCGATACTTTGAAGTGAGATAGCAATAGGCATAGTCCCACTCGCGCAGCAGCATCTGGATGCGGCGCTCGGCCTTGCCATGGGTAGCGCGGTGTATAGGCTTTGCTGCGCAGGCGCTTGATCTTCAAACGGCGCAGCAAACGGGCAAAGCGCCGCGAAGTGTAAGCCGCGCCGTTATCGGTCATTACCCGCTTGATTCTCACTCCCAAGTTACGGCGAGCGCAGCGCCTGCCAGCCTGCGCCGGATGTGTAACGGGTTCGATCACCCGTCACCCCGATGGCCGGGTTGCTGAAAGTTTGCGAGCCTCTTGGCATTCCCAGGCGCAGCAACTGGCCTGCGGCCTTGCGCTCGTATCGCCGCACGAGCACAGCCGCTTGCAGCGGCGGCAGGCGTGTTTGGGCGTGCGTTTGGGCGCGTCTTGCGCTAGCGCATCGCTTCGCGGCAGCCGCCGCGCCGCCCCCCCCCAGCCCCATTGCGCCAACACACGCGGCCTTGCCGTCAATCGACTTTGTAACGTAACAATGCCACCTTCTTGTGCATCCAAAGGCCTGCACTTTTATCCACAAAAGTTGTGGATAACTCGCGGCTACGGTTGCCCAGAAGCGCCTAAATGCGCATCTGCCAAGGCCTTGCTTACTCTGCCCAAAAATATGGCAATCATCGTTATATTCATATAAATCAACAACTTACAAAAACATCTGCACCCGACAGGGCTGTAACCGCATTGGGCATTGGGCATTGGGCATTGGGCATTGGGCATTGGGCATTGGGCATTGGGCATTG
>CAYUAF010000051.1:10611-11439 GCA_964442555.1 uncultured Allobrachymonas sp.
GTCATTGGTCATTGGTCATTGGGCATTGGGCGTTGGGCCACCAGCCACCAGCCGCAAGGCCTGCCGTGTTGTACGAACCGTTATCCAACAGATTTGACCGATCACAAGCGGCTTTTGTCCGCTCGGCCAGCCCGTGCGTGGCCGCATACGCATCACTGCTTCGTTTATCGGCTTTGCTCCGGCAACTGCAGGGGGGCACTCAGCCGCCAACCACGGCACAACCTGGGGTAGCACCTGCTGGCAATGGCCATATCCCTCTCTTTATATGTGCAGATACGCGCTTCGGCACACAAATAGCCTACACATCACGTCGCAACTATGCGCCAGCAAATGACTTTTCAGCTATACACAGGCTGTGGATAATTTTGTGCACAATTTGGCGTGATTGTGCTTCAACAAACGATCAATCAAGCAGTTAGCACACAATTGCAACAAATCAACCATCCGCCAAACTCAATAAAATCAACACGTTGCAAGCGAATGGTGATTTATTCAATGCCTACCCGCGCCGTTTCGCCCGCGGCTCATCGTGCGCCTACAACTGTGCATAAACCTGCTGGCAAGCGCGTTGCCCAAGCCAGTGAAGACATCTATGCGCAACCTTTGGCACTTCGCCCAGTTGCGCGCCGTACATCACACACGGCCCAGCCATGCATGCGCCCTACCGCTTGCTTCTTGGGGTCGGCCAGCCTGCCATCGCGCCGGTAGCGCAACAAACCCCACCGCCCCGGTATGCAGGCATGCGCTGGCTGCTTCAGCCGCGTTTTGGCAAGCTGACCTTGCCCCTGTTTCGTGTAGCTCTTAACCCACGGTTCACGCGGCCTTTTT
>CAYUAF010000052.1:0-7053 GCA_964442555.1 uncultured Allobrachymonas sp.
TCCACTACGATGGATTCTCGCTGTCAAATTCCACACGAAACGACGAGGAACCCATTTTTCTCCCCCCTTATAGACTGAATGGCAAAGTATTGCAAACAAAATTCTTCTTATTCAGTAAAAATGATAGCCTAACACCAAAATAAGTTGAATAGACTCAATAACCAGGACGGGAGTATGTTTTTTACTCAAAGCGCCTTGTTTACGATTTGCTTTCCGCTTCCATCCAAACCAGGCAACGTTCTGCATGCAAGCCCGGAACTTGCAATGCTTCCGTGTGAACAACGCGCACCGATGCAGGCAGTGCGGCGATTTCATCGTCGGGGTACTTGCCTTTCATCGCCATCCATACGCCGCCTGGCGCCAAAGCAGTGGCAGACCATTGGGTAAAGTCCGACAAGGAGGCAAACGCACGCGAAGTGATGATGTGATGGGGCGTTGCAATCGTTTCCACACGGGCATGGCGCGCTTGCAGATTGGGCAAGGCCAGCACGCCCGCTACTTGCTGGATAAACGCTGTTTTTTTGGCAACGGCATCTACGCAAGTAACTTGAATTTCCGGGCAGCAAATGGCGATGACTACGCCCGGCAGGCCGCCGCCGCTACCCACATCCAGCAACTGCACGGGCTTGCCTTGGGTATGTCTGCGCAACGGCGCAATCACACTCAAACTATCCAGCACATGGTGCGTAAGCATTTCCGCAGGCTGGCGCAAAGCCGTGAGGTTGTACACCTTGTTCCATTGCACGAGCAATTCGATGTAGCGCAGCAGTTTGTCTTGCTGCTGCGCATCCAGCGGCAAGCCCAGCGCTTCGATACCCTGTTGCAGTGCAGGCAAAAGACCGGATGAGTGATTGCTCATGCTTTTCTCTCATGAATAACGAGATGGCAAACGACGCAAACCATATGCGCCGTATGCTGCCATCTCTTTTGCATCTTGAAAAGGTGCGAAGACTGTTTGATCAGCTTGCTCCATATCAAATTTATCCATAGGCTGTTAGAGATTCAGCAACTTGCCGGCATGCTGCTTCTTTAAATACACCAACAGCAGCGAGATAGCCGCCGGCGTAACGCCCGATATGCGGCTGGCCTGTCCCAAGGTTTCCGGGCGGTGCTCCTGCAACTTTTGACGCACTTCAATCGACAAGGCGGTGATCTGATGGTAATCCAGATCAGCGGGTAAGCGCATATTTTCGTAGTGCGCTGCGCGCGCAATTTCTTCGCGTTGCCGCTCGATATAGCCCGCATACTTGGCGGCGATTTCAAGCTGTTCCACTACCGGCGCGTACAAATCACCCAAGGTTTCACGTGAAACAGCCGCATCAACAAACTGCCCCTGATTCAGACCAAGTAATTCCGTATAGCTCACTTCGGGTCTGCGCAATAAATCGAACAAGTTGTATTCGTGATCGATTTCTTTACCCAATACGCGCGTGCTTTCTCCCGGAAGCAGATTCTTGGGATTTACCCAAACGGATTTAAGGCGCTCTGTTTCACGTGAAACAGCATCGCGTTTGCGGCAGAAAGATTCCCACCGCGCATCGTCCACCAAGCCCAGCTGGCGCCCGATTTCCGTTAAGCGCATATCCGCGTTATCTTCACGCAATTGCAGACGAAACTCTGCCCGGCTGGTAAACATGCGATACGGTTCCGTCACGCCCTTGGTAATCAAGTCATCTACCAGCACGCCGATATAAGCTTCGTTCCGCGCAGGCAACCAGGTAGCAGATGCCCGTTGCGGCGCAATTTGTTCTGCTTGGGCACTGCCCTGCTCGCGTGCATGTAGTGCCGCATGCAGGCCGGCAAACAAGCCTTGCGCAGCGGCTTCTTCGTAGCCCGTAGTGCCGTTGATTTGCCCGCCAAAGAAAAGGCCGCTGATCTGCTTGGTCTCGAAACTGCCTTTGAGCGCACGCGGATCGAAAAAGTCGTACTCAATGCCATAGCCCGGACGCAGAATGTGCGCATTTTCCAGACCCGGCATGGACTGCACCAGTTGCAGCTGAATATCAAACGGCAAGCTGGTCGTGATGCCGTTAGCATAGACCTCATGCGTGCCCAAACCTTCCGGCTCCAGAAATACCTGGTGGCTATCCTTGTTGGCAAAGCGCGCAACCTTGTCTTCAATACTCGGGCAATAGCGGGGGCCAACCCCTTCAACTTCTTCTCCAAACATAGGATTGCGTGCCGTTGCGCCACGCACCAAATCATGCGCATGGGCATTGGTATGGGTAATCCAGCACGGCAGCTGCACAGGGTGCATGCGGGCATGCCCCATGAAGCTGGCAACCGGCGCATCATCCGCTACCGCGCGTGCCTTGCCATGCCATACCGGATTCAAGGAAGCTGTGCTTGCCGCATCCAGCAACGCGCCCATGCCATCGCCCAACTGTTCTTCACAACGGGAAAAGTCGATGCTGCGCCCGTCGATGCGCGGCGGGGTGCTGGTTTTGAGCCGCCCTTGCGGCAGTTGCAGTTCCTTGAGCCGGCTGGACAAAGCCACCGCAGCCGGATCGCCCGCCCGCCCTGCCCCGTAGTTTTGCATGCCGATATGTACGCGGCCATTGAGGAAAGTACCTGCCGTTAGCACCACAGCATGCGCCGAAAAACAAATACCCGTTTGCGTCACCACACCGCAAACACGGTCGCCTTGCAGCACCAGATCATCCGCCGCCTGCTGGAACAACCAGAGATTAGGCTGATTTTCCAACCGTTTTCTGATGGTGGCCTTGTACAGCACGCGGTCTGCCTGGGCGCGGGTAGCCCGCACCGCAGGCCCCTTGCTGCTATTGAGAATGCGGAACTGGATAGCCGCCTCATCCACCGCCAACGCCATGGCGCCGCCTAGGGCGTCCAGCTCTTTCATGAGATGGCTTTTGCCAATGCCGCCAATGCTGGGATTGCAGCTCATCTGCCCCAAGGTTTCGATATTGTGCGTCAGCAGCAAAGTGTGCGCTCCCATGCGGGCAGCGGCCAATGCGGCTTCGGTTCCGGCATGCCCACCGCCGATCACGATGACATCGAACGGGCGCGGATAGTTGTAAGAGATTTCAGACACGATGATGTATGGATTAAAAAATTGGCAATTTCACGTCCCGCAGCCCGGCATATTTGCCGAATTGGCCGCAAGCTCCATCCCAAACGCTACGGAAACGCCTGCTAATATGAAAAAATGTAATTTTATGTAAAAGATCGCCTTGCAATGGCTATGACAACCCTGTGCACAAGGTCTTGCCAAGTCTGTTTTTATGCACAAGCCGCATGCGCAAGCAGGAAAATATTCCTTTGCACACACAGCCAATCCCTGCTAAAGGCACAATCTTATGCCATTCGTAAAAGCATGATCTGACAAAGAAAAATGCGCTTATCCACAGATTCTGCCTGGCACCTATCTACCATTCTCACATTTAAAAAATGAATTTCAGAAAAGTAATCCCCAGAAAAAAAAGCGGGCGAACGGCAAAGCAGGCAGCGGGATAGAATCCGCTCCGACTTGAAAAAGCAAAACCTTGGGCAGACCGTTTGAGGCGCAAAATGAAAACGCCGCGCCAAGCCTTTTTCTTGACATCAGGCTTTGTCTTGCTGATCGTAAGCCGCCCGTTCAAACACATTATCCCGATACGGGCGCTGGCCTGCCAGCAGCGCAAACAGGCTGGCCAGCGGATAGGCGATCAAGAAAAACACCCCCCAACATTCGTACTGGCGAACATGCACATGCTCGTGGCTGCGCAGAGTCTGTAAGGTCGGCGCGCACACCCCCAGAATTACATGACCGAAGGTAATGCCTTGCCAAGGCAGGCGCGCCCACAGTGAATCGGGCGCAGGCGCAGTGCAAAAGCGGCTGAATTCCAGCGTGTGTTGCACGCGCTGGCACTGCCCGCCCAAAGCCAGTAACACCGCGCCCAACAGCAAGCCCAGCAGCGAACAAGGCGCTGCCCATAGCAGGCGGCAAGCAAAGGCCAGGCGGTTTGGAAAAAAATGCATTTTTTGGATGAGAAGGCGCAAGCGGGAAAACGGTATTGTGTAGAAAAGAAGCCATGTGCGTTGTAACCGTATCCAATGCGCCTTGCAACAGGCGCGCGGAACAAACGCCGTGCCGGCAAACGCAAGCAATTGGCAAAGCCATTTCACAAAGCCTTGGCCGGCACGGGTTTGCTGCCGAATCGGCATAATGGGCGGCAAGCCGGCATGTGTGGTGTCGGCTTTTAAGGAAATATCCGCCAAGCGCCGCTTGTTGGCACCCCTGCCTGCGGCGTTTTGTCTTTTGCCATTTTCAGCCCGCCATGCTTTTCGTTTTATCGCCCGCCAAATCGCTGGATTACGACACGCCTGCCGCAGCAGCAGACGCTGCGCACACCATGCCGCTGTTTCCGGATGATTCGGCTGAACTGATCGCCTTGCTCCAAACCCAATCGCCGCAGCAAATTGCGGCGCTCATGGGCATCAGCGACAAACTGGCTTTGCTCAATGTCGGGCGTTATGCGGTGTGGAGCAAAAAGGCCAACCTCGACAACGCACGCCAGGCCATTTTGGCGTTTGACGGCGATGTGTATGACGGCCTGGCGGCCAGAACATTGAGCAGCGCCCAGCTGGATTGGGCGCAGCAGCATTTGTGCATTTTGAGCGGCCTGTACGGCGTGCTGCGCCCGCTGGATTTGTTGCAGGCGTACCGACTGGAAATGGGCATCAAACTGGCCAATGCGCGCGGCAGCGATTTGTACCAATTCTGGGGCAGCAAAATTGCCGACTATCTCAATACCCGCTTGCAAGCGCAAGGCGGCGAGCCGGTGTTGGTGAACCTGGCTTCGCAGGAATATTTCAAGTCGATTGACCGCCGCACGCTCCAGGCACGCGTGGTGGAATGCGTGTTTGAAGACTGGAAAGACGGTAAGTACAAAATCATCACCTTCTTTGCCAAACGTGCGCGCGGCCTGATGATGCGCTATGCCATCGAGCACGCGGTCGATTCGGTCGAAGGCCTAACCGCGTTTGACAGCGCAGGCTACGCCTGGGCGCCCGATGCATCCGGGCCGGATCGCCTGGTGTTCAGACGCAGGCAGGGAGCATGACCATGCCAACACACGCAAGCCAAGCCATGCAGCAGGCCAACACGCCCGAGCAATCGCAGCTGGGCAAGGCTACGCCTTATTGCGATCAGTACGCGCCCGATATGCTCTACCCGATTGCGCGCCAACTGCAACGCGCCGAGCTGGGCATTGCCGGGCGCGCCCTACCCTTTACCGGCGCGGATTTGTGGACGGGCTATGAACTCAGCTGGCTCAATCTGCGCGGCAAGCCGCAAGTGGCGCTGGTGCAGGTGGTGGTGCCGTGCGAGACGCCGTGCATCGTCGAGAGCAAATCGTTCAAGCTCTACCTCAACAGCTTCAGCAACAGCCGCTTTGCCGATGCCGATGCCGTGCGCCAGCGCATCGCAGCCGATGTGGGTGCGGCGGTGTGGTCGCAAAAAGAAGCCGTCGCATCCGCCGTATCGGCCACGCAGCCAGCCGAACGCGCGCCGCTGGCGCCCAGCGTGCATGTGCAGCTCATCTTGCCCGAACAGTTCGAGCAGCAGCGCCTGCGCGAACTGCAAGGCCTGAGTCTGGACAGGCTCGATATCGAATGCAGCGATTACCACCCTGCCCCCCAATGGCTGCGGGCGCAGGCAGACGAAGCCCCCGTGACCGAAACACTCACCAGCCAGCTGCTGCGCAGCAATTGCCCCGTGACCGGCCAGCCCGATTGGGGCAGCATCCAAATCCAGTACACCGGCGCGCCCATCGACCAGGAAGGGCTGCTGCGCTACATCGTGAGCTTTCGTAACCACAACGGTTTTCATGAACACTGCGTGGAGCGGATTTTTCAGGACATCTGGCAACGCTGCCAGCCTTTGCAACTCACGGTGTATGCGCGCTACACCCGCCGCGGCGGGCTGGACATCAACCCCCTGCGCACCAACACGCCGCAAGCCCTGCCGGCCAACTGGCGCACGGCGCGGCAATAAAAGTCGGTATTTTCTGGCGCACACAGGCAAACAAAAATACAGACAACAACGCCAACCACAATGCAAACAAAATAGTGTGCGCTGGCGCAGGTCGAAGCAGATCAGCACCAATCGGCGCGGGCGCTGTTTTTTCTTCTGCGAGGAAATTTCGCAAGGAAAATCCGACTTATTCAATCAAGCGTTTGATTGAATGCGGTAGACTGCCGCCTGATTCGGTTCAACAGGCAGGCGGGCATAGTCGCGCATGCTTCCGGCAAGATTCCCCAGGAGGCTACGGGCAAGATGCAAGATTCAGACAACAAAGCGAAAAAATGCAGCCGCTGCGACGGCCTGGCTTCGCGCGAGCGTTTGCTAAGCGAGGCTTTGCGCCTGTTTGCCGAGCAGGGTTTTGCCAAAACCTCTACGCGCGCCATTGCCCAGGCAGCGGGCGTGAATATTTCGGCCATCAGCTACTACTTTGGCGATAAGGAAGGGCTGTACCGCGCGGCCTTTTACGAGCCTTTTGCCGAACACAGCGATATCCAAAGCGAAATAGCCGCCATATTGGCGCCGGAACTTTCATTGCGGCAGGCGCTGCATCTGTTCTTCAGCCGCATGCTCACGCCGTTTACACAGGGCGTGCACATGCAGCAATGCCTGCGCCTGCACATGCGCGAAATGGTGGAGCACACGGCGCTGTGGGAAGAAGAATTGCAGCAGCGCATACTGCCCAAGCACGCCGCCATGCGCGATTTGCTCACGCGCCATCTGGGCTTGCTGCAAAGCGATATGGAGATTGATCGTCTGGTCTGCGGCATCATCGCCATGTCGGTGCATTGGCTGCTATCACAAGAAGTCGTCCAAAATTTTCAGCCCGATTTATTGCAAAAGCCGAACGCCGTTGCCACCGAAGTGGATGCCTTGGTACGTTATGCGCTGGTGTTGATCGACAACGAAGCGCGTTCGCGCGGGCTGCCCTTTCCTGCCGCACAGGGCTGAAAGGCGCATCCGTCGTTTGGGCGGTCTAGCCTGCATCTGGCGCAAGCAGGCCGGGCGCTTGCTAGCCAATGTATGGCAGG
>CAYUAF010000052.1:7153-8986 GCA_964442555.1 uncultured Allobrachymonas sp.
ATACAAATATCCTTACCTACAGCAATAGCCAGGCTGTGCCCGTTTTGGCAAATACCGCCTGGCTGTATGGTGCGTTTCGTGTTGAAGAATTCTTTTCCGGTCTACCGATTGGCCGGGTGCAAAGCGCCGGGCGGCAGGTGCGCAAACAATCGCAACAAGATCAACAGAGGGGCAATAGCGACTTCAATAGCTGCCTCAACAGATACCTAAACAGTTCCCCCAACGTTCCCGCAACAAGTTCCACCAACAGTTGCTCCAACAATTGCTCCAACGATTGCCATGATAGGCGCAACAGGCTCCAGTCAGCCTGCCGCAGTATCATCCCCAAGCCGCCAGCCATCGGGCTGTGGGCTTATCTCCTGCATGTCATGACAGCCGCGTCGCCTTCTTCTTCCCGAACATCCGCTCGCCCACCGCAGCACAGCGCGGCGTGGGCTTTGGCGCTGGTGTACGGCTGCCTGATTGTTTACGCATCGCTGTATCCCTTTGCGCCCTGGAGCAGCAACGGCCTGCCGTGGTGGGGCTTTGTGTCTTACCCCTTGCCACGGTATTGGACGCGGTTTGACATCGCCGCCAATCTGCTGGGCTATATGCCCTGGGGTTTTTTGGTGGCGCTGCTGGCCTTGCGCAGCCAAGGCAAAGTGTGGCCGCATCTGGCCGTGCCGTTGGGGCTGGTGGCGGGCGCGTTCTTGTCTTTTGGCGTTGAGGTGTTGCAAAACTGGCTGCCGCAGCGCGTGCCTTCGAATGTGGATTGGATGCTCAACACCGCAGGCAGCACGCTGGGCGCGCTGCTGGCGTGGCTGATGGGCAAGCTGGGCGTGCTCAATGCCTGGTCGCGCCTGCAACAGAACTGGTTTGCGCCCGATGCGCAAGGCAGCCTGGTGCTGCTGCTGCTGTGGCCCTGGGCTTTGCTGTACCCCCAGGCCGTGCCTTTTGGGCTGGGGCAGGTGCAAGAAAAACTGGAAAACTGGCTGGGCCAATGGCTGGCCGGTACCCCGTTTGCCGAATGGCTACCCTTGCGCACCATCGAATTTCAGCCCATGCTGCCGTGGCAAATCACGTTGGTGGTGGCAGTGGGCCTTGCCCTGCCCTGCCTGCTGGCGTTTGATCTGATACCCGCATGGCGCAAGCGTTTGGCGGCGCTCATCGTTTTGTTGGCGGTGGGCGTGTGCGCCAGCGCCTTGGGCAACGCGCTGGGTCTGGGGCCGGCCTATGCCTGGACGTGGCTGTGGCGCCCGGTGCAGGCGGGGCTGCTGGCAGGCGGCTTGCTGGCATTGGCGGCTGTGTGCCTGCCGCGCGGGCTGTGCCGCTGGTTGGCAATTGCCGCCTTGGTCGTACAGCTGTATCTGATCAATGGCGCGGCCGTATCGGCCTACTTCGGCCTGGAGCTGGAAGAGTGGCTGCCCGGGCGCTTTATCCGCTTTTATGGCTTGACGCAATGGATCGGCTGGCTCTGGCCCTATGCGGCCCTGCTGTATTTGCTTGCCGCTTCGGGTACGGCCTTGCGGCGCAGGCCGCGCACGTGATTGGATACCCGATAGGAGCCGGAGCGCATATAGCGTGCGGCATGTGGCTTGCCGCTGCAACAGACTTTGCCGCTTGCAGTGCGGGTACAGGCTGGGCGGCTGATGTGGGCAGCTGATGGGCAGGCTCTGCACGGCGCAAGGGGGCAGCGCAACCCCGGCGGCACAAGACACGTCCTGTCACGCTTGCGCGAAAAGGGCGATGTGAGGCGATGTTTTTTTCATGGACAATTGCCCTTGCCTGCACGCCCTGCCCCCTGCGTTTGCCGCCGGGTGCGCGGGCGTGTTCCGTATGGTTTTATTGCATGGC
>CAYUAF010000052.1:9086-11114 GCA_964442555.1 uncultured Allobrachymonas sp.
CCGCAGCAGCCAGCGCCAGCAGATGATGATGGTTTTTCGCATGTTTATTGCCCAGCACTCTTTCCCTCTCCGTTCCGTGGCCGCAGCCTGCGCACTGTCCGTAACCCTGGGTTCTCTGCCCGCTTTGGCCCAGGCGCAAGCCGCATCGGCTACGTCCGCCGCTTCTGTCGCCGCGCAGCAAAACGCGCAGGCTGGCGCGGCGGCGCAGGCGGCATCCACAGCGGCATCGGCCCCTGCGGCAGCGCCTGCAACAGCCGTTGCGCAAACGGGCTTTCCGATACCGCCTGCCATTGCCGCGCGCAGCTTTTTACTCATCGACATGAGCGCCAATAACCAGATTCTGGCGGCCAAGGATATCGATGCGGTGGTAGAGCCGGCATCGCTGACCAAGCTGATGACGGCCTACGTCATCTTCGACGCGCTCAAAAGCGGCAAGATCAGCCTGGGCCAAACCTTTGGCGTGAGCGAGCGCGCCTGGAAAATGCCCGGCTCGCGCATGTTCATCCGCCCCAACACCCAAGTGGCGGTAGAAGACCTGCTCAAAGGCATGATCGTGCAATCTGGCAACGATGCCAGCGTGGCGCTGGCCGAAGGCCTGCTGGGCAGCCAGGAAGCCTTTGTGGCGCACATGAACGCCACCGCCAAAAAGCTGGGCATGCACAACACCGGCTACCGCAACCCCGAAGGGCTGACGGCAGAAGGCCACACCACTACCGCGCGCGACATGGCGCTGCTTTCCACCCGCATGCTGGCGGATTTTCCGGAATACACCGGCTACTACGCCATCAAAAGCTACCGCTACCCCGGCACGCCCGAAACCAATGCCAACAACCGCAACCTGCTGCTGTTTCGCGATCCGAGCGTGGACGGCCTGAAAACCGGCCACACGGAAGCCGCCGGCTACAACCTGATCGCCACGGCCAAACGGCCCTCGCCCGCATCGCCGCAGGGCCGCCGCCTGCTGGTCATCGTCATGGGCACAGCCAGCGAAGCCGCCCGCGCGGACGAAGCCATGAAGCTGCTCAACTGGGGCTATGGCGCGTTCGAAAACGTGCAGCTGCTGCCCGCCGGCCAAGCCGCTACGCAAGCGCGTGTGTGGAAAGGGCAAGCCAAACATGTCGATCTGGGCAGCCGCCAGCCCGTGGTAGTGGCCGTTCCTGCCGGCCAAAGCGCAAACATCAAAACGGAAGCTGTTGTGCAAAGCGGCAAAATCATCGCCCCTGTAGCGGCCGACCAGCCCCTGGGCGAATTCAAAGCCAGCCTGGGCGGCCAAACCCTTGCCGTTGCGCCGCTGGTAGCCTTGCAAGCCGTGCCGCAGGCAGGCTTTTTTGGCCGCCTGTGGGATGCGTTTTTGATGCTATTTGCCAAATAAACACACCGCGCATTGCGATGTGGGCGCACACCGAAGCAAGCAGCCGCTCCGCCATGGCAGCGGCGCTTGCATGCAGGCATTGATTGATCGCGCACATGCAATCAGCGCATGCATGCCACCATCCGCTTCTTCATCCGCAGCAACGGCGATTGCGGGCACCACCGGGGCAGTATTGTCTGAATGATTGGAGCCAGCCGCGCGCGTTCTATTCGGTATTGTGAGCGCGGGCTGTTAAACCGTTATCACGTCAATCACGCAGTTACGCAATCAACCAGCCGTACAGGCTGTAAGCGCCCCAGCCCAGCGCCGCGCCAGCGGGCAAATCGATCAGATAGTGCTGTTTGGTGAACAGGCACGACAGTGCGATCAGCACAGGAAATGCAAATGCCGCCATACCCAAGTGCGACAGCGCGTGCAGCGCCGTTAGCATTGCCACCGATACGTGCATGCTCGGAAAGCAGTTGCTGGACTGGTCGAATTTCTGCACGAACAGCAGAAATTTTTCTGAAGCCGAACGGCCGGTATTGATGCTGCGCCAGTGCGTGGGCGTGGAGACGGGAAAAATCCAGAAAAACAGCATTTGCATAAACAGCAGCATCAGAAAGGGCTCTATGCCGTTTTGTGTGGAACTTGACAACCTCAAAGACACCGATGCA
>CAYUAF010000053.1:0-10974 GCA_964442555.1 uncultured Allobrachymonas sp.
CCCATGGCGCGGGCGCGTTGCTCGATGCGGCGCAGCAGCTTGTCGCCATCGCCCTGGCCTTGTGATTGCGGGCTGACGGTTACGGACGCCATTTCTGCCGTGCCTTCTTCGGGGTAGGGGTAAAGCGCCGCGCAGCCAAAGATCACGCCGTCGTGCTCGATGACGGTGTACAGATGCGCATCGCGCTCGATCTCGTGGCGCTGGCGCTTGACAAGCGTGCCGTCTTCTTCAAAAGGCTGTATCAGTTGCAGGATGGCGCCCACGTCTTCAATCGTGGCTTCGCGCAGGCTTTCGAGCTTTTCGTCCACTACCATGGTGCCAATGCCGTCGTGCATGTAGATTTCCAGCAGGATGGAGCCATCCACCGCATACGGAATGATGTGGCTGCGGCCCACCCCTTTGTGGCAGGCGGTAATGCAATGCGCCAGGTAAAAGGCGGGGTCGAGCGGCGTTTCGGGAAAAGGCAGTTGCTGGAGAATGCGTTCGGCATCGGCCAGCGGCAGCTCGGTATCCACGGGGTTTGCTTCGCTGACGGGTTCCAGCGGTTTTTCGGCAATGCCGGGCACTTCGGCCACAAAAACCAGCTTGTCGGCATGCAACTCGCTGGCAACGGAAGTGGCCACGTTTTCCATACTGAGGTTGAAGGCTTCGCCCGTTGGCGAAAAGCCCAGGGGCGACAGCAGCACGATCGTGCCCTGGTCCAGCAGTTGCTGGATCAGCGCCACATCGATCTTGCGCACCAGGCCGGTGTGGTGGTAATCCACCCCGTCCACAATGCCCATGGGGCGTGCGGTGACAAAGTTGCCCGAAACTACCTTGACCGTTGCCCCTGCCATCGGCGTGTTGGGCAGCGCCTGGCTGAAGGCGGCTTCGACCTCGTAACGCAATTGGCCGGCAGCTTCCAGCACGCAATCCAGCGCCACGGCATCGGTAATGCGCACGCCCTTGTGGTAGCGGGGCTGTTGGCCTTTAACGGCGAGCTGCTCGTTCACCTGCGGGCGAAAGCCGTACACCAGAATGATCTTGAGGCCCATGCTGTGAATCAGCGCCAGGTCTTGCACGATATTGGGCAGCTTGCCGTCTGCAATGGCCTCGCCGGGCATGCCCACCACCAGCGTTTTGCCACGGTGCATGTGGATATAAGGCGCAACAGAGCGGAACCAGGGAACAAAAGTCGAATTAAAAACGGCAGACATGGCAACGGTTTTTGCGGCAGCTTCAATAACACCTTGCCCCGGCAATTTGCACGGTGCAAACATCAATACGGTCAAAACAGATCCAATGCGGTACAAACAAACGCGATACAAGCGAACGCCAACCGCAGCAGATGCAAGAGCCTGCCTTTATTGTGCATGGATTTGATGGTGCTGCCCGGGGCGACGCGCCGCAAAAGAGCCGCCAGCCCCTAAAGCGCGGGTTTTCCCAGATGTGCGGCGGCAAGGCAAGGAGTGCGTGGAGCGGTGCTGGCTGTGCATCGCAGGCAACACAAGGCACAGTGCGCCAAAAGATCGAGTCGGGGCATTGCTAGAATTTGCGCTTTGCGCCATGCAGGAGCCGGTTGTTTCGTGTTCTGTGCTTGGCGCAATTTCCTGTTTCAGGTGCCTGCGTGCAGCCAGCGTTGCTGGCAAGCAGGGTAAACGGGAACCGAGTGCGCCAGCAGCATCTGCACAAGCTGGCAAGGCTCGGACTGCCCCCGCAACGGTGAACAAGTGCGGGTGCATCATGCACTGCATGCCAGACGAGTTTGCGCTCTGGCACGCAGGCAGCCACTGTTTCATGCCGGTGCCATGCCCACGGCCGCACCGGCACAAATGGGAAGGCGATGCACCAAGACTTGCAAGTCCGGATACCGGCCTGAAACGTGTGTGCCAGCGGCAATAGGGTTGCTGCCGGCAGAAATTGGCCGTCTGCGGGGAAGCAGGCAAACCAAGCCAATACGCGCATCATGTTTTTGCTGCCAGCCCAAACGGGCGTGCACGGCGGCCAATGCATGGCGTACATGGTCTGATTTGCCCCAAGCGTGCAGCGCGGCCTTGTATGTTTATCCATGTACTCATGATGAAAACTCCTTTGCGTACCCTGACGCTGGCTGCCGCCGTAGCCAGCCTGTTTCCTGCCGTTGCCTGGGGCCAAACCGCGCCCGCACAACAGGCGCAGGCATCTTCTGCTGCCGCGCAGCAAACCGATGCGGAAAGCACAGCCGTTACACCCGTAGTCGTTACGGCCAACCGCATTGAGCAGCCGCTTACCGATGTGCTGGCCGACGTGACCGTGCTTGACCGCAAGCAAATCGAACAAAGCGGCGCGGTGAACGTAACCGATTTGCTGGCGCGCCAGCCCGGGCTGGAAATGGTGCGCAACGGCGGCCCCGGCACCGCCAGCAGCCTGTATATCCGCGGGGCTGACACGCGCTTTACGGCGGTATATATCGACGGCGTGCGGGTCGATTCGCAAACCACGGGCGGCGCGCCGTGGGAGGCTATTGCGCTGGGGCAGGTCGAGCGTATCGAAATTGTGCGCGGCCCTGCGGCAGCGGTGTATGGGTCTGATGCCGTGGCAGGCGTGGTGCAAATCTTCACCAAAAAAGGCGAAGGCGCTTTTGCCCCCTACATGGGGGTGGGCGCGGGCAACCGCCGCACCGGCCAGGTGGAAGCAGGCTTTTCGGGCAAAAGCGGCGCGGTGGATTACGCGCTGGGCGTGGAACGCGCAACCAGCCGCGGCTTCAATGCCAGAGAAGACGGCAACCCCGACCGCGACGGCTACCGCCAAACCGCCGCCCATGCGCGGTTGGGCTGGCAAATCAACCAGGCGCACCGTCTGGATGTGAACGGCACATACAGCAAAATGGATGCGCAATATGACGCAGCCCGCTCTACGGCACGCAGGCCGGCAACAAGCGATGACCATGCCATCAACCGCTTAACGACCGTGGGCGCCAGCTGGTCGGCGCAGTGGACGCCGGTGTGGAGCACGCGCCTGTCAGTCAATGAATCGCGGCAGCGATATGAAACGGAACCTTCCCCCTACCGCACGGAAACCAAATTGCGCAACTACCTGCTGCAAAACGAATGGAAGCAGGGCGGCCACACCTTTACCGCTGCGCTGGAGCGCCGCGAAGACGAGCTGACCAACACATCGATTGCGCAAGGCCAGCAAGACCGCCACCAAAACGCCGTGGCGCTGGGCTATGGCTACCGCAGCGGCCCGCATACCTTGCAGCTGAATGTGCGCCATGACCGCGACAGCGAATTTGGCGGCAAAACCACAGGCGGCGCAGCCTACGGCTTTGCCTTTGCGCAAAACTGGCGCGTAACGGCAGCCGTGGGCACGGCATTCCGCGTGCCGACCTTGTATCAACGCTTCTCTGAATACGGCCAGGCCGGCCTGCAACCCGAAAAAAGCCGCAATGCCGAGCTGGGCCTGCACTGGCAAAACAAGGGCAACCGCTTCGGGATTACGGCATACCACAACCGCATCAGCAACCTCATCAGCTTTGGCGCGGCAGGGCCTTGCGCATCGGCTTGGGGATGCTACGAAAACACAGGCCGTGCCGTGCTGAAGGGCGTTACGCTATCGGGCGCTTATCAGCTGGGCCAGGTCACTTTCAATGGCTCGCTGGATTGGCAAAAACCGCATAACGCCGATACCGGCAAACTGCTGGCGCGGCGCGCACGGCGCATTCTCAAACTGGGGGCAGAAACCCGCTTCGCCACCGGCTCCGTGAACTGGACGGCCGGGGCGGAGGTGCAGGCATCCAGTCACCGTTACAACGATGCGGCCAATACCGAAAGAATGGGCGGCTACGGCATCATGAACCTGTACGCCAACGCCGTCATCGCACGCGACTGGCGCTTGCTGGCGCGAATCGATAACGTGGCAGACAAAAACTACCAACTGGCCAAAGGCTACGCCACACCCGGCCGCACGCTGTACGTGGGCTTGCGCTGGGAGCCGCGCTGGTAAACGCCTTGCAAACGCTTTGCTCCATGCATTTGGCAAAAGCATTTGCCAAATGCGTTGGGTAAATACCATGGCTTAATGCATAGGCGTCAATGCCCGTTGGCATGCCAGTAAAAAATCTGCTGATAACCATGAGCAAAACCGCACCCGCCCCTGCGCAACCCGCCGCCTTTTGCCCCGCCTTGCTGGTGGCTGCGCCCGCTTCGGGGCAGGGCAAAACCACCGTGGTGTCAGCCTTGGCGCGGCTGCATGCGCGCCAGGGCCGGCGGGTGCGGGTATTCAAATGCGGGCCAGACTTTTTGGACCCCGGCTGGCATCAACTGGCCTGCGGCCATGCCGTGCACAACCTCGATATGTGGATGTGCGGCGAGCAAGACGTGCGCCAGCGCCTGCACCAAGCCGCGCAAACGGCAGATTTGATCGTAATCGAAGGCGTAATGGGTCTGTTTGACGGCCAGCCCAGCGCCGCCGACCTGGCCATGCTGCTGGGCGTGCCCGTGATGGCGGTAATAGACGCCGGCAAAATGGCCGAAACCTTTGGCGCCGTGGTGCACGGCTTGCAGCATTGGCGTGCGGGCCTGCGTTGGGCGGGCGTGCTGGCTAACCGGGTAGGCAGCCCGCGGCATGCGCATATGCTGGCGCAGTCTGTGGCGCAGACCGTATCCGGCCACTTTTTGGGCGCGGTGCAGCGCAGCAGCGGCTTGGCCTTGCCCGAGCGGCATTTGGGCCTGACAGCCGCGCAAGAAATGGCCGATGCCCTGCAACGGCTGGACGCAGCAGCCGACGCTTTGGCGCAGACCCCGCTGGGGCAAATGGATGCAGCCGCCCTGCAACAATGGCGCACGCCATTTGCCGCACCGCCTGCGGCACCCGCCATACCCAAGCTGCTGGCGGGTAAAACCATTGCCGTGGCAAACGATGCGGCGTTTCAATTCATCTACCCCGCCAATATCGACACGCTCAAGCAATTGGGCGCGCGCATAGCTTATTTTTCGCCGCTGCTGGATGCGGCCTTGCCCGCGTGCGATGCCTTGTGGCTGCCCGGCGGCTACCCCGAACTGCACGACGCCAAACTGGCGGGCAACCAGCGCATGGCGGCCAGCGTGCGCGCCCATGTGCAGGCGGGCAAGCCCGTGTGGGCAGAAGGGGGCGGCATGGTGGCCTTGTTCAACGCCCTGCAAACAGCGGATAACACCAGCTATCCGCTATGGGGCATCTTGCCGGGCGTGGTGCAGATGCAAGACCGGCTGGCGGGCTTGGGGTTGCAACAACTGGCGCTGCCGGGGGCGGAGCCTTTGCGCGGCCATACATTCCATTTTTCCGCGTGCCGCACAAATATGGTAGTGGCCGCACGTACCAGCCGCCCCGGGCAGGCGGCGCAAGCCGGGCAGGGCGAGGCGCTGTACCGCCAGGGCAGCGTGGCGGCCAGCTATTTTCATCCCTGGTTTGCCTCATCGCCTGCGGCAACGGCCAGCCTGTTTGGCGCGTAGCCGCGCTGCAAGAAAGGGTTGTAAAGGTTCAAGATGCTGGATACACGCACCCCCATACGTGAACGGACATGCGCGCGGGCATGTGTGCCAATAAGCACGCAGCCATGCACGCAGATGGAAAACGCGCCGCTAGCCAAGCGGGCAGACATGCGGATAAACATGCAGAAAAACATGCAGAAAAACATGCGGATAAACAGACAAACATATATGCAGCCGGGTATGCAGCCGGACGCGCGGACGGATGCGCAGACTAATGCGCCTCATGCCCCCGCGCCAGCCAGGCCCCGGGCAACAGCCGCGCAAGTGGCGTGTGGGGTTGTATGTGAAAAGGCGTGTGAGAAAAAGGCGTGTGAGGGGGCGTGCGAAGTAGCGAGCGGCTGGCCCCGCTGGCAAACGCTGCGGCCAAGATGGTGGCGCAGTCTCTTGCACATCCAAGCGCTGCGTCAGTTGCTGTACCCCTTGCTGCGTCAATTGATGTATCCGTTGTTGTATCCATTCCTGCGGGGGCGTCAGGCAGGGCGGTTGCGCCGGCAAACGGGCCGTTGCCTGGCAGCAGCCGTGCTGCATCTGCTGGTGATGTCTGCGGCGCATGCCGTAGACGTGCAGGATGACCGGGGCCGCACCCTGCGCTTTGACCGGCCTGCCGCGCGGGTAGTGAGCCTGCTGCCGTCGCTGACCGAAAGCGTGTGCAGCCTGGGCGCATGCGACCGTTTGGTGGGGGTAGACCGCTATTCCGACTGGCCTGCGCAAGTGCAGCGCCTGCCCAAGCTGGGCGGCGGGTTGAATCCGAATATCGAAGCCATTGTGGCCCTGCGGCCGGATGTGGTTTTGGTGTCCGAATCCTCCCGCGCCAGCGACCGGCTATCTGCGCTGGGCATCAAGGTTGTTGCTTTGCGCACGCAAACCCACGCCGATGTGCGCAAGGGGCTGGATCGCATCGCCGCCGTGCTGGGGCTGCCGGCCAGCCGGGCCGATGCCGTTTGGCAAGGCATTGAGCAAGGCATTGCCCGGGCGGCGCAAACCGTGCCTGCGGCTGCGCGCGGCAAGCGCGTGTTTATCGAGGTCAGCCGCGGGCCGTTTGCCGCAGGCGCAAGCTCTTTCATCGGCCAAACCTTGAGCGCGCTGGGCATGCAAAACGTGGTGCCTGCTGCGCAAGGCCCTTTTCCCAAACTCAACCCCGAATTTGTGGTGCGTGCCGACCCCGATCTGATCATGTTTACCGACCGCGCCGCGCAAGAGGCGGGCCTGTACCCCGGCTGGCAGCACCTGCGAGCCGTGCGGCAGCAGCGCATATGCCGCTTCAGCCAGCAGGAATCGAACCTGCTCATCCACCCCAGCCCGCGCATGGCCGATGGCGCAGCCGTGCTGGCACGCTGCATTGCGCAGCAACTGGGGCAGTAATTGGGGCAGCCAGCGCCGCAGGCGGCGGCCCGGCCCGCGCGGTGGGTGAAGCAGATACACTGCGGGCGCAGCAGCCAGCGTTGTTGCGGCCTTCGTTGCGGCAATTCCCAGGCGTGCTTTGCCATGCCGGTTTTCTTGTTTTCTGTTTTGCTTTTTGTCTTGTTTTTTTGATTAATTAGCCAGCCATGCCGTCTGTTGCCAGCCCCGTTTCTTCTGCCGTGCCCGCAGCGGCCTCGCGCCGGGCGTGGGGCTTGCTGCTGACCCTGCTGACTTTGGCAGCCTTGGCCTTGCTGGCGGGCGTCAGCATTGGCAGCACGGGGTGGGAATGGCCGTGGGGCGCTCTGGCGCCCGCCGGGCAACCGAATGCCGCAGCGGGTGATGCTGCCGCGCAGGATGCCGTCAATGGCGGGGCCGACGCCCTGCGCCTGATCGTGTGGGAAATTCGCCTGCCGCGCACGCTGGGCGCTTGGCTGGCCGGCGGCCTGCTGGGCGTGGCGGGGGCCGTGGCGCAAGGGCTGTTTCGCAATCCGCTGGCGGACCCGTACCTGCTGGGCAGCTCATCGGGGGCATCGCTGGGCGTGGCGCTGGCGCTGGTGGCCTTGGGCGGCTCGCCCTTTGCGGCCGAGTTGCTGGTGCGCGTTGGCATAACCGGCGCGGCGTTTGCAGGTGCTACTTTGGCCGTGCTGCTCACGCTGTTGCTGGCGCGCGGCGTGCAGCACACCCTGCGCCTGTTGCTGGCGGGGGTGGTGGCGGGCGTGGTGCTGGGCGCTTTGTCCAGCCTGGTGCTGCTGGCGCGGCTGGACGTGCTGCAATCCATGCAATCGTTTTTACTGGGCAGCACCGCCTTTATGGGGTGGGACGCCTGCCTGCTCATGGCCGTGGCATGGCTGGCTTGCGTGCTGCTGGCATGGCTGCTGGCCCCCGCGCTGGACGGCTTGGCCCTGGGCGAATGGACGGCGCGCACCCTGGGCTTGGCCCTGCCGCAAATGCGTGCCGGCTTGATTGGCGTGCTGGCGTTGAGCACGGGCGCAGCCGTAGCCCAAACCGGGTTGATTGCTTTTATTGGCTTGGTGGCTCCGCACCTGGTGCGCGGCGTGGTGCAAACGCGGCACGGCATGCTGGTGCTGCTAAGCGCCTGCATGGGCGGTTTGTTGCTGCTGGTGGCAGACATCTTGGCGCGTTGGCTGATTGCGCCGCAAGAGCTGCCCGTAGGGGTGCTCACGGCAGTGCTGGGCGGCAGCTATTTGCTGTGGCTGATGCACCGCGGGCAAGCAGGCAGGGCGGGTTAATGCAAACAAGCGGCACATTAAACGGCACATCAAATGGCACATCGGGCACACACATGCAAACCGCAATAGATACAGCAGATGCAATGGGTGCGGCAAATGCCATCCATACGGCAGATGTGGCAAATGCGGCAGATTCGGCGCAAACGGCACCGGCCCTTGCCGTGCAGGGCCTGCATGTGCGCTTGGGGCAGGCACACATTCTGCAAGGGGTGGATGTGACCATTGCCAGCCGCCGCTGGACGGCCATTGCAGGCCCCAACGGGGCGGGCAAATCCACCTTGCTGCGTGCCCTGGCGGGCCTGTTGCTGCATGATGCAGCATCCGTATCGCCCGCGCAGCATGCAGCCGCACCATCTGCCGCCGCGCAGCCGGCCGGGCAGGTGCGTTGGTGGGGGCAACCCCTGCAACAGCTAGCGCCCAAGCAGCGCGCGCGCCGCATGGCGTGGCTGGGGCAAAACGAAGAAGCCGCCCCCGATCTGCGCGTGTGGGATGTTGTGATGCTGGGCCGCCTGCCGCACCAGGGCTGGCTGGCCTTGCCATCGGCTGCGGATGTGCAGGCCGTAGAGCAGGCGCTGCGCACCATGCGCGCCTGGCCGTGGCGCGATCGGCCTTTGGGGCAGCTGTCTGGCGGCGAGCGCCAGCGCGTGCTGCTGGCGCGTGCCTTGGCAACCCAGGCCGACTTGCTGCTGATGGACGAGCCGCTCATGCACCTGGATCCCCCCCACCAGGCCGACTGGATTGCCGTGGTGCAGGCGCTGGTGGCACAGGGCAAAACGGTGGTGAGCGTGCTGCACGAACTCAACGTAGCCTTGATGAGCGATGACATGCTGATCTTGCAGCCGGGCGGGCGCGTGCACTACAGCGGCGCTACGCAAGCTGCGGCCACGCATCGGGCGCTGGAGGCGGTGTTTGAACACCGCATTGCCGTAGAAGCCATGCCCAGCCGCGCTGGCGGCAAGCCGCGCTGGGTGGCCATGCCTGCCTGATGCCGTCGCAGCCCGCGCCAGGACATGCCGCTTTGTGGTGACAGGCGGCGGGCAGGTGGTGGGTAGGTAGCGGGTAGCGCATCAAATCCAGGCAAAAAAACCATACGGCAAGCTACCAAGTAGCACAACAGCACAGCCGCGCGGCAGGCGGAGTGGTAAAGCTGGGTGGCAAAGTAAATCAGATCGACATGGCCGTGGCGACAGCGCCCGTTTGGCGGGCGGCTTGCAGCTGACCAAAGCCAGCCGCAAAGCAAGCCGGATTGAGGCTCAAGTGAGTCCCAAAGTAAGGCACAAAGTAAGACACAAGGCGCAGACTGCCGACTTACAATGCCGGCTGCTTCCCGATTTTTTGCAAACCAACCCTGCGCAGCAGGGGTTTTTGCGTTTTTCCCATCCCATTCCAGCCACATTTTTCGGGCCTTTTATGCACAACACATCCATCGCTTTTTTTGAAGGCGGCAATGCCCTGACTTCTTTTCGCAGCCAACAGTTGCTGGCGCAAATCCGGCAACTGGTGCCCCAGGTTCGTGCCATTGACGCCCGGTTTGTGCACTGGGTCGAAAGCACGCAAGAGCTGGACGCCGCCAGCCGCCAGCAATTGCAGCAGTTGCTGACCTACGGTGAGCCTTTTGCGGGGCAGGCGCAGGCCGATGCCAGCATCATCGTCACGCCGCGCGTGGGCACGGTATCGCCCTGGGCCAGCAAGGCAACCGATATTGCGCGCAACTGCGGGCTGACCGAAGCCGCAGGCGTGCAACGCATCGAGCGCGGCACGCAATACTTTTTGCACGGCGCAGCACTGACTGAGGCCCAGCGCACCGCCGTTGCCGCCGTGCTGCACGACCGCATGACCGAAAGCGTGCTGCCTTCGCTTGATGCCGCCAAAAACCTGTTTGCCAGCTTGCAAGCCGCGCCCATGGCGCAAGTAGATATTTTCACCGGCGGGCCGCAAGCCGGGCGCAAGGCGCTGGAGCAAGCCAACAAAGACTGGGGCCTGGCGCTGGCGGATGATGAAATCGACTACCTGCTCAACGCCTTCATGGGGCAAAAGCGCAACCCCACCGATGTGGAGCTGATGATGTTTGCCCAGGCCAATAGCGAACATTGCCGGCACAAGATTTTTAATGCCAACTTCACCATTGACGGGCAGCAGATGGACAAATCCTTGTTCGGCATGATCCGTCATACCGAGCAGACATCGCCCCAGCACACGGTGGTGGCGTATAGCGACAACGCAGCCATCATGCAGGGCAGAAACAGCCAGCGCTTTGTGGCATCGCAAGCCAGTGATTGCGGCATGCGCTACGTGGCGCAAGACGCCTTGCAGCACGTGCTGATGAAGGTGGAAACGCACAACCACCCCACGGCCATTTCGCCCTTTGCAGGCGCGGCTACCGGCGCGGGCGGCGAAATTCGCGACGAAGGCGCAACGGGCCGCGGCGCCAAGCCCAAGGCGGGGCTAACGGGCTTTACTGTTTCCAAACTGTGGGGCGGCATGAGCGACCGGCCCGGCGGCAAGCCCGAACACATTGCCAGCCCCTTGCAGATCATGACCGAAGGCCCGCTGGGCGGCGCGGCCTTCAACAACGAGTTTGGTCGCCCCAATCTGGGCGGATATTTCCGCGAATATGAGCAAACCGTTACCACCCAAACGGCTGGCGGCGAGCAGGTGCGCCACATGGGCTACCACAAGCCCATCATGATTGCGGGCGGCATCGGCACAATCGATGCCGGGCTAACGCACAAAATCCGCTTTCCGGCAGGCACGCTGCTGGTGCAACTGGGCGGCCCCGGCATGCGCATCGGCATGGGCGGCGGCGCGGCCAGCTCCATGAGCAGCGGCGCCAA
>CAYUAF010000054.1:0-10879 GCA_964442555.1 uncultured Allobrachymonas sp.
TCAAGGAGAGAGGCATGAAGGTTCTGGCTTCGGTAAAGAAAATTTGTCGCAATTGCAAAGTCATCCGTCGCAAGGGTGTCGTGCGCATCATTTGTTCTGATCCCCGCCATAAGCAGCGTCAGGGTTAATTAATATTTAGTAGAGGAAGAAGCATGGCACGTATTGCTGGTATCAATATTCCGCCGCATCAGCACGCTGAAATTGGTTTGACTGCTATTTACGGCATCGGTCGTCCACGTGCTCGCAAGATATGCGAAGCCTGTGGTATTGATTACTCTAAGAAAATCAAGGACTTGAGCGATGAAGATTTGGAGAAAATTCGCGAAGCCTTGTCGCAATTTACACTTGAAGGTGATTTGCGCCGGGAGGTAACAATGAATATCAAACGCCTGATGGATATTGGTTGTTATCGCGGTTTCCGTCATCGTCGTGGTTTGCCTGTGCATGGGCAGCGTACACGCACTAATGCGCGCACGCGCAAAGGTCCACGTAAGGCCGCTCAATCTTTGAAAAAATAATTGAGGATCAATAGTAATTATGGCTAAAGCACCATCTAATTCTGCTGCTGCACGTGTGCGCAAAAAAGTTCGCAAGAATATTGTCGATGGCATTGCGCATGTGCATGCCTCTTTCAATAACACAATTATCACTATCAGTGATCGTCAAGGCAATGCGCTGGCTTGGGCGTCCTCTGGTGGTCAAGGTTTTAAAGGCTCACGGAAATCTACTCCTTTTGCTGCTCAGGTGGCGTCTGAAGTGGCTGGCCGTGCAGCAGTAGAGCAGGGAATCAAAAACCTGGAAGTGGAGATCAAAGGTCCAGGTCCAGGTCGTGAATCTTCTGTGCGTGCATTGGCAGCATTGGGTATTCGTATCACTTCTATTTCTGATGTGACGCCTGTTCCGCATAATGGTTGTCGTCCACAGAAACGTCGTCGTATTTGATTTCATTTTGTTGAAGACCACTGCCGCCAATTTTTAATATTTGGCGGCTCCTACTTTTTAGAGTAGTAGTTTTGAAAAGGAAAATAACGTGGCACGTTATCTAGGCCCTAAAGCTAAACTTTCTCGCCGAGAAGGCACGGATCTGTTTTTGAAGAGTGCGCGTCGCTCTGTCAGTGATAAATGCAAATTTGATGCCAAGCCTGGTCAACATGGCCGCACTTCTGGTGCGCGTACTTCTGATTACGGCCTGCAATTGCGTGAAAAACAGAAAGTTAAACGGATGTATGGCGTTTTAGAGCGTCAGTTTCGTCGTTACTTTGAAGAAGCAGATCGTCGTCGTGGCAATACAGGCGCAAATTTGCTTTCTTTGCTGGAGTCGCGTTTAGATAACGTGGTGTTCCGCATGGGATTCGGTTCTACTCGTGCCGAGGCTCGCCAACTGGTTTCGCATAAAGCAATCTTGCTGAATGGCAAGCCAGTTAACATTCCTTCTTTGATGGTTAAACCGGGGGATGTTGTGGCTGTACGTGAAAAATCGGCGAAGCAAGCGCGTGTGATTGAGGCTTTGCAGTTGGCTGGGCAAATCGGCTTTCCTGCTTGGGTTGAGGTCAATGCAGATAAGGCGGAGGGTGTCTTTAAGAAGACTCCAGATCGCGATGAATTTGCTGCGGACATCAATGAATCGCTGATCGTGGAATTGTATTCACGTTAATTTTGCTAGTAGCTTTAGTTTAAACTTCAGCTACAAACGCCTGGTGGTTGCGGATTACAGAAAACCCCGCTTTCAAATTATCGGCTCTTCTATTTGTAGGCATGCAATAGAAGGGTCTATCAGCCTTACTGGTGTAACGAGCCGGGGGTATTGAGAAGGAAGCTAGAATGCAAACTAATTTGTTAAAGCCCAAAAGCATCCAGGTAGAGCAGGTTAGCGCTAACCGAGCAAAAGTGACACTTGAGCCTTTTGTGAGAGGTTACGGTCATACGTTGGGTAATGCATTGCGCCGCGTTTTGTTGTCGTCCATGGTGGGATATGCCGTCACGGAAGTAACGATTGCGGGTGTTGTGCATGAATATTCTGCTGTTGATGGCGTGCAGGAAGACGTCGTAGAGATGCTGCTGAACCTCAAAGGCGTAGTATTCAAACTGCATAATCGCGACGAAGTAACTTTATCATTGCGTAAAGAGGAAGCTGGCCCTGTAAAAGCATCGGATATCCAAGTGCCGCATGATGTGGAAATTATCAATCCGGATCATGTGATTTGCCATTTGTCTCAAAATGGCAAGCTGGATATGCAGCTTAAAGTTGAGAAGGGTGTGGGCTACGTACCAGGTTCGATGCGTCGCCATGCGGATGAGCCTTTTAAATTTATTGGCCGCATCGTTTTGGATGCTTCTTTTTCGCCGATCAAGCGAGTGAGTTACGCTGTAGAAAGCGCGCGTGTAGAGCAACGTACCGATTTGGATAAATTGGTAATCGATATAGAAACCAACGGTAGTATTTCTGCAGAAGATGCCGTGCGATCTTCGGCCAAGATTTTGGTGGAGCAATTGGCGGTATTCGCGCAACTTGAAGGCAGTGCGTTGGATGCGTTTGATACGCCTGCGCGTAGCGCTTCGCAATTTGATCCGGTACTATTGCGTCCCGTGGATGAGCTGGAACTCACAGTGCGTTCGGCGAATTGCTTAAAAGCAGAGAATATCTACTATATCGGCGATTTGATTCAGCGCACTGAGAATGAGTTGCTTAAAACCCCGAACTTGGGACGTAAGTCGCTCAATGAGATCAAGGAAGTGTTGGCAACTCGTGGTTTGACTTTGGGCATGAAGCTGGAAAGCTGGCCGCCTATCGGGTTGGAAAAACGCTAATTTTTGTTGTTTTATTTGCGTGTGACCCGGCAGTACCTGAAACGGCTGCCGGTATTTTGAGAAGGAAAGGAACACACCATGCGTCACGGACTGAAGCTCCGCAAATTGAACCGTACCAGCAGCCACCGTTTGGCTATGCTGCGTAATATGATGAACTCCCTCATTGAGCATGAGGCAATCAAGACAACAGTTCCTAAAGCAAAAGAACTGCGTAAAGTGATTGAGCCGATGATTACATTGGCGAAGAAAGATACCGTGCCGAATAAGCGCTTAGCATTCAATCGCTTGCGTAATCGCGACAGCGTAACCAAACTTTTTTCTGATCTAGGCCCTCGCTTTGCGACACGTCCCGGTGGCTATACACGCATCTTGAAAATGGGCTTCCGTGATGGTGATAACGCCCCAATGGCTCTGATTGAGTTGGTTGATCGGGCTGAATAAGTTTAACCTGATAAAGGGTCATTGCTATATTTCATGTAGTTTTATGCTATAATCCAAACTCTGACGCGCGATGGAGCAGCCTGGTAGCTCGTTGGGCTCATAACCCAAAGGTCGGAGGTTCAAATCCTCCTCGCGCAACCAGCTACTATAGCCTGCAAGGTGTATGCCTTGCAGGCTTTTTTTGTTGCATCGTTCCAATACACTGGATGTAAGTCTAGGAATGGTCAGTGAAGCGTTTTGTGCCTAAGATTTCGGTTCGCTTGGCAGGAACTTGATAACGCCTAGTTTGATTCTGTACTCAGTGTTCATTGCTGTATAAGGGTTGTTGATGTACTTTTGCGAAGAGGACGTCGCCCGGTTCGTCAAGGCGATGGCAATATGCTTTTCTGACGCACACCTTGATGTTGCCTTAGTGCTGTCGAAGCGCACACTGCTCGTAGGTGGTTGGATGAAGACGCAGCATTAGTGCATCCCCTCATGCTGTGAGGAGTTCGCTGTGTGATGCTTGGCAAGCCTTTATTTCACGTTGCCTGGAGGTCGTGGCGGAACATCACGTGTTTTCATTTTCCGTACGGTTTACTACGCAGGCAGGTGCCGATGCTGGAGAAAATGCTCCTTTCCAACTACCTGCTCAACGGTGTGTGCTAGCTGCGTTTTCCGAAAGGGGCTTAGGAATCAAACGCATCAAAGAGGGTCATCTCTGAGCAGTTTAAGCAATGTCTTGTAGAGGTCAATGTGCCGGTGGTTGAAGCGGAACTCGGCTTCCTTGAGATGCAGCTCGAGCTTGTCGCCTCGCACGCCATGAAACTGCGCCAGCCGATGTTTGGCATAGCTCCAGAAAGACTCGATGCCGTTGACATGCCTGGAGCCTTGACGAATTCGTTGTTGCCGTGATTGACCCGAAAGTGCTTGTCCAAACCCCAATCAACCAGCCCATCGTAGCCTCGCCAGCCATCGGTGTGGATGACGCTATTGGGGTCAACTTTGCCACGGATGATGGCTTGCAGCGTGGCTTTGGAGGCATCTGGGACGATTTCGGTATAAACGCAGTCGCCACGTTTGAGCAGGCCAAAGACGATGGTTTTGCCACCCGCACCACGCCCACGCCTGCCCCGGATGCGCTTGGGGCCAAAGTATGACTCATCGGCTTCAAGCTCGCCTGAGAACGGAGACTGCGCAGCGCATTCTTGAGCCAGGCGGACACGGATGCGTTGGTACACCGCATTGACCGAGCGCACGGACAAGCCACACAACTGCGTGACATCCGTGGCGGTCAAGTCCATGGCAAACAGGCGCAAAAGATGTCGAAACTTGGCCTCGCTGATTTTTGAATGGCGGTAGTACTGGTTTTTCCCTTGCACCTCAAGAAGTTAGCATGTGTTGAACACATGTTTGCTTCCGAAGATCCCCTGGAAAAAACCAGAAGATCAAGAACGAAACAAGATGCCGTCTGCCTGATAGGGCTCTCGCCTATCCCGTGCCCGGTGAGAGCCTGTGTGGTCATGCATAGAATCCGGAGTGCTTGGGTAAACGGGGCGTGGATGAACATAGAGACACTACTGGCATGCGCCAAACAGCGCTACGGAACGGTTCCGGATTATCCGTGGGCGAAGTTTCCGGACTATGCCGTGCTGCGGCATGCGCAGCACAGGAAATGGTATTGCCTGGCGATGCGTGTGCAGGGGAGCCGGCTTGGTTTGGACAATGAAGCGCCCGTGGAGTGCATCAACGTCAAGGCGCCGCCCGAGCTGATTGGTTCATTTCGCACCATGCCGGGGGTGCTGCCCGCTTATCACATGAACAAGGAGCACTGGATCACAATTGTGTTGAACGGCGGCCTGAGTGAGCGCGACATTCTGGATTTCGTACAGATCAGCTTCGATTTGACACGACCGCCCCCGGAGCAGCCGAAAATCCGATGACACGATGCGGCAGGGAGCTTTGCGTGTTGTGTCCAAGCGCTGCGCCCGAAGGGCGTTTTGCCAAGGACGCGATTACGGTCTTACGTTGAGTGTTTGGCGTGCATGTGAGAGTGCGCCAGCGAGATGGCCTGATAGTCCGGGTGGCGGTCGATGTATGTCTTGACGAAAGAGCATTGCGGGTTCACGCGGTAGCCGTGTTGCATGGCGTAGTCCAGCACGTGTTTGACCAAGGCTGCGCCTATGCCGCGTCCGCCCAAGGCTGGGGGGACCCAGGTGTGCGTGAATATCAGTTGATTGTCCTGCAAGGTGTAGCGGGCGTGGGCTGTTTGCCCGTCGATCACTGTTTCAAAACGCTGTTGGTCGGCGATGTGGGTGATGAGAAGGTCTGCTTGGGGCATGGCTGATAGGGGCAGTGTGTATGAAAAAAGCCGCTACGAGGATTGTGTACGGGGCTTGATGCGTGCAGCTGTGTGCATAAGCGGATGGTGCGCAGCGCGGCTTGCCGTTTTATTCTCGCGCCGAAAGGGGCGGGCGCATTTCGGTTTGCACGCGGCGCTGGGTGCCTAAGCGGCGCAGGTTTTTGAAGGCGGAAAACTCCCAGGCGCGCATGGCCAGTACCAGGGTATAGCCTTCGCGGTCTGGCGGGGTGGTTTTTTGGTCGCTGAGGTGTTGCTGCGCAAAGTCGTTCACGATTTTCTGGATGCGTTCCAGAAAGAGCGGCGCATCGGCGCGCGAGATGGTGCCGTGCACCAGTTGCAGGCACTCGTCATCGCCGCCGAAGTGGCCGCTGAAATAGTCCAGCAACACGTGTTCGCGAAAGTATTCCATCACGGGGCCGTTGGGCCGCCAGCGAAAGCCCTTGCCCACTTTCAGCCGGTAGCGGTTGTGCGGGCGCAGCTCCAGTATGCCGATGCGGTCCAGTTGCGCGAGCAGGGCAATGCACTCGGCTTCGCTGATGCGGTAGGTGCTGGTGATGTGTTCCAGCGTCCACTGGCTCAGGGCAGAAAGGGCTACCAGCAGCAGCTTGTCGTTGGCGATAACGGCGCGTTCTTGCTCCAGGCTGAGTTGCAGCAAAGGCGGGGTAGAGGCAATGGCGCGCTGGGCCAGGTCGGCAAAGTCGATGCGCAGGGCGCGGCAGATGGCGTCGATGCGCGACAGCGGCATATCGGCCTTGGCAAACATGCGCTTTACGCTGGATTCGGCCATATCCAGGCGCTGTGCCAGTTCGGCATACGTTACGCCGGCGGCTTTCAGTTCGGCCTTGATGGCCTGGATCAGCTCCGTGCTGGCGCTCATGGGGCAATCTCCTGATAAACGGTAGCCACGAACGATACCGCCCGTGGCCTGTTGTGCGACTTTGCGCATTATTGCCTGCCGGATGGGCGATTTTGTTTGACCATGCGCGCACTGTTCAACTTGCGGGAGCAAACGCATGACACGTATCGTCAAATCCAATAGCGCCAAATGGTCTTTTTCAAAATGGCCTTTTTCATCATCCGTGGCACACGCAACATCCACAAGCGCCAGCGCGGCAAATTGGCCTGCCCATGCGCGGCAGCAGCGCGCGCTTTCCGAATCGGAATCTGCCTGGTGGCGTTACGGCAGTTGGCTAACTGGCTCTGCCTTGCTGCTTTGCGCCTTGGCTTTGTGCCTGCCGCGCATGCCGGTGCCTGCCAGCTACCATGCCTTTGCCGACCAGATGACATGGGGCGTGCTGCCACATGCGCGTGATGTGTTGAGCAACGCCGCATTTGCCCTTGCCGGGTGGGTGCTGTGGTGGCAAGGGCGGCGCTACGTGCGCTGCATGCCGGATGAGGCGGCGCGCCAGCGGCTCGCGTCGGCCTTGCGGGTGTCTGCATGGGGGCTGGTGCTTACGGCGTTGTGCTCGGGCATTTACCACTTGCAGCCCGATGCGCGCGGATTGATGATAGACCGCATCGGCATGAGCATGGCCTTTGCTGGCGTGGTGGGCGTGCTGGTGGCAGACCGCTTTGCGCCCGTGCGCGTTGTGCCGGCCATGGCTGCGGCTTTGCTGCTGGGCGTGGCTTGCGCGGTGGGCGATTTTTTGCACAACAACACCATGCCGTGGGTGCTGTTTCAGCTGGGCGTGGTGCTGTTGATGCTGCTGGCACCCTGGGTAACGCGTGATGCGGGCACGCACCGCTTGGGGCAACCTGCCGTGCTGGGCGTAGCGTGGTGGCAGGTGCTGGCGTTTTACGCCTTGGCCAAACTGTGCGAAATGGGCGACCACGCCTTGTGGCACTGGACGGGCGAGATCATCAGCGGCCACAGCCTCAAGCACATTGCCGCAGCGGCAGCCGTGTGGCCGATTGTGCGGGCATTGCGCCAGCGCGCTTTGGCCGCACGCACGCAGGGCCAATGAACCTTGCGGGCAAGGGCCGTGTAACAGGTGCTGCGGGCAGATGAGGACGAAAGGTGCTTGCGGTAAGATGCATCTGTTTCAATCCGTTTATCTCTACCTGATTTCTACCTGACCCGTGCCTTATGGTTCCACATCTCACCACCGCCCTCAACGGCCCCATCAATGAACTGGAGCAGCGCATCATCGACTCGATGCCGGCAACCGAGCGTTGGTTCCGGCTGGAGTGGATGGAGCATATGCCCGCCTTTTACAGCGCGGTGGATGTGCGCAATGCGGGCTTCAAACTCGCGCCGGTAGAAACGGATTTGTACCCCGGCGGCTGGAACTATTTGAGCGAGGCCATGCTGCCCCTGGCCGTGCAGGCCGCGCAAGCCGCCATTGAAAAAATCTGCCCCGAAGCGCGCAACCTGCTGCTAATTCCCGCCAATCGCACGCAAAACGCCGCGTATTTGAGCAATGTGGCGCAGCTGGTGCGTATTTTCCGCATGGCGGGGCTGAATGTGCGCGTAGGCTCCATCAGCAACGACATCAAAGAACCCACCCGCATCGCCTTGCCCCCTAACGATGCTTGGGGCGACAGCGTGCTGCTGGAGCCGGTGCTGCTGCGTACCGAGCGGCGAATCGGCTTGCCAAACTTCGACCCCTGCACCGTGCTGGTCAATCACGATTTGAGCGCGGGCGCGCCCGGCATTTTGGAAGAACTGTACGAACAATACATCTTGCCGCCCGTGCACGCAGGTTGGCACACGCGCCGCAGAAGCAAGCACTGGGCCTGCTACGAAGAAGTGGCCAAACGTTTTGGCAAGATGCTGGGAATTGACCACTGGCTCATTAGCCCAATGTTCGAGCGTTGCGAGGCCATCCGCCCGATGCAAGAGCAAAGCATGGAGCTGTTGCGCAACCAGGTGGATGCGCTGCTAAACCGCATCCGCCGCAAATACAAGGAATACGGCATTCAGGCTCAGCCGTTTATCACCATCAAGGCGGATAACAGCGCTTGCAGCACGGAAATTCTGACCGTGCACAGCACAGCCGATCTAGCCCCGCTGGCAGACAGCGGCAGCCCGGCTCATGCGCGTTGGCAGCAGGCCCAAAGCGGGCAGGCGGCTGGCGACCTGGTTTTGCAAGAAGGCGTGCCCAGCTGCGAGCGCATTGGCAGCGCCGTGGCCGAGCCGGTGGTTTACACCATGGATCGCTACGTCGTCGGCAGCTTCTACCGCGTGCAAGCGGGCGACCCTGCCGGCGAGCAATGCGTGCCGCTTACCTTTGACAAAAACCGGCAATTGCCCGAACCCGGCAGCAAACCCGGCGCCAGCGTGCCCAACCGTTTTTATATGTATGGCGTTATGGCGCGGCTGGCCATGCTGGCAGCCAGCTACGAGCTGGAAGCCACCGACCCGGAGGCGGAGCACTTGGGGCGTTAAGCCGCAGCGACATGGGCATTCGGTATGCGTCACAGGCGCATGCGCAGTGGGGGCGCGAGGGCAAGCAGTGCCATTACCGCAAGGGAGCTTCTTTCTCTTCTTCGCCATCGCAGGGGCGTTTTCTGCCTGGTCAAACATGTGCTTGCGGCGTGCAACCGGCGGGCGCTTGCAAAACGGCGCGCCTGCTTGCGCTTGGCGCTTTGCGCGAAAGCGCTTGCCCGTAAAAGAATCCCGAAAAAACCATGAATGAAACGCCCCCAGCGCACAGCGCGAAACCGGTGCTGCTTGCCTACTCCACGACGGACGGGCAAACGCTGCGCATCTGCCAATACCTGCAAGCCGAGTTGCAAGCGCAGCAACAGCCTGTGCAACTGATGCCGGTGGGAGCCGCGCAAACGCTGGACTTGTCGGCTTTTGGCGTGCTGGTGCTGGGCGCCAGCGTGCGCTATGGCAAGCACCAGCAAGAGGTTTACCGCTTTGTGGCTGCGCAGCAAGCGGCTCTGCAGCGGCAGCCCAGCCTGTTCTTTTCCGTCAATGCCGTGGCGCGCAAGCCCCATAAGCGGGGCGCGCAAAGCAACCCCTATGTGCGCAAATTCTTGCAGCAGGTGGCTTGGCAGCCGCAGCATGTTGTGGCGCTGGCAGGCCGAATCGATTACCCGCGCTATGGCTGGCTGGATCGGCAGATGATCCGCTGCATCATGTGGCTGACCAAGGGGCCAACCGATGTGCGCCGCTGCACGGAATTTACCGACTGGAATCAGGTCAAAGCCCTGGCGCAAACGATTGCGGCCATGCGGCAAGGCGCGTAAGCAAGCCCTTACGGCAGGGGCGGAGGCTCAACGGCATGCGCCAACGGGCCGGCAGATGGCGCGGGCGCTTGCGGCAGCCGCCGCAGCAACAAGCCCAGTGCCAGCACCAGCAGCGGCGAGCACGCGGCAAGCAGCCCGATCCCGTGGTTGGAAAAGCGCACATCCGGCAGGCTCAGCATGGCAAACAAGGCAAACGTGTTGTTGAGCGCATGCACCAGCATGGGCGCGAGCAGCGAGCCCGTCCATTCATATGTGAGCGCCAGCAGCACGCCCATGACAAACAAGGCGGGCCATTGCGTCACTTGCCCATCGCCCACATGCATCACGGTAAACAGCAAAGACGATAAAACAATGCCCACGCTGCCGCTTATGCGCAGCGGCATCCAACGCGCCAGGCCATCGCGCAGGCTGCGAAAAAACAGGCCGCGAAACAGCAGCTCTTCGCTCAGCGGCGCCATGACGGCGACGGCCAGCACGATGATCACGTCAGACCATATGCCCTGGCCCAGCTCCAACGATTGCGCCACCTGCTCGGAAGCCGCGCGGGCGTTGGGCGCAAGGGCTTCGAACAGGGCCACGACGATCTGTATCAACACGGCCATGGCCAGCACCATGCCCATGCGCCAGCCCGGCAAGCCTTTGGGGGCGGGAAAGTCTTGTGCATACACGCGCCGGGTGTTTAGCCAAGGTGGCAGCAAGGCCGCCAAGATAAAGACCAAGCCCACCAGCAGCATTGCGGCTTGCTGCCAGGTGCTGTCTTGCTCCAGCCAGAACTGGTGCAGCATGGATGCCTGCAAGATGCCGCCAACCAACACCAACGCGCCCGTTATGCAGTACCACCAGACAAAGCGCCCCCGTGGCAGCAGCGCGCCAAAGCGCATATATGCGCGCCAAGGGATGGATGGAGGCTGAAAGTTGAGCATAAGCAAGGCAAGAAGCGTAACAGCGCGTGCGTGGAAGGCATGGAAACATGCACGTGAAAATGTGCGGGCTAGGCTGCCTGCCAAGGATTGGGGCGGGGTAGACCTTGGCTAAAGGCAAACAGATCGTGCCGCAACACGAAAGGGCAGCATTATTGCGCAAGCAGCCAAG
>CAYUAF010000055.1:0-10677 GCA_964442555.1 uncultured Allobrachymonas sp.
CATATGCATCTTATTTTGTACAAAAATGTCCGCATAAAACACATGCATAACCCTCTTTGCCTTTTACTAGACCATCGGGAACTACACGTACTCGTTTTTGCCCAATAGCCATATGGCAATTGCCTGTTTGTATTTTTGAGATGATCGGGAGATATGGCCGAATGCATTTGTGACTGGCATTCAACATGCATTCAATGCAAGCAAGCTTGTTGGGGGATGGCAGACACGCCCACTCGCCTAAAAACCAGCCAGCTGGCATATCATGCCCCCGGTGCTGCCCTATCCCCCATGCCAGGCAAGCTTTATGCCGCCAAACGTTTTGTGACTGCAAACAGATTGCCACGTTTCAATGCCAACCGTTACCACAGCCACTCCAGCAAACCACATGCCTAGGCAAGGAGCACACAAAGCAAGGTTTTGTTTTGTTTTGCTTTGCGTTACGCCCTACCCTGTACACAGATCATTGTGCCGACTTGCTTCGCTATGAGACACAGCAGCAAAGCAGTTGCAAATTACCCCTCTTTACGCAGCGCCGGGAACAGAATCACGTCGCGGATGCTGGGGCTGTCGGTCAGCAGCATCATGAGGCGGTCAATGCCTACCCCGCAGCCGCCGGTGGGAGGCATGCCGTATTCCAGCGCGCGGATGAAGTCGGCGTCGTAGTACATGGCTTCGTCGTCGCCGCTGTCTTTGGCGGCTACTTGCGCTTGGAAGCGCGCGGCTTGGTCTTCGGCATCGTTCAGTTCGCTGAAGCCGTTGGCCATTTCCCGGCCAGTGATGTAGAGCTCGAAGCGCTCGGTCACTTCGGGGTTGGCATCGTTGGCGCGCGCCAGCGGGCTGATTTCCGTGGGGTGCTCCATGATGAAGGTGGGCTGCCACAGCTTGCTTTCTACCGCTTCTTCGAAGTACATCACTTGCAAGGCGGGCAGGCTGCGGGTGGAGAGTTTATGCTCTTTTTCGTTCAGGCCTAGTTTTTTTAGTGCCTCCACCAGCCAGGCGGCATCGTCTACTTTGTCGCCTGCGTCGGTGTGCGTTTGTATGGCTTCGCGAATGGTCATGCGGGCAAAGGGTTGCGCCAAGTCCAGCTCTTTGCCTTGGTAGCTGAGTTGCAAGCTGCCGCAGGCCTGTTGGGCAACGTGGCGGATGAGCTTTTCGGTAAAGTCCATCAGATCGCGGTAGTTCCAGTAGGCGGCATAAAACTCCATCATCGTGAATTCGGGGTTATGCCGCACGCTGATGCCTTCGTTGCGGAAGCTGCGGTTGATTTCAAACACACGCTCAAAGCCGCCCACGATCAGGCGCTTGAGGTACAGCTCGGGCGCAATGCGCAAAAACATTTGCTGATCCAGCGCGTTGTGGTGCGTAACAAACGGCTTGGCGTTGGCCCCGCCCGGAATGGGATGCAGCATGGGCGTTTCCACTTCCAGAAAGTCGTTTTCCACCATGAAGGCGCGCAGCCCGCTGATGGCCTTGCTGCGTGCGGTAAAGCGCTTGCGCGTTTCTTCATCGGTCATCAAGTCCACATAGCGCTGGCGGTATTTCAGCTCCTGGTCTTGCATGCCGTGGAATTTGTCGGGCATGGGGCGCAGGCTTTTGGTCAGCAGGCGGATGCCGGTGGCATGGATGGAGAGTTCGCCCGTGCGGGTTTTGAACAGATAGCCTTCTGCCGCCACGATGTCGCCCAAGTCCCAGTGTTTGAAGGCGTTGTAGATGTCCTCGCCTACATCATCGCGCGTTACGTAGATTTGAAAGCGCCCCGTGGCGTCTTGCAACGTGGCAAAGCTGGCCTTGCCCATGACGCGCTTGAGCATCATGCGCCCGGCAATGCTGGCGGTGATTTGCTTGCCCGCAGCCAGTTCGGCATCCAGCTCTTCTTTGCTTTTGCCATCATGCGCGGCCAACAAAGCGGCTGCACGGTCGGCAGGTTTGCAGTCGTTGGGAAAAGCCACGCCCTGCCCTTGGGCTTGCTGCACGCGCAAGGCTTTGAGCTTGTCGCGGCGCTCGGCCATCAGCTGGTTTTCGTCCAAGGTAACGGGGGTAGAAGGGGTGCTGGTTTGTTGAGACATGGCGCTATACGGCGATTTTTAAGCAAACGCGTATTCTAATTCGCCCGCTGCATCAGGTGCGGCAAACCTGCATGGCATTGCCCGCCTTGCGCAGCAACCGGGCGCAATTGAAGCAACTGAAAACAACGCTTGCATGGCCAAAGCCGCACCTCCAAAGAGCAACTGACGCCCTTTTATATTCCAAAAACAGAATATAGATACAAGAAAAATATGGTTAGTTTGGAATAAAAGTCTTTTAGACTGCCGCCCCAGGTTCCACTTTTTCACGGTACATGATGGCACACCATACCCCCCAAGCACACCCCAAAACACCCCCACGGTGCCCCTGCGCATATCCGCGCCCCTCTTGCCCGCCGCCCGGCTCTTCGGCTGCTGGCAGGCAGCGTGCTGGCAATAGGCATGGCCGGCGTATTGGCCGGCTGCAATAACAAAAACGCAAGCTCTGCCGCCACAGCCGCATCGCAAGCAGACGCGCCCGCTGCCAAAGCCGAAAGCGCCAAGCTGCTAAACGTAAGCTACGACGTATCGCGCGAGTTTTACAAAGACATCAACGCCAGCTACTTGCAGGCGGCGGCACAGGCCGGCAAAAAGCTGGAGATTCAACAATCGCACGGCGGCAGCAGCAAGCAGGTGCGCAGCGTGGCCGAGGGCTTGCAGGCCGATGTGGTCACCATGAACCAGGCCAGCGACATCGACTTTTTGGCAGAAAAGGGCCTGGTTGCCAAAGACTGGGCCAGCAAGTTTCCGGATCAGTCCGTGCCCAATACGTCGCTGTCGGTCATTCTGGTGCGCAAGGGCAACCCCAAGCAGATTCAGGACTGGAGCGATCTGGCGCGTACCGATGTGCAGCCCATCATTCCCAACCCGAAAACTTCGGGCAATGGTCGCTACACCTGGGCTGCCATTTGGGGCGCTGCCTTGAAAGAGGGCAAAGACGAAGCCGCAGCGCGGGAGCTGACCGGCAAGATTTTTGCCAACGTGCCCGTGCTGGATGGCGGCGGCCGCGCAGCAACCACCACATTTGCCCAGCGCCATATAGGCGACGCCCTGGTCACGTTTGAAAGCGAAGTGCCTCTGGTGCAACGCGAGTTTGGCGACAATTTTCAGGTTGTTTACCCCAAGTGGACGGTGCTGGCCGAAAACCCGGTGGCCGTTGTAGAAACCGTGGTAGATAAAAAAGGCACGCGCCAGGCGGCTACCGAGTATCTGCAATGGCTGTGGTCGACCGAGGCGCAAGAGATTGCCGCCCGCTACCACCTGCGCCCGCGCAATGCCGAAGTGCTGGCCAAGCACGCCAAGCTCTTCCCACCGCAACAAACCTTTACCGTCAACGAGCTGTTTGGCGGCTGGGGCCAGCTGCTGCAAAGCCACTTTAACGACGGCGGCTTTTACGACCAGGCCATGGCTGCCCGCAAAAAATAATGGCTGCCGCACGCCCTACCTCTGCTGCGGCCAAGCCGCGACGCGCCTGGCTGCTGCGCAGCCATAGCGTGCTGCCCGGTTTTTCCCTCTCGCTGGGGGTAACCGTGCTGTATCTGTCTTTGGTCATGCTGATTCCGCTGGCGGCGGTGCTGGTTACCACATCGCAGCTGGGCTGGTCGCGCTTTTGGGCTATTGCCACAGATGCGCAAGTGGTCGCGTCTTACAAGCTCACTTTTGGCGCATCGCTGATTGCGGCTGCGCTCAACGCGGTTTTTGGCCTGCTGGTGGCCTGGGTGCTGGTGCGGTACGATTTTCCCGCCCGCCGCCAGGTAGATGCCATGGTCGATTTGCCATTTGCCCTGCCGACGGCTGTGGCCGGCATCGCCCTAACAACCCTGTACGCCCCCAACGGCTGGATTGGGCAGCATCTGCCCTTTAAGGTCAGCTACACATCGCTGGGCGTGATGGTGGCACTCACCTTCATCGGCCTGCCCTTTGTGGTGCGCACGGTGCAGCCGGTGCTACAAGACCTGCGCCAGGAGCAGGAAGAGGCCGCCGCCATGCTGGGGGCCAACCGCTGGCAAACGTTCCGGCACGTCATCATGCCCCATGTGCTGCCGGCTTTGCTCACCGGCGCATCGCTGGCCTTTGCGCGCGCCTTGGGCGAATACGGCTCGGTCATCTTCATCGCGGGCAATATTCCGTTCAAAACGGAAATCACGCCTTTGCTCATCATCGGCAAGGTGGAGCAAAACGATTTGCCCGGCGCTACGGCCATTGCCGTAGTCATGCTGCTGCTTGCCTTTGTCATGCTGCTGGGCATCAATCTGCTGCAAGCCTGGAAACAGCGCCGTCAGTCCGCATAAACCCCGTCCGCACAAGAGGAGGATTTGCCCGTGTTGCCGCAACCTGCCCGCACCACCGTTGCCGCGCCAGTCACGCAAGAGCCGCGCTGGCTGCGCCACACCCTGATCGGCTTGGCCATTGCCTATTTGGCGCTGTTTTTGCTGGTGCCGTTGGTCAGCATTTTTTACGAGGCCCTGCGCCAGGGCCTGACGGTGTATTGGGCGTCTATTACCGAGCCTGATGCGCTGTCGGCCATCCGGCTCACCTTGCTGGTGGCGGCCATCGTTTTACCGCTCAATGCCCTGTTTGGCATAGCCGCCGCATGGGCCATTACCAAGTTCGACTTCAAAGGCAAAAGCCTGCTGCTCACGGTGATGGATTTGCCCTTCTCCATCTCGCCCGTGATTGCCGGCCTGGCGCTGGTGCTGGTGTACGGCGCCAACGGCTGGTTGGGCCGCTGGCTGGAAGCGCACGGCATGCAAATCATTTTCGCCACGCCAGGCATTGTGCTGGCTACGGTGTTTACCACCTTTCCGTTTGTGGCGCGCGAGTTGATTCCCCTCATGCAGCAGCAAGGCAGCAGCGAAGAAGAAGCCGCCCGTCTGCTGGGCGCCAGCGGCTGGCAAATATTTCTCCGCGTAACCTTGCCCAATATCAAATGGGCCTTGCTCTACGGCCTGATTCTGGTCAATGCGCGCGCCATGGGCGAATTTGGCGCAGTCTCCATCGTATCGGGCCACATTCGTGGCGCCACCAACACCATGCCGCTGCATATCGAAGTGGTCTACAACGAATACCAATTCGCCGCCGCCTTTGCCGTGGCCTCGCTGCTGGCCCTGCTGGCGCTGGTAACGCTGGTGCTCAAGTACGTGGTCGAACGCTTTCAGGCGCGTTGAAGCGCCCGCCCTTTCTCTTTTTTGTTAGTGGATTACCGGAGAGTCTGTCATGCAAATCGCCATACAGGACTTGTACAAATCTTTTGGCCCCACCGTGGTGTGCGACCGGCTGAATCTGGAAATTGCCAGCGGAGAGCTGGTCGCCCTGCTCGGCCCTTCCGGCTCGGGCAAAACATCGCTGCTGCGCATCATTGCCGGGCTGGAGGTGCCAGACAGCGGCGCCGTGCTGTTTGGTGGGCAAGATGTCACCTACCTCGACGCCCGCCGCCGCAATATCGGCTTTGTGTTTCAGCATTACGCCTTGTTCGGGCACATGACCGTTGCCGACAACGTGGCCTTCGGCCTATCCATTTTGTCGTCTGCATCCCGCCCTTCGCGCGCGCAAATCGCCGAGCGGGTGCAGTACCTGCTCGATAAAGTGCAGCTGGGCCATTTGGGCAAGCGCTATCCGCAGCAACTCTCTGGCGGCCAGCGCCAGCGCGTGGCATTGGCGCGGGCATTGGCCACCCAGCCGCGCCTGCTCTTGCTGGACGAACCCTTTGGCGCGCTGGATGCCAAGGTGCGCAAAGAACTGCGCCGCTGGCTGCGCCAAATCCACCACGATATGGGCGTTACCAGCATCTTCGTCACGCACGATCAAGACGAAGCACTGGAAGTGGCAGACCGCGTCGTCATCATGAACGCAGGCCGCATCGAACAAGTCGGCAGCCCCACGCAGGTATACGAGCACCCCGCCACGCCGTTTGTGATGGAATTTTTGGGCGAAGTCAACCACTTGCACCCGCAAGGCAGCGCATCGCCCCGCTATGTGCGCCCGCACGAAATACGCGTGCTGCCCGCACATGACGCCGCCGGTAAACCCGCCAGCGCCATTGCCGCCAGCTGGCGCAATACCCACATCGTGGGGCCTTACACCTATATGGAATTTGCCCGCAACGACGACCAAAGCCTGATCAGCGTGCAACTTACCCATAGCGAGCAAGAAAAGCTCAGCAGCCAAATGCGGCTGGAAACGGGCGCACAGGTCTGGCTATGCCCCACGCGCGTAACGGAATTTGTAGATGCCGGCGCAGGCATTTGATTTTTCGTGATTGGCCAGCTGGTTTCCACGCCCATCTGATAGTTTTTTTGCCTGTTTGATGGAGTTTTGCCGTGGGATGGGTGCGTTTGAGCGGTTTAAATGTTTGAGCAATTGGGTCAGCAATTGGGTGTTTGAACAGGGGGAAACCCTTAAACACTCCAGCACGCCCTGCCCCAACTGCTGCAAGCCCTGCCGCAAATACCTTGCGCCGCCCTCATCACAGCTACCGCACCTATCCCAACCATCCGCAATTACTCGCTGTTACCGCTGCTATCGCTGCAATTTGCCCCATCAAAAAAACCGCCTGCCTTTGAATGGCGGCGGCTTTCTACAAACGATTTTCGTAGCCGATTTTTCCTGCTTGCTTAGGCCCAAGGCCAGCGCCCGGCATGGGCGGGAATGGCCCGCTGATGAGCACTACCCCCATGCCCCGCAACCGCCAAGCGCAGCCCACCAAGCTCCGGAGATACCGCAGCCGGTGGTGGCCTTATTTAGCCGTTACTCAGCCGTTACGCTGTCTGCGGGCAAGCGTTGCAACATGCTCAAAGCCTGCGCAACGGTTTTGCGCAAATCGCGCCGGTCACAAATCATATCGACCGCGCCTTTTTCCAGCAGAAACTCGGCACGCTGGAAGCCCGGCGGTAGCTTAACGCGCACCGTGTTCTCGATCACGCGCGGGCCGGCAAAGCCGATCAGGGCTTTGGGTTCGGCAATGACCACATCGCTCACAAAAGCAAAGCCTGCGCTCACGCCGCCCATGGTCGGGTCAGTCAGCACGCTGATATAGGGCAAGCCTTTTTTGGCCAAGCGCGTCAGCGCCGCATTGGTTTTGGCCATTTGCATCAGGCTCAACAGCCCTTCCTGCATGCGGGCGCCGCCCGTGGCGGTAAAGCACACAAAAGGCACTTTCTGGGCAATGGCATGCTCCACGCCGCGCACAAAGCGCTCGCCCACCACACTGCCCATGCTGCCGCCCATGAACTCGAATTCGAAGCAGGCCGCCACCAAGTTGATACCGCACACGCTGCCGCCCATCACGATCAGCGCATCGGTCTCGCCGGTGTTTTCTAGGGCTTCTTTCAGGCGCTCGGTGTATTTGCGGCTGTCTTTGAATTTGAGGGCATCTACCGGCAGCACTTCCTGCGCGATTTCATAGCGGCCTTCTGGATCCAGAAAGGCATCGAGCCGTGCGCGTGCGTTGATGCGGTGGTGATGCGCGCACTTGGGGCACACGTTCTGGTTCTGCTCCAAATCGGTGCGGTACAGCACCGCCTCACAGCTTGGGCATTTGATCCACAAGCCTTCCGGAACGGTCGAACGCCGCTCGGCCGTATCCGCAGCCTTGGTCGCTTTGGGCGGAAGCAATTTTTCAAGCCAACTCATGAAGAAACTCCAATCACAACATTACCGCAGACATATTCGGCCAGGCTGGGCACCGATACTGATGGGTGAAAATCAGCCCCGTCGTCCGGCTCCTTTGGCCTCAACCGCCTGCTGCTATCTCTTACAGTCTAATCCGATGCCGCAGGAATGCGGCATCCGTCACGCAAAACAGTCACGCACACATATTTAGTTACGAAGGGTAGCATAAATGGCAGGCCGTATCCTGACGCTTCCCTGTGGCCGCCACTACTGCATTTTCGGCACGCCAGCCATGCGCTGCGCCGAAAAGGCCGGTATTTTTGGCAAGCCGCCAAACGCCGCTTGCGGGCGTACCGTGGCGCTGTTCATGCCCGGCATTCATGCGTCCAGCGCGGCGCGAATGCCGCGCAAAAAGTCGCCCACCTGCTTTTCCGGCTCCGGCTCTTGCATCAATTGCAGCAGTTTGCTGCCGATGACGACCGCATCGGCATGCCGGGCAACAGCTTGCGCGCTGGCGGCATCGCGTATGCCAAAGCCCACGCCTACGGGAATATGCACATGCTGGCGAATGCGCGCCAGCGCCTCGGCTACGGCTTGCGTATCCAGTGCGCCCGAGCCGGTTACGCCTTTGAGCGACACGTAATACACATAGCCGCTGGCCAGCTGGGCCACTTGCTGCATGCGCGCCTCAGTAGAGGTTGGCGCCAGCAAAAAAATCTGGTCAATACCCTGGGCACGCAAGCGGGCGGAAAATTCGGCGCTTTCTTCGGGCGGATAGTCCACAATCAGCACGCCATCTACCCCGGCTGCTGCCGCATCGCGCGCAAAGGTATCTGCGCCGTGCCGCAGTTCGTGGTTTTCTACCGAGTTGGCGTAGCCCATGAGCACCACGGGCGTTGTCTCATCCTGCTGGCGGAATTGCCGCACGGCAGCCAGCACTTCCACCATGCCGATGCCGTTGGCTATAGCCTGCTCGCCTGCGGCCTGTATCACCGGGCCGTCGGCCATGGGGTCGCCAAACGGCACGCCCAGCTCGATCAGGTCGGCACCGGCAGCCACGGCGGTTTGCATCATGCGCAGCGTGCTGTCTGCGTGCGGGTAGCCGGTCATCAAATAAGGAATGAGCGCCTTGCGGCCTTGCTCTTTCAAGCGCGAAAAGGTAGTGGCAATACGGTTCATGATGACTTTGTTGCTGTGATGGCGGAGTTGGTGCAGATTTGGGCAGTTTAAGAAGCCAACGCTAGCCGCACATTCCTTCAAAAAACGAAAAATGCTGAAAAAAGACCCGGCACCTGCTGCCGGGTCTTGGGGCTATGGCAGGCCTGCCATACCAAGCCCTTCTTGCGCCCAGTGGCTCGTGCCCGATATGCTGAAGCCAATTTCCCAAATTTCGTGGCCTGGAAAACAGCTTGGTTCCTTACGCACAAGCCTGCAAACCCGGCTGCCTCCACGCCAATGGGCGCTTGCCGTTATCGCACATGGCGCAAGCGCCGGAGCAGGCACAAGCCGTGCCTGCTCTGCGGCTTACCGAATTACCACATCGACCCGGCGCGCATTGGGATCGCTGCCGTGGGTGTTGGGCATGGCTTCGGGTTTTTTGAGTGTGATGCTGCTTTCGGCAACGCCTTCGGCCAGCAGCGCATCGCGCACGGCAAAAGCGCGTTTTTTGGCCAGCTCGGCATTCAAAGCAACGCTGCCGGTGCTGTCGTGAAAGCCGCTCAGCTCAAGCGTTTTGCCGTCTTTGGCGGCGGCCACGGCTTCAGCCAAAGCTTCTTTGGCGCCAGCGGCCAAGTCGGCCTTGCCCGAAGCAAAGTAAAAGCGCACCACGCCGTCTACCAGTTCCACGCGGGCTTCGTCCGCAGATGCGGCTGTTGGCGCAGAAGCAGCGTCTGTAGCAACGGCTGCATCTGCTGCGGAAGCAGGCTGTTCGGCCACGGCGGCTGAAGCTGCCGCCGAAGCAACCGAAGCCGCAGGCGCAGCGGCCGACATGGCTTTTTTGCGAATGGTGCCTACGCCGATAAACAAAGTGGTTGCAATGGCAATGATGACGGCAGCCACCACAGGCACGGCTACGCCCATGCCGTCGCGTTCGGTATCTTCTGTTGCAGACATATGTCCCCCTGATTGTTTGTCGAAAAACGTTTGTTGAAAAATAACTGGCCTGGCGCGGGTGCGCGGCTATCGGTTCAAGCCCCGATGCGGCGCCCCGCATGCCAAATCGCGCCATTGTAAAAGAAGCCGCAGGCAACACGGCAGCGGCCATTCCGCCGGATTGTGCCTTGCCATGCCATCACTGCCGCAACAAGCCTGCCGCCAGCACGGTTTGATGCAGGCTGTGCGCAAATTCGGCATAGCCTTGTGCGTTGGCATGCACTGCGTCAGAGCGCAGTTTGTCATCCGCCAGCACCTGGCTCCAGCCCTTGCTTTGCAGGGGCAGTTGCAGCTCTTTGGCAATGTCGGCATACAGGGGGTGATCGCTCATTTGCCCCAGCGCCGCCGCCAGGCTGACTTGTGGCACGGCCACCAGCAACACCTGCGCGCCGCTTGCCTGCGCCTGCTGGCAAATGGCGGTGATGTTGGCACGCGTGCCTTCTTCCGGCAGTTTGCGCAAAAAGTCGTTGCCGCCAATGCTCACGATAACCAGTTTGGGCTGGTGCCCTGCCAGCAAGTCGGGCAAACGCTCCAGCGCCTGGGCCGATGTGTTGCCCGGCACGCCGGCATTGACCACATTCCAGCCCGTAAGCCCGGCCAGCACAGTGGGGTAAGCAGTTTCGGGCGATGCGCCCGTGCCGTAGGTGAGCGAATCGCCCAAGGCCAGCACGGTGCTGCCTGCCGCCACGGCTTGGGCGCGCGCGGCTTTTTTCTTGCCGCAGCCCGCCAAGGCCGCCAGCAGGCTGGTTGCGGCGACCCCAGTTGCCATCTGACGCACAAAAACTCGACGATTCAAGACTGTCATATCCATTGCCCATCAAGCCAACGCCACATCGCACAAAGGCCAGCCGCC
>CAYUAF010000056.1:0-10674 GCA_964442555.1 uncultured Allobrachymonas sp.
GGCGCGGCAAGCAAGCCACCGCCACCAAAGAAGACGACTGGATCGACCAGCTCTTTATCGCCAACACGCACGACTACATTCTGTGCTTCTCCAACCGCGGGCGGCTGTATTGGCTCAAGGTATGGGAAGTGCCTTCCGGCTCGCGCGGCTCGCGCGGGCGCCCCATCGTCAATATGTTCCCGCTGGAAGAAGGCGAAAAAATCACCGTGGTGCTCCCCCTCACGGGCGAAGCACGCACTTTCCCGGCCGATCGCTATGTGTTCATGGCCACGGCCAAAGGCACGGTCAAAAAGACGGCGCTGGACGAGTTCAGCAACCCGCGCAAGGCCGGCATCATTGCCGTAGGCCTGGATGAAGGCGACTACCTCATCGGCGCAGCCTTAACCGACGGCGCGCACGACGTCATGCTGTTTAGCGACGGCGGCAAAGCCGTGCGCTTTGACGAAAACGACGTGCGCCCCATGGGCCGCAACGCCCGCGGCGTGCGCGGCATGCAGCTGGAAGAAAGCCAAAGCGTCATCGCCCTGCTGGTGGCCGAAGCCGACAGCGCCGAGCCAGGCAGCGACACGGCTGGCCGCACCAGCGTGCTTACGGCAACCGAAAACGGCTACGGCAAGCGCACCCATATTTCGGAATACACCCGCCACGGCCGTGGCACCAAGGGCATGATCGCCATTCAGCAAAGCGAGCGCAACGGCAAGGTCGTAGCCGCCACGCTGGTTAGCGCAGATGACGAGATCATGCTCATCACCGACAAGGGCGTGCTGGTGCGCACCCGCGTGGCCGAAATCCGCGAAATGGGCCGCGCCACGCAAGGCGTCACGCTGATTGCGCTGGACGATGGCGCGCAGCTTTCGGGCTTGCAGCGCATTGTCGAAAATGATGCCAGCGAAGACAGCGAAAACAGCGCCGATGCGGCAGATGCCCCGGACACCCCGCCCGAAACCGATTCGGCCAGTGCGGATTGAAACCAGGCTGCCGCAACCCGCACACACCATACACACATCACCCACACATTTTTATTTTTGAATAGACATGAAACCTTTTTTGAAATTCGGCCAAACCGCCGCTGCCGCCCTGCTTTGCGCCGCCGTGCTGCTGCCTGCCACCCATGCGCAAGACCGGCAAGACAAAGAAAAGAAAGAGCTGGCCACGCGCATCGTCAATCTGCAAAAAAACCAGGATATGGACGCGCTGATTGCCCAACTAGCCGGCACGGCCAATCGCGCTGTGGTGGAGCACTGGCTGCCCCGCCTGGACAAAATGCCCGCCGCCCGCCAGAAGCTGGTGGCCGACCAGCTGGATGCGGAACTGAAAAAGTTCAATGACGATGTGGTGCGCCTGATCAAGAACCGCAACGAGCGCATCAGCCTGGAAGTGCTGGTGCCCGCATACAGCGAGCGTTTCAGCGCCGACGAGCTGAAACAGCTAGTGGCATTTCTGGAATCGCCCGTCATCCGCAAATACTATGCGGCCAACCCGCACATGGCCAATTTGCTGGCACAAAAACTGGTGGATGCCACCCGTGCCGACGTGCAGGCCCGCACCAAGGAATTTGATGCGCGCGCCGCGCAAATCGTGGGCGGCAACAACCGCGCAGCCGCTGGCGCAAGCGCCCGCAAATAACCCTCTTTGCCCGTAAGCCCCCATCATGAGCCAAACCATCGCCGAGCTGCGCACCGCCATCGACACGCTCGACCAGCAATTGCTGCTCCTGCTCAACCAGCGCGCGTCCCTGGCAAACGCCATCGGCGACATCAAGCGGCAAGAAGGCTCGCAAGTCTACCGCCCCGAGCGCGAGGCGCAAGTCATCCACAAACTGCAAACGGCCAACCAGGGGCCGCTCAAAGCCGACAGCATTGCCAACATCTGGCGCGAAGTCATGTCTGCCTGCCGCGCGCTGGAAGAACCGCACCGCGTCGCCTACCTGGGGCCGGAAGGCACTTTCAGCGAGCAGGCTGCCGAGATGTTTTTTGGCGTCAGTATCGAGCACGTGCCCTGCTCCAGCTTCGATGAAGTGTTTGAAGCCACCACTTCGGGCCGTGCGGATTTTGGCGTGGTGCCCATGGAAAACTCCACCGAAGGCGTCGTGACGCGCTCGCTGGATCTGTTTCTGACCTCGCCGCTGCACATCATTGGCGAAATCAGCCTGCTGGTGCGGCACAACCTGCTGTGCCAGCAGCACCGCCTGCAAGACATTCAGGCCGTATACGCCCACCCGCAGGCGCTGGCCCAGTGCCAAAACTGGCTCAACACCCACCTGCCCCATGCCGAGCGCCACGCCACATCCAGCAACGCCGAGGGCGCGCGCCTGGCCACGCAAAACCCGGCCCACGCCGCCATTGCCAGCCTGCGCGCCGGCAGCCGGTTCGGCCTGCACGTCGTGGCCCCGTCCATTCAAGACGAAGCCTACAACCGCACCCGCTTTGCCATCATGTGCCTGCCGCACAAGCAGCAAAGCCCCGAATTTTCGGGCAACGACTGCACCAGCCTGGTCGTATCGGTAGTCAATCGCCCGGGCGCCGTATACGAGCTGCTGGAGCCCATTAAACGCCACGGCGTATCGATGACGCGGTTTGAATCGCGCCCGGCCCGCAGCGGCCAGCAGTGGGAATACTTCTTCTACATCGACCTGCAAGGCCACATCAGCGAGCCGCGGGTACGCGCCGCGCTGGAAGATTTGCGCCCCATCTGCGCCTTTTACAAGGTGCTGGGTTCTTACGCCATCAGCCACGCCAGCGAGTAAAACCATGTTCAACCGTTTGGCCCTGATCGGATGCGGCCTCATGGGCGGCTCGCTGGCACTGGCCATGCAACGCGCCCGCCTGGTGCGCCACATCGTTGCCTACAGCACCAACCCGCAAAGCCTGCAAACGGCGCAAGAGCTGGGCGTGATCCACTCCGTAGCCACCTACCCGGCAGATGCCGTGGCGCAAGCCGATCTGGTCGTGATTGCTGTGCCCGTAGCAGCCAGCGAAAGCGTTTTTTTAAGCATTGCCGACAGCCTGCCCGATCACGCCATCGTCACCGACGTAGGCTCCACCAAGCAAAACGTGATCGAAGCCGCCGAAACCGCCCTCGGCCCGCGCATCGGCCAATTCGTGCCCGCACACCCCATTGCAGGCAAAGAAGTGGCCGGCATTGCCCATGCCGATGCCGACCTGTACCGCGGCAAGCAAATCATCCTCACCCCCACGCGCAGCACGCGCATCGGCGCCCTGCAACACATCACCGCGCTGTGGGAGGCGCTGGGCTGCAAAGTGCAGACCATGACGCCGCAAGCGCACGATGCCGCCTTTGCCGCCGTGAGCCACCTGCCGCATCTGACGGCGTTTGCCCTCATCAACAGCATCCTGCACCAGGATGCCGCCAGCGACACACTGGCCCTGGGCGGCTCGGGCTTTCGCGACTTTACGCGCATTGCCGCCAGCGACCCCGCCATGTGGCGCGACATCTTTCTGTGCAACCGCGAAGAAATTTTGCTGCAAACCGATTTGCTGATCGACGCCCTGCACACCTTCGCCCGCGCCATGGAAGCCAATGACGGCGAGCAGCTCCACGCCCTGATCACGCAAGCCAGCAACGTGCGCAGCCAGTGGCGCATGACGACCAAAGACGACAACGCCAGGTTGTAAACGCTGTTGGCACATGGCTGCCTCTTGGCCACAGGGATTGAGCCGCCCGCGCTGCCTACGCTAACTACACTGCCGCGCAAATAGACACGGTCTGGTCACAACCCCTTGCGCACGCCAATTGCACACCTGGCCTCTGCGCACGCTGCGACATGCATCGCCAGGCGGGCGATACACGCCCTATCTCATGCACCGCCCTATTGCATGCTCGCGCCAACGAATGGCGCAAACACCACCGCGCGCGGCAGCCGCAGCACCAGGGCACCGCCTGCCCGCCCCATACCAGCGCATGCGCGGCGGGCGGCAGCGCCCGTATCAAAAATTCCAGTCCTCGTCTTCTGTAGCAACTGCCTTGCCGATGACATAAGAAGAGCCGCTGCCCGAGAAAAAGTCATGGTTTTCGCTGTCGGTAGTAAGCGCCGCCAGAATCGCCGGATTGACTTCGCACACAGTCTGCGGAAACAGCGCCTCATAGCCCAGATTTTGCAGCGCCTTGTTGGCGTTGTAGTGCAAAAAGGTTTTCACGTCTTCGGTCAAGCCGATGCTGTCGTATAGCTCTTCGGTGTAGCGCGTTTCGATTTCGTACAACTCAAACAGCAGCGAGAAGGCAAACTCTTTCAACGCCGCACGCTCCTGCTGCGGCAAATTAGCCAGCCCCCGCTGGAATTTGTAGCCGATGTAGTAGCCATGCACGGCCTCGTCGCGGATGATCAGGCGGATCAGATCGGCGGTGTTGGTCAGCTTGCCGCGGCTGGACCAGTACATTGGCAAATAAAAGCCCGAGTAGAACAAGAAGCTTTCCAGAAACACGCTGGCAATCTTGCGCTTGAGCGGATGGCTGGCGGCATCGTACTCATCCAGAATCAGCCGCGCCTTGGCTTGCAGATGCGGGTTTTCCTCGGACCAGCGGAAAGCCTCGTCCACTTCTTTGGTGGAACACAACGTGGAGAAGATCGACGAATAACTGCGCGCGTGCACCGCTTCCATGAAGGCGATGTTCGTCAGCACCGCCTCCTCATGCGGCGTCTGCACATCCGGCAACATCGACGGCGCGCCCACGGTATTCTGGATCGTGTCTAGCAGCGTCAGCCCTGTGAATACGCGAATCGTCAAGGTTTGCTCTTCGGGTCGCAGCATCGACCAGCTTTGCACATCGTTGGAAAGCGGCACCTTCTCCGGCAACCAGAAGTTGGCCGTGAGCCGGTTCCATACCTCTAAATCCTTGTCATCCTGCAAATGGTTCCAGTTGATGGCCAGGGGAACAGGCCGCGTGCGTTGTGGCGGTTGAGTGGAAATTGTCATGATTGTGTTGGTGATGAGGATTGCCAAATGCTCCGGTTCTTACAGCACGCACGACACACAACCTTGCACCTCGGTGCCTTCCAGCGCCGTCTGGCGCAGTCGCACGTAATAGATCGTCTTGATGCCCTTCTTCCAGGCGTAGATCTGTGCGCGGTTGATGTCGCGCGTTGTTGCCTCGGCAGGAAAGAACAGCGTCAGTGACAAGCCCTGATCGACGTGCTCGGTCGCAGCCGCGTAGGTGTCAATCAATGCCTCGGGGCCGATTTCGTAGGCATCGCGGAAGTACTCCAGGTTGTCATTCGTCATGAACGGCGCCGGGTAGTAAACGCGGCCCACTTTGCTTTCCTTGCGGATTTCTATCTTCGACACGATGGGATGGATTGACGAGGTGGCATGGTTGATGTAGCTGATCGACCCCGTGGGCGGCACCACCTGCAAGTTGCGGTTGTAAAGCCCGTCGCGCATCACCGCATCGCGCAGCGCGGCCCAATCCTGCCGGCCTGGCAAGGCTACGCCCTTTTGCTCAAACAGCGCGCGCACTTGCTCGGTTTCTGGCAGCCAATCGCGCGAAACGTACTTGTCAAAAAAGCTGCCATCGGCATATTTCGATTGTTCGAATCCGACGAAAGAGCGCCCTTTCTCACGCGCCAGCAGGTTGGATGCCCGCAGCGCGTGGTAGGCCACGGCGGCAAAATAGGCGCACGTAAAGTCAATGCCTTCGGCGCTGCCGTAGTGGATGCGCTCCCGCGCCAGAAAGCCGTGCAGATTCATCTGCCCCAGCCCGACCGCATGGGCTTCGTCATTGCCGCGTCGCACCGAGGGCACGCTGTCGATGGCCGACATTTCGGACACCGCCGTCAGCGCGCGAATGGCGCTCTCGACGGTTGCGCCCAAATCCGGGCCGTCCATCGTGTTGGCAATGTTCAGCGACCCCAGGTTGCACGAAATATCCGTGCCCAAATGCCGGTAGCTCAGGTCATCGTTGAAGGTGGAAGCCTCGTTCACCTGCAAAATTTCGGAACACAGGTTCGACATCGAAATGCGCCCGGCAATCGGGTTGGCGCGGTTTACCGTGTCCTCGAACATGATGTAGGGGTAGCCGCTTTCGAACTGGATTTCGGCCAAGGTCTGAAAGAACTCGCGCGCATTGATCTTTTTCTTGCGAATGCGCTTGTCATCGACCATTTCTTCGTACTTCTCGCTGATCGATATATCCGACATCGGCCTGCCATACACCCGCTCCACATCATGGGGCGAGAACAGGTACATATCCACATTGCGCTTGGCCAGCTCGAACGTAATGTCCGGAATCACAACGCCAAGAGACAGCGTCTTGATGCGGATCTTTTCATCGGCGTTTTCGCGCTTGGTGTCCAGAAAACGCAGGATATCCGGGTGATGGGCGTTCAGGTACACAGCGCCGGCACCCTGGCGCGCGCCTAGCTGGTTGGCATAGGAAAACGCATCTTCCAGCAGCTTCATGACCGGAATCACGCCCGAGGACTGGTTCTCAATGCCCTTGATCGGCGCGCCCTGCTCGCGCAGATTGGTCAGCATCAGCGCCACACCGCCGCCGCGCTTGGAGAGTTGCAGCGCCGAGTTGATGGCGCGGCCAATGCTTTCCATGTTGTCTTCCAGCCGCAGCAAAAAACAGGAAATCAGCTCGCCGCGGCTTTTTTTGCCCGCGTTCAAAAAAGTGGGCGTTGCCGGCTGGAAGCGACCCGAAATGATCTCGTCCATGAAGCGCAGCGCCAATTGCTCGTCGCCACGCGCCAAGGTCAGCGCCACCATGACCACCCGGTCTTCGAAGCGTTCCAAATAGCGCTCACCATTTCGGGTCTTGAGGGTGTAGGAGGTGTAGTACTTGAAAGCGCCCAGAAAAGTGGGAAAGCGGAATTTGCGGCTGTAGGCCTCGTCCCATATCCGCCGCTGAAAATTGCGCGAATACTGATCCAGCACCTCGGCGTCGTAATAGCCCTCATCCACCAGATAACGCAGTTTTTCATCCAGGTGATGAAAGAACACCGTGTTCTGATTGACGTGCTGCAAAAAGAACTGCCGCGCCGCCATGCGGTCGGCCTCGAACTGGATGTTGCCCTGTGCGTCGTACAGGTTCAGCATCGCGTTGAGCGCGTGGTAATCCAGCGCCTGCTCCCGCTCATCAGGCGCAGCATCTTCGCGCAGTTCGCGCTTGGTCGTGTTCAGCATTGCATCTCCCAAAATTTGCTCAAACCGGTGCGCACCCGGTCGATATCGGCTTCGGTTCCGGCCAGCTCAAAGCGATAGAGCACCGGAACCTGGCACTTGGCGGCAATCAGCGGCCCTGCGCAGGCAAACCACTTTCCGAAATTGCGATTGCCGCTGGCAATCACGCCCCGCAGCAGACTGCGCCGCCGCGCATCATTCAAAAAATGAATCACCTGCCTAGCCACGGCGCCCCTGCCCTGCCCATCGGCATAGCTGGGGCAAACCAGCACGAAAGGCGACTGCGGTTCAGGCATGGGCGCTTCGGGCGATATCGGTATTCGCCATGCGTCCAGCCCCAGGCGCTCCATAAACCGCTCGGTATTGCCCGAGGCTGACGAGTAATAGACCAAAGCGCCCGCGCCTGCCGGGTCCTGCCGCGCATCTGGCGCGCTTGCGTCCACGCCAGAGCGCCTGCGCCCAGCGGTTGGATCCGTCGTATCCACACGCATGGCTTCAGGACAAACGGCCAATCATGTCGGGGCGAAAACCCGCCCAATGCATGGTTCCGGCGATCACCACAGGCGCCTGCCGATAGCCAAGCTCGGTTACCTGCGCCAAGGCGGCGGCATCCTCGCTCAAATCCACAAGCTTGTAAGCAATCCCCTTGGCATCAAGCGCACGGGTGGTCGCCGTGCATTGCACGCAAGCGGGTTTGGAGTAAACAGTCACGTTCATGCCAGAAAGTCCTTTGAATAGTTATACGGTGGACACCGGCAGACGTTGAAACGCGGGCAAAGCGCGCCCGGCAACGGCACCCGCCCACGCCCACCGCATGGGTCAAAGAGCAATGGCGGCACATGGGCAGCCACTGGTCACGGCAGGTCTCCTGGCTTGCGGGTCATCGCGTGGCTGTCCTTCCCGGGCTGTTTGCCCAGTGGAGATAGAAAGATTCCGAACCCGTGGCTTGCATCCTTGCATCCAATCGGCGCCACTTCGTGCGCCGGGGCCATATGTTCAGAGCTTCTCCAGCCTTGCTCTCCGCCTACAGTTGCGGGGGCAGCGCCGGCCTTGGGTTCAGAGCTTGCGCACGCTTTGCATCGCTGCATGCACGCGGCTCCAAAACCGCACCGGCTTCCCTTTTCATCCCGTCGTGCCACGCACTGCCGTGGCATCTGGGAACCGTTGACGAAAGGGATTGTAGGACAAAGAGTGCCGGGCATCGGGCACCCTTCAACGCATCATCGATGCAACAAACGGTGGCAGTACCCCTTCTTTCTGGCCGCTAGGCGCGGGCCAACGATATAATTCGCGGTTCTGCTGACAACATCCTCCAACAAATAAGGAATTTCTATCATGGCATCTGCCAAATCGCAAAAAAGCCCCCGTCTGGCATCCGGCCGCAAACGCGCCCGCCAGAACGTCAAACTCAATGCAGCCAATACGTCGCTGCGCTCCAAATACCGCACCGCCGTGAAAAACGTCGAAAAAGCCGTTGCTGCTGGCGACAAAGCCAAAGCGCAAGAGCTGTTCGGCAAAATGCAATCGGTGGTGGACACGATTGCCGACAAAGGCATCTTCCACAAAAACAAGGCTGCTCGCGACAAGAGCCGCCTGTCCGCCAAAGTCAAGGCTTTGGCCAACGCCTGATTTCAGGCAAGCCCGGCAGCGTCATCGCGCTGCCGCCCGTTTGAATGGGTGCGCTGTCAGCAACACACAAAAAACCGCCTTCGGGCGGTTTTTTATTGCCTTCATCCGCCAAGCGCCTTGCATTTTTCGCAAGTGGATGCTCACTTTGAAAAATCTGCGCTGCGTTTCATCCACATTCCTTGCTGGTTGAAACCCCTCCGGGTCATCTCAATGGGAGAGGCGTAGCCTCTTGCCCATTCAGGGCAACACGTAGAGCGACGCTCTTGTGTAGCTCTGTGTGCTGAAACCTTGTCTTTTCACGCACCCCGGCTGTGTTGGCAAACCGGCTGGTAGCGTGCACGGCAGGCAGGCTTAAACGCGGTTTTTGCCAAGGACTTTTACTGGTCTGCACATTACTGCTTGTATATAGCTGCCCGCATGCATTTGCCCGCGCGTGCAAAACGCCCGGCTGCATGCCAATACCCGCACTAACAAAAACACACGCGCCGCACGCTGCGCAAACAGGCACTTACAAAATAACGCTGCCTATGCATTGAAGCGGACGCTTGCAGCCTTACATAATCGACTGGCTGTGCTATGGTTACAGCTTACGGTCTTTGTATAAAGAGAAAGGACAATCCCGTGAACCCAACTTTCAAACTGTTTACCAAACCTGTTATCGCCGTAGCTCTGCTGGGCGCACTGGGTGCTCCTGCGGCCTTCGCCCAACAGCGCGCGGCTGCACCGGCCAGCAAGGCGACTGCCAGCAACCCGATCGAGATGATGAAGGCCGAGCTGAAAATCACTCCGGCACAAGAGGCAGCATGGCAAAAATATGTGAGTGCCTACACCACAGACTTCCGCCCTTCGCAAACGCCCACTGCCGAGCAGTTCAACGCCATGAAAACGCCTGATCGCGTGGCGTTTCTGAAGAAGCTGCACAGCGAGCAAAACAGCTTCTTGTTCAACCGTTTTGATGCATCGGTTGCCCTGTACAACGCGCTGGATGAGAACCAGAAAAAAACGTTCGACAACATCACTGCCGAGCGTCCCGCACAGCAACAGGCGCCTGCCGCCTCCAAAGCACGCAGCAAGAAATAATTGCCCGCGTTGCAACGAAAAAGCCCAGCCAAGCCGCTGGGCTTTTTTTATTGGCAAGGCTCCGCACGGCAGGGCAAAGACAAGAAGGGCTGGCATCTGCATGGCAGAGCTAGCTCTTGTGACGCCTTCTGTGCCGCCATTCGCCCTTTTTCGCTCTCTTTGCTTTTTTTACTCTGCCACGCTACCCAAAGTTGATGCGCAAAGCCGGTTGCCGCGCACGCTGGCCACCCTGCGACCTCATTGCGAGCAAACAGTCACCAAACTGCAATCAAGCCGCTGCCACGCGGGTGCACCAAGATTGCGCCGCCGCAGGGCGGTTTCACATGAAGACTCCACGCGGCAGCATAGCTAGGGCTTGCACCCTATTTTGGAAGACGGCGTTGCGATCAAAAATTACTAACCGAGGCGTCAGCCGCAGCCAAGATGCTATTCCTTGGCAAGGCGGGCAACGAGGGCGAATAGATTTTTTGATCACAACCCAAAGGGAACATGCCCACACAGCCGCCACTCGGTGTTGCGCTCTTTGTGCAGACGCCCTGTCTGTGTAGCGTCGCACGCCTCTCAATTGGCGGCGTTGTGAGTATGTTCGCAATAGGATGCAAGAACCCCAACCACGCCCTTGGTCACGGCGACTAAAGAGCCTGTACCCAAGCCCGCCAAGCCAAGGCGCAGACCGCGCTACCCATGTGATGCTGCCCGCAAGCATTCACGGGTCTGCGCCTGGTAGCGGCGGCTTGTAGCGCCTAGGCGCTCAGCGCGCATCTTTTCGACGCACTGACCTTGCCCCTGTTTCGTGTAGCTCTTAACCCACGGTTCACGCGGCCTT
>CAYUAF010000057.1:0-10525 GCA_964442555.1 uncultured Allobrachymonas sp.
CCGCCGCGCATCTGGCCGAAGATGTCGCCAAAAATATCGCTGAAGTTTTCAAAGCCGCCAAAGCCACCGCCAAAACCGCCGCCGCGCATGTTGGGGTCTACCCCGGCGTGGCCGTACTGGTCGTAGGCGGCTTTTTTCTGCGGCTCGGAGAGGATTTCGTAGGCTTCCTTGGCCTCTTTGAATTTCAGCTCCGCTTCTTGCGCGTTGCCCTGGTTGCGGTCAGGGTGGTACTTCATCGCCAGCTTGCGATAAGCCTTTTTGATTTCATCGTCGCTGGCGTTTTTGGGCACGCCGAGGACTTCGTAGTAGTCGCGCTTGCTCATGGAGAGGCTCTCATTTCTTCAGCATTTCCAGGTGGGGGATGTTGTCTTCCAGATAAGGGCGGCTGGCCGCGGCAAAACCCAGGCTCTCGTAAAACCCTTGCAGACGCTGCTGCGCCGAAATGCGCACGGGCCCGGGGCTGAGCTGCTCCAGCTGGCGCAGGGCTTCTTGCATGAGTGCGCGACCCATGCCTGTGCCCCGCACGCCGGCGGCGCAGGCTACGCGGCCAATGGCCGCTTCGGCATAGCGCAGGCCGGCCGGTATCAGGCGGCAGGTGGCTAGGGCGTGCCCGGCATCATCCAGCGCAAACAGGTGCCAGCTGGCGGCGTCCAGCGCGTCGGCGTCTTGATAGGCGCAGTTTTGCTCTACCACAAACACCTGTTGGCGCAGGATGTGCAGGGCCTGCAACTCGTGCACGGTGAGTTGCGCAAACGCCTTGCACACAAAGTGCGGCGTGCGCGCGTTAGCGGCTGTGTGTGCGGCAGCAGGTGTGGGGCTGGCGGCTGGCATGGTGCTCAAAACGGGTGCGTTGCATCATCAACTGCTGCTTGCTTCACTGCGGCGTGCGCGTCTGCATGGTGGGGCAGAGGCTGGTACGGCAAGCGGCTGGGTGTTGTTGCGTGGCACGTCAAGGGAATGCGGCTTTCTGGAAAAAACGGCGCGCCCGTGTCCGCAAATGCGAAGCAGGGCGCGAGGGGTTGAAAAACAGCGAGGGCTTAGTCTTTCTTGACTTCCTTCACTTCGGCGTCCACCACGTCGGGGTCGTTCGGGCGGGCGCTGTCTGCGCCGGCTTCGGGCGTTGCGCCTGCCGCTGCGGCCTGCTCTGCGTAGACTTTTTCGCCCAGCTTCTGGCTGGCTTCCATCAGGGCGGTGGTTTTGGCGTCAATGGCGGCTTTGTCTTCGCCTTTGATGGCTTCTTCCACATCCTTGATAGCGGCTTCGATTTTTTCTTTCTCGGCTGCGTCCAGCTTGTCGCCATGCTCGGCCAGCGATTTTTTCACGCTGTGCGCCATGGCGTCGGCCTGGTTGCGGGCCTGCACCAACTCGACCTTTTTCTTGTCTTCGGCCGCATTGATTTCGGCATCTTTCACCATTTGCTGGATTTCGTCTTCGCTCAGGCCGGAGTTGGCCTTGATGGTGATTTTGTTTTCCTTGCCGGTGCCTTTGTCTTTGGCGCTGACGTGCAGGATGCCGTTGGCGTCGATGTCGAACGTGACCTCAATCTGGGGCACGCCGCGCGGCGCGGGGGCAATGCCTTCCAGGTTGAATTCGCCCAGCAGCTTGTTGCCGGCCGTTACTTCGCGCTCGCCCTGGAAGACCTTGATGGTCACGGCAGGCTGGTTGTCTTCTGCGGTAGAGAAGGTTTGCGCAAATTTGGTCGGAATCGTGGTGTTCTTCTGGATCATTTTGGTCATGACGTTGCCCATCGTCTCGATGCCGAGCGACAGCGGCGTCACATCCAGCAGCAGCACGTCTTTGCGGTCACCGCTGAGTACCTGGCCCTGAATGGCAGCGCCCACGGCCACGGCCTCGTCGGGGTTGACGTCTTTGCGCGGCTCTTTGCCAAAGAATTCTTTGACCTTCTCTTGCACTTTGGGCATGCGGGTTTGGCCGCCGACCAGAATCACGTCGGAGATGTCGCTAACGCTGATGCCGGCGTCTTTGATGGCGACTTTGCAAGGCTCGATGCTGCGCTCAATCAGGTCTTCGACCAGCGCTTCGAGTTTGGCGCGCGTCAGCTTGATGTTGAGGTGTTTGGGGCCTGAGGCGTCTGCCGTGATGTAGGGCAGGTTCACGTCGGTTGCGGCGGAAGAAGACAGCTCGATCTTGGCTTTTTCGGCCGCTTCTTTCAGGCGTTGCAGCGCCAGCACGTCGTTTTTGAGATCAACGCCTTGCTCTTTCTTGAACTCGGTGATGATGTAGTCGATGATGCGCTGGTCAAAGTCTTCGCCGCCCAAGAAGGTGTCGCCGTTGGTGGAGAGCACTTCGAACTGCTTTTCGCCGTCCACATCGGCAATTTCGATGATGGATACGTCAAACGTGCCGCCGCCCAAGTCGTACACGGCGATTTTGCGATCGCCTTTTTCCTGCTTGTCCAGGCCAAAGGCCAGTGCGGCAGCAGTCGGTTCGTTGATGATGCGCTTGACTTCCAGCCCGGCGATGCGGCCCGCGTCTTTGGTGGCTTGCCGTTGGGCGTCGTTGAAGTAGGCCGGCACCGTGATGACGGCTTCGGTGACCGGCTCGCCGAGGTAGTCCTCGGCAGTCTTCTTCATCTTGCGCAGGACCTCGGCACTGACCTGCGGCGGCGCAAGCTTCTTGCCGCGCACTTCCACCCAAGCGTCACCGTTGTCGGCTTTGATGATCTTGTACGGCATCAGACCGATGTCTTTCTGGACTTCTTTTTCGTCGAACTTGCGGCCGATGAGACGCTTGACCGCGAACAAGGTGTTCTTCGGGTTGGTGACGGCCTGCCGCTTGGCTGGTGCGCCAACCAGGATTTCGCCGTCTTCCTGAAAAGCCACGATAGAAGGCGTTGTGCGCGCGCCTTCGCTGTTTTCGATGACCTTGGCGTTCTGGCCTTCCATGACCGCTACGCAGGAGTTAGTAGTCCCCAGGTCAATACCGATGATTTTTCCCATAGCTATTACTCCGAAAATGGTTTGAGTTGGATTGGAAATAGAGCGTTTTTGCCGGATTTCAAGAGTGCGCGTAACAAAATGCGTGCAATAGCAGCAGATCAACAGCTATGAAACAGCCATTACAAAACAGCCGCAACGGGCGACGCTGTGCGCCCGTGCAACTGCGCATCCGTACGAGCGGCCTGTGCAAGCGTGCCGGGCGCGGTTGTTCGTTGTGCGCCCGCCGGGCCTTGCAGGCCGCCTTGCGACGGCAGCCATTTGCGCTTGTTTGCGCGGCTGTTTACGCGGCTGTTACGGTGACCAGCGCAGGGCGCAGCACGCGTTCGGCAATCAGATAGCCTTTTTGCAAAACCGTCACGATGCTGTTGGGCGGCAGGGCGGCGCCTTCTGGCGCAGGCACCACGCTGATGGCCTGGTGCAGGTTCGGGTCGAAGCGGTCGCCTTGCGCGGGCGCAATGGGGGTGACTTTGTTGCGCTCCAGTGCCGAGAGCAGCTGGCGCAGAGTGGCCTCGCTGCCTTCGCGCAGTTGCTCGACGGTAGCGTTTTGCACGTTCAGGGCGGCTTCCAGGCTGTCGATGACGGGTAGCAAGTGTTCGGCAAAGCCTTCGATGCCGAATTTACGGGCCTTGGCAACATCTTCTTCGGCGCGACGGCGGGTGTTTTGCATCTCGGCTTGGGCGCGCAGGTAGTCGTCGCGCAATTGTTGCAGCTGGGCTTCCAGCGCTTGCATGGCGGCTTGCTCGCTCACCGGTGTGGCGTTGTCGGCGGGTGCCTCGGCATCGGCCACATGGCTCATGTCGGGTTCGGGATTGGAAACGTTTTCTTGGTTCATGGAGGCAGTCCAGGAATCAGTGTGTGGGTTAAAACAGGCGCATCGCCCTTGCCATGCCCGGATAGGGAAGCATGTGCATGAAGCGATCGCTAACTATTTAATATGGGGCTGTTGCCACTTGTTTCAAGCATGTGGCGCACGGCGCACGTTGCGAAAAGCTGACGAGCAGACTCTCGCCATCCATTGCCAATGCCTTGGCATGGCCCGCAGGCATCAGCATCAGTTGGGCAGGGCGGCGCAGGCAGCGGGATTGTAGCGAGAAGGAGCAAACAGGTGCGGCGCGTGCAGCATGGGCGCTGCAATATGGCGCGTGCATGCCCCGCTTGGGGCTGGCGCGCTTTTAGCTGCTGGTGTAGCGGTAAACCCCATACGCTGCCAGGCCCATGGCCAGCCAAAAGAGCAAACCCAGCAAGGTGCTTAGGGTCTGTTCACCTTATTTTTAGAAGTGCGAACATATTCACAAAGCCGCTAATCTAGGCGTGCGACGATGCGCAGACCGGGTGTCTGCGCAAGGAGCGCAACAACGAGTGGCGGCTTTGTGGGCGTGTTCCCTTCGGGTTGTGATCAAAAAAGCAATTCGCCCTTGTTGCCAGCCTTGCCAAGGAATAGCACCTTGGCTGCGGCTGGCGCCTTGGCGACTAAGTTTTTTGATCGCAACGCATCCTCCAAAAATAGGATGAACAGACCCTAGCTCTGCGCTTAATACGATGCGGCGGCCTTGCTTGCGATAAAAGCCTTGCCATGGGGTTTGCCATTTGGGGCGGGGGCGGCTGTTTGAAGCTAACGGCTCCACGCAGATGCACCCAAGCGAAAAGGCGGGCACAATCAGCCGCCCTGTGGCATAGCCCGCAAAGTGCAGCAGCCCTTCGGCCAAAGGCTGCACGATCAGCTCGACGATGACGGAGCCGGGCATGGCGCCGGGAGGCGGTTGGCAGGGCGATGGTGGCTACGGCAGGCTGCGGAAATCGCAGCCAAGCCGCCACGCAACAGGCGCAGCCTGCCGCACGCTTCAGGTCTCGGGGATGATGTGCATATGCCCGACGGCCGCGCCGTGCGGGTGGGCGGCGTGGCTGTGGCTTTCTTCGAGGCTGACGGGCACGATGTTGATTTGCCCGTGGCGCACGCCGCGCTCGGTCATCACAGCTTCGCCGAAGCGGCGCACGCTGGCGGTCGGGCCGCGCAGCAGCGTGGTTTCCAGGCAGTTGTCATGGTCCAGATGCACATGCGTGACCACAACCACAATGTCGTGGTACTGGTGCTGGATTTGCATCAGCCGCTCGGCCAGGTCGCGACCGTGGTGGTTGTACACGTAAGACAGGCTGGCCACGCAAAACTCGGCCTGGTCGTTTTGCAGGTTGACTTCGGTCAGCTTCTGCCGCAGCAGATCGCGCACGGCTTCCGAGCGGTTTTGGTAGCCGGCCTGCACAACCAATTGGTCGAATTGCTGCGCCAGGTTTTCTTCCAGAGAGATGGTGAAGCGTTCCATAGATGGGCTCCGAAATGATGATAAAAATCTTTTAAATCATACATCCATATTGTGCGCCCGCCGGGCTGTGCCGGGCCAGGTCAAAGCGCGATGGCAGCCCGCATAATCCAGTCTGTTGTTGGAGTTGCAAGCCGTGCCATGCCAAACCGGCGTGCCCCAGCGTTTTTTGGAGTGTGTGATGCAACAAACCCCCTGTTTTACTTACCCCTGCCTCTTGACGATTGCCGGCTCGGACAGCAGCGGCGGCGCGGGCATTCAGGCCGATTTGAAAACCTTTGTCGCGCTGGGCTGCTACGGAATGTCGGCCATTACGGCGTTAACGGCGCAAAACACCACCGGCGTGCAAGCCATTGCGCCCACGGCGCCCGACATGCTGCGGGCGCAGATCGATTCGGTCATGAGTGATGTGGGCTGCGATGCCATCAAGATCGGCATGGTGCCGGATGCGCCCAGCATTCGGGCGCTGGCGCAGGCCCTGCGCGAGCATGCGGGTGTGCCCGTGGTGCTGGACCCCGTGATGGTCGCCACCGCCGGCAGCACCTTGATGGAGCACAGCGCCGCCGCTGTGTTGCTGCAAGAGCTGGTGCCCTTGAGCCAGCTCATCACCCCTAACTTGACCGAAGCGCAGCAACTGGTGCAGCAAGAGCTGCACAGCGTGGCCGATATGCTGGCCGCTGCCCATGCCTTGCGGCAAAAAGGCGCAGCGGCGGTGCTGATCAAAGGCGGGCATATGGCAGGCGACGCCTTGAGTGATGTGCTGGTGCTGGCCGATGGCAGCGAGCATGTGTTTACCGATGCGCGCATTGCCACGCGCAACACCCACGGCACCGGCTGCACACTCTCTTCCGCCATTGCGGCGTATTTGGCCTTGGGCAACAGCATGCTGCAAGCCGTGCAAAATGGTCGGGTGTATGTGCGCGCGGCCTTGGCGGCAGGCGCGCAGGTGCGCACCGGGCATGGGCACGGGCCGGTCAATCACGGCTTTGCGCCGCAGGCCATGCACCTCATATCCGGCGCGTAAACGCGGGCGCTGGCTTAATCTGGCTTAATAGCGGCGAGCGTGTGTTGGCACGATGCGTGCATCGATACGCGCAAGGCACGCGGCACGGCAAAACAAAAAAGCCGCCCGAACCGGGCGGCTTTTTTGCGGGTGGCTTTTTATCAGGGCGGGTCGGTGTTTGAACACGGCACCAGTGCCGATCGTGGCGTGAGCCGACGTTTATTTGCCAGCCGTGTTGCCACGCAGGGCTTGTGCGATCGCGCCGATGTTGTGGCGCATCAGCTGCAAATAGGTGGGGGCTGCGCCTTGCGGGCCGCTTAGGGCGTCTGAATACAGGGCTTGCTGCTGCACGGGCACGCCGGTTTCGCGGGCGATTTGTTGCAGCAGGCGCGCGTCTTTCACGTTTTCCAGAAAAATGGCACGCACGTTTTCGGCACGAATCTGCTGAATGATGAGCGCCACGGCGCGGGCCGAGGGCTGGCTGTCGCTATTGGTGCCCAGCGGGGTGATGAATGCGATCTGGTAACGCTTGCCCAGGTAGGCAAAGGCGTCGTGGGCGGTGAGCACTTTGCGCTGCGCGGCGGGGATGGCGGCAAACTGCTGCTCGGCCCAGCTGTGCAGCTGCTGCAACTCGCGCTGATACGCAGCCAGGCGCTGCTCGTAATGCGCACGGCCTGCGGGGTCGGCCTGAATCAGCGCATCGGCAATATTGCGGGCATAGGTGTGCATGCGCACGGGGTCTTGCCATACGTGCGGATCGTGCTCGCCGTGGGCGTGACCATGATCGTGCTTGTGGCCGTGCGCATGTCCGTGGTCATGATCGTGCGCGTTGGCCAAGGGCGCAATGCCTTTGGTGGCAGCGGCCAGGGGGATTTTGCTGTTGCGCATGGCGCGTTGCAACGGGGCGCTTTCCAGCCCCAGGCCATTGACGAGCAACAGCTTGGCGGCGCGGATTGTGCGCACGTCCGCAGGCGTCATCTGGTAGCTGTGCGCGTCGGTATCGGCTGCCACCAGCGGCTGCACAGCCACACGCTCGCCGCCGATGTGTCGGGTTACGTCGGCCAGAATGCTGAAGCTGGTTACAACCGGCAGGGGCTGGGCTGCCCAGGCATGCCCCAGGCCGAGCCATGCGGCCAGAAGCAGGGTTTTGCAAATGGAAGGAAAAGAAAAAAGTCGCATGTTTGAAAACGTCCATGAAAAACGGCGCGCGTGCGCCCGTTGGGCGGCCGGCGAAGGCGTGATGCGGCTAGCGCCCGCAAAAACGGCTGAAACCGCAGCGTCTGCTTGTTGCTGCGCACGGCGGCTGCACAACGCACGGTTACGATTTGGAGGGCAAACAGTATGGCACAGGCATGCTGGCCGATGCGAGGCGAGACCCCGCTGGCAACGCAGGCTTTGCGTGGCGGATGCGGGCTTGTCTGCGGGCGGGCAGACGGGCAGGCAAGCGAGCGAGTGAGCGGGCGAGCGAGGGGCTTTGCTTACGAGCCGTTGCTTTGAATGCGGGTGCCTTCTTCAATGCGCTCGTCGGGTTGGACGATCACGGTTTGCCCTTGTTGCAGCCCCGTTTTGATTTCTACCGCGCTGGCCGAGCGCATGCCGATGGTGACTGGCGTGCGCGTGGCCTTGCCGTTTTCCAGCCGGTAAACGGCCCAGCCGTCTTGCGTGCGAAACAGCGCGCTGCCCGGCACTTGCAGCGCACGGCTTGCGCTGTGCGTGATGAAGTCCACCTCTACCCGGTACGCATCGCCCAGCGTGGCCCATTGTTCGTGCGCGCTGGTCAAGTCCAGCACCACGCGGGTGCGTTGCTCTTCCACGCCCAGGGCAGAGACTTTGGTAAAGCCGCCCGGCTCCACACGGGCGATGCGGGCTTGCAGCGTAGGCTCGCCGCCCCAGCGCAGCACGCGCGCCGTCATGCCGGGGCGCAGTTGCACGGCGTCGGTCGATAAGACTTCGACTTCGATTTCAAGCTGGGCGGGGTCGCCCACTTCCATCAGCACCTGGCCTGCGGCGATGGGGGTGGCGCTTTCCAGCGGGCGTTTGAGGATGCGGCCCGCCACGGGCGAGTGGATAGCCAGTACTTTGCCGCTGCCTTTGCCGTTACGGGCGTTGTTGCTGCCGGAGGGGCTACCGGTAGGGCTGCTGCCTTCATCGGCCAATACGGCGCGGGCGGCGGCCAGCCGCTCGGTGGCCGATCGGTGCTCGGCCTGTGCGGCTGCCAGATCGGCGCGGGCGCTTTCGGCACGGGTGCGGGCCTGCTCCAGCTCTTGCGTGGCAACGGCGCCTGTGGGGTGCAGGGTTTGCGCGCGTTGCAGGTCGCTGTGGGCGTGGCGCTGGGCGGTTTGCGCGGCGCTTACGCGCTGGCGCGCGGCAGCCAGCATGGCCTGGGCGCTATGGATGTCGGCCTGCGCCTGACTGCGCGTGCGGGGGTCCAGCAGGCTGCTGGTGGCGGGGTCGATTTCGGCCAGCACCTGCCCTGCGCTTACGGCATCGCCAGGTTGCAGGGTGATGCGCCGCAGGGTGCCGGCCACAGGCGCGGTGATGACGTAGCGTTGCTTGAGCCGCGTTTTGCCTTCTTCCTGAAAGCCCGCCTCCAGCGGGCCGGTGGTGACGGTGGCGGTGCTGGCCAGTTGGGCGGGTTTGCGCATGGCCAGCCAGGCCAGCGCGGCCAGGGCCAGCAGCGCCAGCACGATCCAGAGGGTTTTGCGATGGAGGGCAGGTTTTTGCACGACTTACTCCCGCGTTTTGAGCACGCCTATCAAATCCAGCTGGCGAATGCGCCAGTAAATAGCCAACGAAGAAACGATAGCGCTGCCAACCGTTACCAGCGCCGAAAAAGCATAAGACGAAGGGGAAAGCACGATGGGCACGCGGTACAGATCGGACTGCATGCCGTGCGCCAACATCCACGACAGGCCGTAGCCCGCCACCAGCCCCAGCGGAATGGATGCCAGCACCAGCAGGGCCTGCTCGCCCAGCAGGATATAGCCCACCTCGCCTTGCGTAAAGCCCAGCACGCGCATGCTGGCCAGCTCGCGGGAACGCTCGGCCAGGGCGATGCGGGCCGAGTTGTACACCACGCCGAAATTGATGACGCTGCCCATGAGCACGGCAATCCACGTGAAGATGTTGCCGGTTTGGGCCGTGGTTTCAAAAAAGGCGCGGGAGCCGGCCAGCCGCGTTTCGGCGCTGGCAACGTGGGGGCGCTGGTTGAGGATTTGCTGAATGGCGGTAAAGCGTTCGTGCTCGGCCGTCAGCAGCGCGCCGTTGATCACATGCCCGTCGCCCAAGGCATGGTTCAGGGCGCTTAGCTCCATATAGGCATCAATGCCCAGATAACTTTGCGTGAGCCGGGCAATGGGCAGGCGCAGGTGCTGGCGGCGGCCTTCCATCACCTCTACCCACAGCCAGTCGCCCACGCCCACGCGCAGTTGCCGGGCCAGATAGTCGTTGATGACCAGCCCCTGCTCGGGCAGCGGCACGGCCTGCAATCGGGTATTGACCAGTTGCTGCAATTGGCCGCCTGCGGGCAGGCCGATGATGCGGGTGAGCGACATGCGGTTTTCGCTGCGCAGGCGCACCGCCACGCTGCGTGTGCCTTCGGCCAGGTGCACGCCCGGCACGGCCCGCAGTTCGTGCACGGCCTTGTGGGGCTGCACGTCGATGAACGAGGCGGAAAGATCGTAGCGCCGGGCCAGGCGGAAATCGGTATCGATCATGCGGGCCATGGCGCTGGGCTGAAAGTCGGCCATCATCACAATGCCGCCGGCAAACGCCATGCCGATGATGGACAGCAGCGCCTTGCCGGGGCGGCGCTCCAGCTGCCGCCAGATGATGCGCGTGGGCTGCGACAGCCAGCGCCAGATGCCGATGCGCTCGGCCAGCGTGTGCCGGTAACGCTCGGGCGCGGGCGCGCGCATGGCCTGGGCCACAGGCTCGTCTGCCGCGGAATAAACCGAATACCCCGTGCCCGCCAGGGCGGCCAGCAGGCTGACGCCGATGCCGACCAGCACCACCTGCGCATTGATGGCAAAGTGCAGCACGGGCAGGCGGAAGTGGTCTTGGTAAATCCGCGTCAAATGCACGCCCAGCCACGCGCCTAGCGCAAGGCCCAGCGCCACGCCCAGCAGGCAGATGAGCGTGACAATCACGCCGTAATGCAGCGCCACCTGATGCGTGCGGTAGCCAAAGGCTTTGAGAATGGCTACCTGATCGCGCTGCGTGCTGATCAGCCGCTTGAACACCACATT
>CAYUAF010000058.1:0-10416 GCA_964442555.1 uncultured Allobrachymonas sp.
GTTTTCAAGACCGGTGCATTAGACCACTCTGCCACTCTTCCTGTATGTGCTTGTCAAGCCGCATCGGTTTATTTTGATGGTGTTTTTGTTGCTGCAAAGACAGCAGGCATTGTAGCGATAAACGCCCCGGATTGATCACGCATGCGTGCGCAACATGCTATGGTTGCGGCGCATTGCGCGACTGCGCGTTTTTTGCCTGTGTTGTGTCTGTGTTTTTCTCAATTGGTTGTTTGCATGTCTGCCCCCGACTATTTGCCCGAAGTGCATTTTTCCGAAGATGGTGTGAGCCGTTTCCTGCATCTGGACTCGCCTTGGGTGCAGGGCAGCATGCGTTTAAAAGACCCGCTGGCGCTGGATTTGGAATACGTGCAGCGCATGATGGCATGGCTGCTGTTTGTGGATGTTGAAACGCTGCCCGAGCGCCACGCCATGCAGCTGGGGCTGGGGGCTGCGAGCCTGACCAAGTTCACCAGCAAGAAGCTGGGCATGCTGACCAGTTGCGTGGAGCTGAACCCTGCCGTGTATCGCGCTTGCCGCCAGTGGTTTCGCCTGCCGGATAACCACGAACGCCTCAATGTGATGCTGGGCGATGCGGCGGTGGTTATTCGCCAGCCTGAATGGCAAGGCGCCATTGATGCCTTGCAGGTGGATTTGTACGACCACGAAGCCGCCGCCCCCGTGCTGGATGACGCCGATTTTTACCACGCCTGCCGCACGGCGCTCACGGCAGACGGCTGCATGACGGTGAACCTGTTTGGCCGCGACAGCAGTTTTGATCGCAGCGTGCAGCAAATCGCGCAGGCTTTTGGCGAAGAGGCGATTTGGGCCTTCAGGCCCACGCGCGAAGGCAATACCGTGGTGCTGGCACAGCGCACGCCCACGCGCCCCACGCGCGAGGAGCTGGCCGTCCGCGCCGCCGTGGTTGCCGAGCGCACCGGCTTGCCGGCACACAAGTGGCTCAAGGTGTTCAAGCCCCTGCATGCATGATGCGGTGCGCTGGCCGGCTTGCCAGCGCGCCTGCGCCCAGAGCAGGCGTAGCGCCCATCCGCCCAGCAATTACCGTCTGTAGATGCGTCAAGGCCTGTCACGCTTTTTTGGTGATGCGGACATACCCCAAAGATACCCCACAACACACCAATCCGGGCGTGCGACGGTGCCCCAACCGGGCATCTACAGGCGTCTGCGCCAGGAGCACAACGACGAGTGATAGCTGTGCGGGCATATTCCCTTCGCAGCGAGATTGAAAAGGCCATCGCCGGTGTTGCCCGGCTGGCCTGGAGCGCCCGTCCCATGCGGCCTGCCGGGCACCCTGCCTTGCAAGGCGCATCCAGCGTGCGCTACAGCCGTGCCGTTCCGGCAGCGGCTCTTTTTTCAGTAGCGAGTCGTTTCAGTTGCGTTCAAACACAGCCATGCTTTCCACATGCGCGGTGTGCGGGAACATGTTGACTACGCCTGCGGCCTTGAGCGTATAGCCGGCCTGGTGCACCAGCAAGCCCGCATCGCGCGCCAAGGTGGCCGGGTTGCAGCTGACGTACACGATGCGCTGCGGGGGCTGCCAGCTGCTGGGCGCGATGTAGGGCGGCGCTGCGGCGGCATCAGTCGCCGAGTCGCCTGCCTGCGCCGCATGGCCTATGCGTTGCTGGTGGATGTCGGCCAGCGCCTTGACCAAGGCGAACGCGCCTTCGCGTGGCGGATCGACCAGCCATTTGTCGGCCACGCCGTCTTGCACCAGCATGGCGGGCGTCATCTCGAACAGATTGCGTGCCACAAACTGCGTGGGTGCCAGCGGGGTGCCGTGCGCATTGGGCGTGTTGGCCTGGTAGTTGCTGCGCGCGCGGCCTACCAGGGCGTCGCTGCCTTCAATGCCCAGCACTTCGCGCGCTTGCGTGGCAATGGGCAAGGTGAAGTTGCCCAGGCCGCAAAACCAGTCGATGATGCGCTCGTGCTTTTGCGCATCCAGCCATTGCAGGGCACGCTCGACCAGCACGCGGTTGATGTGCGGATTGACCTGGGTGAAGTCGGTGGGCCGAAACGGCATGGTGATGCCGAATTCAGGCAGGCTGTAGCTCAACGGCGCGGTATCCGGGCTGATGCAGTGCGCCGTATTAGGCCCCTTGGGCTGCAACCACCACTGCACGCGCGGGTGCTGCGCAGCAAAAGCGTGCAGCTTGTCGATATCGCTTTGCGCCAGCGGCTCCAGGTGCCGCAGCACCAGCGCAATGGTGTGGTCGCCGCAGGCCAGCTCGATTTGCGGGCAGGTTTCGCGCGCTTGCAGGCTGGCGATGAGCGCGCGCAAGGGCAAAAGCAGCTGGCTGACTTCGGGCGGCAAGATGGCGCAACTGCGCATATCGGCGATGTAGCGGCTTTTGCGCTCGTGAAAACCGATGAGCACTTCGCCCTTTTTGGGCACATGGCGCACCGACAGGCGCGCGCGCCAGCGGTAGCCCCACGCCGGGCCATGAATGGGACGCAGCACGGTGGCGGCCTTGCATTTGCCCAGGTGCCAGAGGTTGTCTTCCAGCACGCGCTGCTTGATGGCGACTTGCGCGGCCGGATGCAGGTGCTGCATTTTGCAGCCGCCGCAAGCGCCGGCATGCAGGCCGAAGTGGGGGCAACGCGGCGTCACGCGCAGCGGCGATTCCTGGTGCACGCTGGTGAGCGTGGCGGCCTCCCAATTGTTTTTGCTGCGCCCTTTTTGAACGCTGACCCATTCGCCCGGCAATGCGCCATCAATAAACACCACTTTGCCATCGGGGTTGTGGGCCACGCCTTGCGCTTCCAGATCCAGCGATTCCACCAGCAGCCAATCGGGCTGCGCATGCGGCGGCGGCGGTGTGGCTGCGGCAGCCCATGCCGGCAAGCTGCCCCCATCGGGCTGTGCCGGCGCGGCGGCGGTTTCTGGCTGGGTTTCGTGGATGGCGGTAGTCACTTCGGGCGTCTCCGTGCGTATCAGTTGTCCGGGCAATCAAATCTCATGCAATCAAACGGCTGGCATATAAAAAAGCGCCGTCTGGCGACGGCGCTCATTATCGCAACACATGCGCTCCTCAACGGAGCTGGGCGGGCCGCACGGCCCACGCCTGGGCGGGCTTGGCGGGCAGCCTGCAACAGCCCGCTATCAACCCACTATCAATCCACCATCAGCGCGCAGGCAGATAGTTGAGCGGATTGACCGTTTTGCCATTGCGGCGCACTTCAAAATGCAGCTTCACGCGGTCGGCATCGGTGCGGCCCATGGCTGCGATCTGCTGGCCTTTTTTCACGCTCTGGCCTTCTTTGACCAGCAGTTTGCTGTTGTGCGCATATACCGTGAGCAAAGAACTGTTGTGCTTGATCAGCACCAGGTTGCCATAGCCGCGCAGGCCGGAGCCGGCGTACATGACTTGGCCGTCGGCGCTGGCATAAACCGGGTCGCCCTCTTTGCCGGCAATGCCGATGCCCTTGTTGCGCGCATCATCAAACGGCGCAACCACGCTGCCCCCGCGTGTGGGCCAGGCCAGCGCCATGCCGATAGGCGCTGCCGCGCCGGTGGAAGAAGGTGTAGAAGTAGGTGGCGTCGGCACCGATGCCGGAGGCGTTGTTGCCACGGGCGCCGTCGTAGCCGGTGTCGTTGTAGCAGGCGGCTGCGTTGTCTGGGTAGGCGTTGGGCGCGGCTGCGTGGCCGATGCGGAGCCGGCTGGCGGCACCACGCGCAGTACCTGCCCCACTTCGATCACATCGGGGTTGGGCACCCAGTGGCTGTTCCAGCGGGCCAGGTCGCTCCATTCGATATTGAGCGAGCGCGAAATGCTGCGAATCGTGTCGCCCGGCTGCACGGTGTAGTAGCCGGGGCGCCCGGCAAATGCCGCACCCGGCAGGGTTGCCGGATCAACGCGCGGCACAACTGGCCGTCCGCCTCCGCCCAGCGAACGGTTCACAACCGGGGCATTGCCGCCGGTAAAGCCGCAAGCCGTCAGCGCCGCGGCGGCGGCCACAGTCAAAACAGCGCGTGTTGCGCGCGGGAAAAAAACAGATGCTCCAGAACGGATCATGAATCGATTCCTCTCACCAAGCATGCGAAGCAATGCATACCAATATGGCCCGATGCACGCAGCCATGTGTCGTCTTTATACACACAAGCATGCACCATGCCGGGCATTTTTGCATTTACAAGCCGGAAAAGCTGCCACTTGCCCGATTGCGCCTTGCATGCGCTGCAATCGTTGCCAAACACCGCTTTTCCGGCGCATCTTTTTTCAAGCCATTGTGCATGCGCACTGCCCGAGCAGAGTGCGGCCTTTGCATGCAGAGCATGCAGCTTCCGCGATCGGCAACATCCCCCCCTGGCGTTACCGAACCCTGCCCAGCCATGCGCTTGCATTTGCTGTATGGCATGTAAAAACCCATTTCAAAACCCAAACAGGCTGGCCGCTGCCGCCCGTTGCCGTTCGAACTTTGAAATGAATACTTTCAAGCCATGCCCGATTTTAAAGGGACAAACAAAACCGGTTCAAGCACCGATTGCTGTAAACCGTACTGCGTTTTGTCCAATACCACCAGCACCTGCCCCTGCCCTGTGGCCAGCGGCGCCACAATGCGCCCGCCTACGGCCAGCTGATCGATCCAGCCCTGCGGAATGGCATGCCCCCCCGCCGCGGCAATGATGCCCGCGTAGGGCGCGCCGGGCGGGTAGCCCAGCATGCCATCGCCCAGCAAAAGATGCACATTGGCAATGCGAAACGGGCGCAGATTGCTGCGGGCTTTTTCGTGCAAGCCCTTCAAACGTTCGATGCTGTAAACCTCGCTGGCAACCTGCGCCAGCACGCTGGCCTGGTAGCCGCAACCGGTGCCGATTTCCAGCACGCGCCCCAGCCGCGCCTGCGGGGGCTGGGTCTGCATGAGGGGGCTGGCCAGCAGCAGCTCGACCATGCGCGCCACTACGCTGGGTTTGGAGATGGTTTGCTGCAAGCCGATGGGCAGACTGGTATCGGCATAGGCCTGGCTGAGCAAGGCGCTATCCACAAAGCAGTGGCGCTGCACGGCCTGCATGGCGGCCAGCACGCGACCATCGCGTATGCCGCCTTGCTGCAACTGCTGCACCATGCGCGCCCGCAAGGCGTCTGCATTGGCCAGACCCGCATTGCCCACCGTGGTGCGGGTGTGCACGGGCACGATGTGCGATTGCGCCCCCACCGGCCTGCCCGCCGCCGCAGGCTGCACCGGCAATGGCGCAGCAGGCACCGGGCGGATGCGGCCTGCCGCCGACGGCGCTTTGGGCGTGGCGCTGTCATTGCTGCTCCACTGGTTGCGGGCGGGGAAGGTGGGGCGCGGCATGCGGCTTACGCTCCGTCTTTCTGCGCGCCGGCAAAGAGCGGATGCCACTGGCTCAGGCCTTTGTAGTCGGTCAGGTCTACCTGCAAGGGCGTGATGGCGATATGGCCGTGATCTGTGGCATGAAAGTCTGTGCCTTCAGCATCGTCTTTGGCGGAGCCTGCATGGCCGATCCAGTACATGGTCTGGCCGTGCGGGCTTTGCTGGGTGATGACATTTTCTGCCGCGTGGCGCCGCCCCAGGCGGCACAGGCGCGCGGGCTTGATGTGCTCCAGCGGCAGGTTGGGAATATTGACGTTGAACAGCCAAGGCTGCTGGCTGCCGTCTTGCTTGTAGGCGCGCACTTGCGGCTCAAATTGCAGCACCAGGTTCTTTGCGGCTTCGGCAGCGGCTTCGATGTGCGCCCAGCCCTTGGTGACTTGGGAAAAGGCAATGGCCGGCACGCCGAACAGATAGCCTTCCATCGCTGCGCCTACGGTGCCGGAATAGATGGTGTCGTCGCCCATGTTGGCACCGTTGTTGATGCCGGATACGACCAGATCGGGCTTTTCGGGCAGCAGGCCCGTGAGCGCAATATGCACGCAGTCAGCCGGGGTGCCGTCGATATAGCGAAAGCCGTTGGCCGCCCGCTGCACGTACAGCGGGGAATGCAGGGTCAAGGCGTTGGATTTGGCGCTGTTGTTGAATTCCGGCGCAATCACTTCCACATCGGCCACGTGGCGCAACGCCTCGTACAGCGCCACAATGCCTTGCGCCTGGTAACCATCGTCATTGCACAGCAGGATTTTCATAAGGAAACGCTATCAAACACACAGAAAAACCGTTTCAACAGCCCGCAAGCCGTGCAGCCATTGTAGGGGCTTATCCCATGTCTAGAGGCATGTTCCAGACATGGCGGGCCATGGCGGACAACTGGCAACTATGACTGGTAGCCGAGGATAGCCGCGCGGCTCCTTGGCATCAGCCAGCCTGCTTTCTACCGCGCCCCAGCCCAGATCGCCCAACAGGCCGGCACAAGCCGTATCCGTACCAAAAACAAGCCGCAGAAAAGCCCAAGCACAGAGAGGCGGTGCACTTCAGCCTATTGATCGCACCCAACCGCGCCAAGCCCCGGCCCCGCCAGCGCGCCCAAAAAGCTTCCAAGAGCCTGGCAACGGCAGGTATGCCGTGTTTGCCCCTATTTGCGCGCCCTGCTCTGATCTTGCCTTGCGCCGCCCTGAGTGCGCTGCTTGATGGATTCGCTGCCCGAGTCAGCCGCTTACACCGGCAAATCCGGCGGTGCCAGCGGTGCCAAGCCGGCGGCGGCGCGTTGGCGCACGGCGTCAAACGTGTCTTGCACCACGATGCGGCCATTTTCAAACACGGTGCGCAGCAGGTCTTGCGCGGGGGGCTGCAAGGCTTCTTCACGCACGGTTTGCACGCTGCCGTCGGGCTGTTGCGCCAGGGTCATGCGCCCGCGTTTGGAGGCCTTGCTGTGGTCGCCCACGGGGTCTTTGTACACATCGCGCCATTGGCCATTTACACGCACGGCCGAGCACTTCATGGCGAATTTCATCGTGTCGCGGTTGAGCTGCTGCAACAGCCCGCCACCCATGCCAAAGGCCGTGTTTTCAGCCGAAAAGCCCGCCTTGTGCAGATTGTGCAGAATCTGCTGCAAAGAGGTGAGGTTGATGCTGTCGCCCTGAATGATGCGCACGTGCTTGAGCACCTTGAAGCCCTTGCTGTTGATGGTAAAGCCAAAGCGCTGTGCCAGAATGTGCGCGACTTGCGGCACGGTTACGGCGGGGTCGCCCGAATCGGGGCGGATCACGACCGTGGCGCCCGATGCAATCACCTCATCGCGCAGCTGCCCGCCCCAGATGGCATCGCAGGCGTGAAAGATGTCGTAACTGTCGCTTACCACAGCGACCACATGGCCCGGCTTGGCAAACTGGCGCAGCATGTTGCGGTAGGCGTCCAGCTCGTGCTCGCGCCCCCAGCTGGTGATGGTGCTGTGCTCGGCCGCTGGTATGGAAAAGCCCGCCATTTCGCAATCGTAATAACGCCTAGCCGCCAGCAAGGCGCTGACCGTATCCGTGCCCATGAAATTGACCAGGTGCGCCATGCCGCCCAGCGCGGCCGATTCCAGGCTCGACACGCCGCGCGCGCCGAAGTCGTGCAGTTTGAAGGGCAGCTCCTGCTCGGCGCAATCGCTGGTGGCGTGCAGATAGCGCGCAATGATGGATTTGGCCGTGGCCGATTGGGTGGCTACGGTGGTGGGGTACCACACGGCGCGCAGCAGCTCGGTTTCGATGAAGCTGGTGAGCCAGAAAAATTCGGGGTCGGTGTTTTCAACCGTCAGCAGCACGTTGTGCACGGGCAGCACGCTGCCTTCGGACACGGCGCGTATGCGCAGCGGCAGCAGGCCGCCGTGTTTTTCAACCAGGCGCGTCCAACCCGCTTCGTTAAACGGCAGGCCGTGCGCGGCATATACGGCGCGGGCTTCGGCCACATCGGCCAGCGTGACCGGCGTGCTCAGGTACTCGCGCAGATACGCCTGCAAGCCGAAGAACAGGCTGTGGCTGTAGCGCCCGCCGCGCGATTCGATATAGCTGAAGGCGTGCTCAATGCCCGGCGGGTATTGCAGCCAGTGCGAGGCTTTGTACGAATCGGCGCGAAGCAGCAGGTTATTGCCCAGGGCGGGCTTCAGGTGCGGGTTCATGCAGCGGTTTCCTTGTCTGGCGCGCAGCAGGGGCACGGGCAGGCCGTGGCAGGCGCGGCGGCAGATGTAGCGGTCGGGGTATCCAGAAAATGGCGGGCGATGAAATAGTGGTCTTCATGCAGCAGGGGCTGCATCGTTGGCCATTGCGCAACGGGCTGCCATCGTACACGATGCGGCGCGTCTGCCGCAGGCTGCCACGGCGCGGGCGCTTCGTCCGGCCACTGCAACAAAAACGCATGGCTGACGGCTTGGCCCAGCTGGTTGCGCCCGGGCACATCAAACACAGCCGTGGCACGCACATGCGCCCGAAGGGCAGCAGCCGCATGCTCCCCCCCCAAGGCGCACAGCGCACGGCTGGCGGCATCCAGCAAACGCTCGCCCGCTTGCAGCAAGGCTTCAGGCAAAGCCCAGTTGCCCTGCCCCGGCGGCTGCTGGCGCTGCACCAGCAGGATGCGCTGCCGCCACAGCACCAGCGTTTGCACCAGGCACAGCACGGGCGCTGCCTGGTCTGCATCAGGCCGGGCGTAGCGGTGCTGCCGCTGAAAATCGAGCAAAAACGCGCGCTCATCGTGCAAAGCCTGCCATGCCGGCGTTTGCCGGAACGTGCGCAAAAAATCGATGGTCGAGGCAGGCAAAACCGCCGGCTGCTGCCATAGCGGCAGCAAGGCATGGGGGGGCGGTTCGTCTAAAAGTTCGTCTGAAAAATAGCTGTGGCGAATGGCGGTGGCGTCAATGCCTTCCACATTGGCAAAAGGCTGCCATTGCCAGTTCGGAAAAATGCGCAGGTAGTAGCTGCTTTGGTCTTTCATATGCCCCAGCAGGGCCACGCGCGCCGTAGCCGGGTCGTCGTCCTGCGCGCGCATGGCGGCATACACGGCATCTTGCACCGCTTGCAGCCAGGCGGCATCGTCGTAGGGGGCATCGCTCACGCCCGTTACCTGCACCCGCGCCTGATCGTGCTCCGGCAAAACGGCGCGGATCATCCGCTCGCGCTCGTCTACCGTAAACGGGTTTTTGAAGCTGCGCGGCTGGCTCATGGAACCAGCCACCACAATCAGCTTGCGCGCGTGCTGCAAGCCCGCCCGCAGCAAGGCCGCATGGCCCTGGTGCACGGGCTGGAAGCGGCCAATGATGACGGCGTAGTCGTAGCTCCGGTCGCCATCCGTCAAACCGTAAGCCGAGCTGCTGGATATATGCATGATGATGAAACGCTGCGCGCGCCGCGTAAAGTTGCTGCAATGGGTGCTAAATACTTGTGAATGGCCGCCTATGGTGCCTGTATGGCGCCTGCCGTGGCAGCAGCAAAGTGGGCTGACAGCATCGCCGCCCTGCTTTGCTGCACATGGGCCGATGCGTATGGTAGCGGCAGGTGTCTGTGCCCGCTTGCGCACCATGCGCTGGCGCAACTGCCTTCGCATGCAACGGGCTGCCGGCAAATTCCGTTACGATGCAGCCTGAATGCGGCACCAGCGCGTGTGCCCCTTTGCCCCCACACAAGCACTACCTCTTGCGCCTGATGAAACCTCTGCAAAAAGCCATTTTTCCCGTTGCCGGTTTAGGCACCCGCTTTCTGCCGGCAACCAAATCCATTCCCAAAGAAATGCTCACCGTGGTCGATAGGCCGCTGATTCAATACGCGGTAGATGAGGCCGTGGAAGCAGGCATCGACACCCTCATCTTCGTAACCGGCCGCAGCAAAAACGCGATTGTGGACTACTTCGATCGCAGCCCCGAACTCGAAGCCGAGCTGGAAGCCAAAGGCAAGCTCGAAGCGTTGGAGCTGGTACGCAACGTCATTCCGCCGCACGTCAAATGCTTTTACGTGCGCCAGCCCCAGCCGCTGGGCCTGGGTCATGCCGTGCTGTGCGCGGCCGAGTTGCTGCAACCCGACGAGCCTTTTGCCGTTTTGCTGCCAGACGATCTGATCGAATCCCACCCCGTAGGCACGCTGGCGCAAATGGCCGCGCGGCACCGCCAGGCCGGGCAAGCCGTGCTGGCGCTGGAAGAAGTGCCGCTGTCGCAAGTGCATCAATACGGCATCGTGCGGCTGGAATCGACCCAAAACCAGCCTTGGAAAATTCAAGAAATCGTAGAAAAACCCACACCTGACAAAGCCCCCTCCAACTGGAGCGTGGTGGGCCGCTACATCCTCACGCCCGATGTGATGCAGGCGCTCAAAACCCAAAAACCCGGCGCAGGCGGCGAGATTCAACTAACAGACGCCATTGCCGCCTGTCTGCATTCGGGCGCCTTTATCGGCCACCCCCTGCACGGCAAACGTTTCGATTGCGGCAGCAAACGCGGCTTTCTCGAAGCCAATATGCACTTTGGCTTGCGCGGGCAGGCGGATTAAGGTTCCTCGTCGTTTCGTGTGGAATTTGACAGCGAGAATCCATCGTAGTGGA
>CAYUAF010000059.1:0-2410 GCA_964442555.1 uncultured Allobrachymonas sp.
CTGGCGCGCGCCGTGGCGCAAAGCTATTACGACAGCCGCGCGCGCCTGGGCTTTCCGCTGGCTCCGCGCGAGTGGGTGGAACAAATCGCAGCCAAGTAAAAGAAGGCGACCAGCCACAGTTCAAGCATTCACCGAGTATCAAAACCATGTCCCATCACAATCTTCTTGTCGAACTGTTTGTTGAAGAGCTGCCGCCTAAAGCGCTCAAAAAACTGGGCGATGCCTTTGCCAACACTTTGGCCGCTTCGCTCAACGCGCAGGGCCTTACCGCGGCAGACAGCCAAGTCACCGCCTATGCCAGCCCGCGCCGTCTGGCCGTGCACATCAAGCACGTAGCGGCCAAGGCAGCCGACAAAGCCGTTGAACAAAAGCTGATGCCGGCCAACGTCGCGCTGGATACCGAAGGCAAAGCCACCCCCGTGTTGCTGAAAAAACTCCAGGCCGTAGGGGCGGATCCTTCTGTCGTGCCGCAACTCAAGCGCGCTATGGACGGCAAAACGGAAATGCTGTTTATCGACACGCTCATCACCGGCACCACGCTGGACGCCGGCCTGCAAAAAGCCCTGAACGAAGCCATTGCCAAACTGCCCATTCCCAAGGTCATGACCTACCAGCTGCACAGCGGTTGCGATCTGCCGGGCTGGAGCAGTGTGCAGTTTGTGCGCCCCGTGCATGGCCTGCTGGCTTTGTGGGCTGAAAATGTGGTGCCTGTTACGGCGCTGGGGCTGAAAGCAGGCCGCACCACGCACGGCCACCGTTTTGAAGCCGCCTGCGATCGCATCGAACTGGCCCATGCAGACGATTACGCTACCGACCTGCGCGAAATAGGCGCCGTTATTGCCAATTTTGACGAGCGCCGCAACGAAATTGCCCGCCAGTTGCAGGCCGCGGCTCAGCAGGTCGGCGGCGGCTGCCAGCCGATTGAAGACGAAGCCTTGCTGGATGAAGTCACGGCGTTGGTAGAGCGCCCCAATGTGCTGATCTGCGAATTTGACAAAGAATTTCTGGACGTGCCGCAAGAGTGCCTGATTCTGACCATGAAGGCCAACCAGAAATACTTTCCGCTGCTGGACGCGCAGGGCAAGCTCACCAACAAATTCCTGGTCGTCAGCAACATCAAGCCCGAAGACCCCAGCGCCGTCATCGACGGCAACGAGCGCGTGGTGCGCCCCCGCCTGGCCGATGCCAAATTCTTCTTCGATCAAGACCGCAAAAAAACACTTGAAAGCCGCACGGGCGGTTTGGCCAAAGTCGTGTACCACAACCAGCTGGGCACCCAGGCCGAACGCAGCGAGCGCGTGCGGCAAATCGCCCACGCCGTAGTCAATCAACTGCGCATGGCCACCAGCCCCTACACGGCCGAAGACAAAGAGCGCTTTGACGTGCTGGACAACAAGGCGCAAGAAGCCGCCCGCTTGGCCAAAACCGATCTGCTCACCGACATGGTGGGCGAATTCCCCGAGCTGCAAGGCATCATGGGCGGCTACTATGCCCGCGCCGAAGGCCTGCGCGACGGCGTCGCCCTGGCGATTGAAGACCACTACAAACCCCGCTTTGCCGGCGACGAGCTGCCGCGCAACCACACGGGCACCGTACTGGCATTGGCCGACAAGCTGGAAACCCTAGTCGGCATGTTCGGCATCGGCAATCTGCCCACGGGCGACAAAGACCCGTTTGCCCTGCGCCGCCATGCGCTGGGCGTTATCCGCCTGTTGGTCGAAAAACAATTGCCACTGAATTTGCCCGAATTGCTGCAAGCCGCCGCGCAAAGCTTCGGCACGCTGCTGCCCGACGCCAACCAAAGCAACGCGCAGTTACAAGACTTTATCTACGAGCGCCTCTCGGGCTATCTGCGCGAGCGCGGCGCCAGCGTGCAAGAGGCGGATGCCCTGATCGCCGTGCGTCCCGCCTGGGGCGAAATCCCCAAGGCGCTGGAAGCCGTGCGCACCTTTGCCCAGCTGCCCGAAGCACCCGCGCTGGCTGCGGCCAACAAGCGCATCGGCAATATCCTGAAAAAAGCGGGCGAGGCCGGCCAGCAAGTCGATGCCCACGTAAGCGAAGTCTTGCTGCAAGAGCAGGCCGAAAAAGACCTGTACGCCGCTATGCAAACCATCGTGCCGCAGGCCAATGCGCAGTTTGATGCGGGCAACTACACCGCCAGCCTGCAAACCCTGGCGGCTTTGCGTGCGCCGGTAGATGCTTTCTTTGATGGTGTGATGGTCAATGCCGAGCAAATGGATTTGCGCATGAACCGCCTGGGCCTGCTCAAAGCCTTGCATCTGGCCATGAACCGTGTGGCCGATTTGGCCAAACTGGCCGTGTAACAAGCCATTGACGGCCTCGGCCATGAGCATTGGCGAACCATTAACGGGCGGCAGCAGGGCGAGCAGGTGATTGAACCGCTGAAACA
>CAYUAF010000059.1:2510-4711 GCA_964442555.1 uncultured Allobrachymonas sp.
CAAAGACGCGAATGAACTGACACGCATATCTACGAATGCTGCCAATGACGCGTTGCACCAACCGCACCAGCAACTGCAACTGCTATCGCAACCCGTAACGGCAAGCGGCGTGCCATCACCACAAAGTCATATGGATATATGGCGTACCGATCCGCCAGTGGCAGAGCACAATCCGTTCCACCATGCCCAAACGCCCGCCACGCTTGCGCAGGGCAGGGCAAATGATGCGGAAGCAAAGCCAGCCGTTCCTTCGGCAAACTTTTTGCCGCTGGTATCTGAAGTGAACGCAGCCGTTTTGCAGCACCCGCTGGCCAATCGCCGTGTGGTGCTGGAAAAGCAGGCGCTGGGCTATCTTTTGCAGCGCCGTCGCCGCCGCACGGTGGGCATGCACATTACTGCGCAAGGGCTGGAGGTGCATGCCCCGGCCTGGGTGGGGGTGGGCGAAATCGAGCGCATTTTGCAAGACAAATCCCGCTGGATTGTGCGCAAATTGCGCGAACAGGCGCATAAAAATCAAGAACAGCAGCAACTTCGCCCCACTTGGCAAAACGGCATGTATCTGCCTTGGCGGGGTGGCTTGCTGCAACTGGCCTTGACTGCGCCTGCGCAAACCGATGCCGACGCTGGCACGCCGTTGCCGCCCGCCCGGCTGCGCAAATTGCTGGCTGCGGCGCAGTTGCAGTCTTTGGCCCCGCACCATGCGGGCAGTGTTGCGCAAGAAGCAGACACGCCGCCTGCTGTGCAAGACGACTCACGCCCTACCCAACAACACATTGCGCCAGGCTTGGCAACGCATCGCCTGCTGCTGGATTTGCCAGCCAATGCATCTGGTGCGAGGGTGCAGCAAAGCGTAGGCGGCTGGATGCAACAGCAGGCGCTGGAAATTTTTACGCAACGCCTCAACCACTACGCACCCATGCTGGGCGTGCGCTGGCAGGCGCTCAAACTCAGCCAGGCGCAGGGTAGTTGGGGATGCGCCACCAGCCGGGGCACCATCCGCCTGCACTGGCGTTTGGTGCAAATGCCGGCAGACGTGCTGGATTACGTTGTCGTGCACGAACTGGCGCATTTGCGCGAAATGAACCACAGCCCGCGCTTTTGGGCACTGGTGGAGCACATCCTGCCCGATTACCGCCAACGCCAGTTCCAACTCAAGCGCACCGTGCTAGCGCCTTGGTGAACGTTGGGCATTGCGAATGGAAGAAAGAAAAAGAAAAAAGCCTGGCGCAAACCAGGCTTTTTTCATGTGAAAGGTTCAAAAATCAAGCGCAACGAAAGGCCGGAGCAATCAACGGCTGGAGAGTTTGATGCCTGTTGCGCTGGCTTTTTTGCCGCTTGCCTTGAGAGACGGTTGCTTGTACAGCGCCACGCGCTGAATGCCGGAAATGCCCAGCTCTTGGGCGGCTGCGCGGCTCAGATCGATGATGCGACCTTTGATGTAAGGGCCGCGGTCATTGATGCGCACGGTAACAGTTTTGCCTGTAGCTGTATTTTTGACCAGCACCATCGTGCCAAAGGGCAGGGTGCGGTGCGCTGCTGTCAGGGCATTCATGTTGTAGCGCTCGCCATTGGCGGTGAGGCGGTTGTGAAAACCCGGCCCATACCAAGACGCAATGCCTTGCTGAAACGAGGCTTGCTCCGATGTGTCGCTAGCCATGTGCAAAGCCGTGGGCTTGCCCAATGTGGCTTGCTCTACGGTGTTGGCGGGCACGGCAGCTTTTTGGCCTTTGTGCGAAAAGTCCAGATTGCCGGAAATAGGTGCTGTTGCAGCTGCCGCATAAGGCGCGCGAGCAGGCGCTGTGCCTGCGGCCATACAGCCGCAAGTTGCCAGAGACAAGCCCAGACCCAGCAGGCGACGCTTTTGCATAGTAAGTTTTGGAATAACGTTGAAGTTTTTCATGGCGCAAGAGAATAACCCGATGCCCAAAGCCGGAACAAGTTTTTTGCGCGGTTTACGCAACAAAAAAACATTACAAACTGTACTTCGCGCTGTTTTTGTTGTTTTTTGTTGAATTTGTATATTTTTTCCTTGACATATTTTTTGTGTGTCAAGTGCTGCGCGTAAAAGGGCGTGCCTGTGGCGTTATGGCGGTCTGTACCGCACCTGTTGAGCCGTGTAGTCGTGCTAGCCCAATTAGCCAATCGCCCGTAACGGCGAGACAAGCAGACAAGTGGGCAAGTGGGCAAGTGGGCAAGTGGGC
>CAYUAF010000059.1:4811-10204 GCA_964442555.1 uncultured Allobrachymonas sp.
CAAGTGGGCAAGTGGGCAAGTGGGCAAGTGGGCGGCTGCGTTCATAATCTGCCGAATGCCCGATTGAACTTTGCCGCTGCTTTATGTCTTCTTGCCCCGCTTCTGTTTCTGATACATCGCCTGCTACCTCACCGGCCTGCGCTATTGCCGCCTGCATCATGGCGGGGTTTGACCGGCACTATCGCCTGTTTCGCGCCGAATCTGCCCAGGCCAAAAGCCGCTTTGAGGCGCAAGACTGGCACGGCCAGCAGCGCGGGCAGCGGGATCGCATTGCGTTTTACGACTTGCGCGTGCAAGAGTGCGAAAGCGAGCTGGCGCAGCAGTTGCCCATCAACGACCTGCACATGGACGTTTGGCGGCAGGCCAAGCAGATTTATATCGGCTTGTTGGTGGACCATTTGCAGCCCGAGCTGGCCGAGACCTTTTTCAATTCGGTGATGACGTCTATTTTGCTGCGCCACTATTACTACAACGATTTCATTTTTGTGCGGCCAGCCATCAGCACCGAATACATTGAGGTGCGCAACGACGTGCAAACCTCGTACCGCGCCTACTACCCCAGCCCTGAAAATCTGCAAGAGACCTTCGGCGCCATCGTGCAAGACTACGGCCTGCGCGTGCCGTTTGCCGACTTTGCACGCGACATGGATCGCGTAGTGCAGCTGCTGCGGCAGCAAATGGATGAAAGCCGCTTGCGCGCCAATTTCCAGGTGCAGGTGCTCTCCAACCTGTTTTTTCGCAACAAGGCGGCCTACATCGTAGGAAAAATCATCAACAGCTTTCGCGAAACGCCGTTTGCCTTACCCCTGCTGTTTGATGAGGCAGGCAAGCTTTATATCGACACCGTTTTGCAGGGCGAGGCCGATATGCTCTCGCTATTCAGCTTTGCCCGCGCCTACTTTTTGGTGGATATGGAAATTCCGTCTGCCTACGTGCACTTTTTGCGCAGCCTCATGCCGCGCAAGCCCCGCTCCGAGCTGTACAACGCGCTGGGGCTGGGCAAGCAGGGCAAAACGCTCTTTTTCCGCGATTTTTTATTCCACCTGCGCCACAGCTCTGACAAGCTGCGCATTGCGCCCGGCATCAAGGGCATGGTCATGCTGGTGTTTGACTTGCCCTCGTTTCCCTACGTTTTCAAAATCATCAAAGACTTTTACCCGCCGCAAAAAGAAACCACGCGCGAGCAAATCCGCGACAAATACCAACTCGTGCGCCAGCACGACAGGGTAGGGCGCATGGCCGACACTATGGAATACCGCGAAGTCGCCTTTCCGCTGGATCGATTCGAGCCGGAATTGCTGGATGAACTGCAAAAGTACGCGCCCAGCCAAATCGAATTTTCAGACCGCAATGGCGACGGCGTGCAAGAGGTCGTCATCAAGCACCTCTATATAGAAAAGCGCATGATCCCGCTCAATATGTATTTGCAAGAAGCCTTTGACATGGGGCTGGACAACCCCCGCGCGCGCCAGCAAATCGAGCACGCCGTCATCGAATACGGCAACGCCATCAAAGACATGGTGGCGGCCAACATCTTTCCGGGCGATATGCTGTGGAAGAACTTTGGCATCACGCGCCTGGGCAAAGTCGTTTTTTACGACTACGACGAAATCGAATACATCACCGACTGCAACTTTCGTAAAGTGCCGCCGCCGCGCCACGAAGAAGACGAACTCAGCGGCGAAGTCTGGTACAGCGTAGGCCCGCGCGACGTTTTTCCAGAAACCTTCGGCCCCTTTCTGCTCAACCACCCTTATGTGCGCGAAGTATTCATGCGCCACCATGCCGACTTGCTGGAGCCGGACTTTTGGCTCACCCACAAAACCCGCATCGAACGCGGCGAAGTGCTCGACGTATTCCCCTACGAGCAAAGCAAACGCTTCGAAAACGCCGCCAACCCTGCGCATGCTGCTGTCCCGGCAGAAGCGCCCGCAGCGCCTGCCGCCAAACTGTTTGAAGATGAAATTTGAGGTGTCCCGTGCCTAACGCCCACACTCCGGCCAATACAGTGGCCGAAACACTTTCCAATACTTCTTCAGCCAATACCCCGGCTAATGCCCCGGCCATACCATCTACCCAAACACCTGCTACCACGCCTGCCAATACTCAGGCCGGCCCGGCTGAATCAGCCAACCTGCCCTTGGCGGCCATGCATGCCTTGCCAGACACGGCCCCCTGCCCATGCGGGCGTTGCGAACCTGCCGCCAAACGCCAACCGCGCCCCGTGGCATTTGGCAACTGCTGCGCCCCCTTGCTGCGGGGCCAGCAGGCCGCGGCAGATGCGCAGGCGCTCATGCGATCGCGCTACAGCGCCTATGTGCTGGGCGATTTGGCGTACCTGCGCAGCAGCTGGCACCCCAGCACCTGCCCGCCAGACTTGAGTCTGGATGACGATGTGCAATGGCTGGGCCTGAAAATCGAACGCTACCACTCCACCAGCGCCACCGAAGCCGAAGTGGTGTTTGTAGCCCGCTACCTCCACAAAGGCCGCGCCTACCGCCTGCACGAACACAGCCGCTTTGTGCGCGAGCAGGGGCGTTGGTTGTATCTGGATGCGATCGGGTAAGCGTCAAATGATTGATTCGATGGGCTAAAAAATAAAAATTCATTGCAATGGAGGCTGCATTGGGCTTGTTTGAGTTTTATATGGGGCTGAGTGCTGTTTCTTTAATAGATAGATTCCTGGCTTTAACTCTGTATCCGATAGCTGTTTTTTCATTCAGTTTAATGGTATTTTCTATTTTTTGCATGGACTTATTTTTCAGTGAAAATAAAAAAAGATGGGTGAGGCAGCACTTTGGACTCTTATTTGCTTTTTGTGGTTTTTTGTTTTGTATTGTTTTGCCTATTTTTGTTTTTAAATAGTCATTTTTTATAAAAATTGATTTTACAATTTTATGCAAGCAGTTTTATTCGATTGCGACGGCGTATTGGTTAATAGCGAACCGATCACCATGCAGGTGTTGCGCGACTTGCTGGCCGAGCGCGGCTGGAACATGTCGCTTGAAGAGTGCATGCGCTGCTTTGTGGGCAAAGCCACGCGCGACGAGGCCGCCCTGATCGAAGCACGCACCGGCCAGCCCTTTACTCAAGAATGGCTGGATTATTTCTGGGCCGAGCGCGACAAAATGCTGCATCGCCATCTGCAAAGCGTGCCGGGCGCGCCCGCTGCGGTTGCGCATGCGCACGCACGCATGGCTGGGCGTATCGCCTGCGTATCGGGGGCAGACCGCGCCAAAATCACCATGCAGCTTGCCAAAACGGAGCTGCTGCCTTGGTTTGAGGGCCGCCTGTTCAGCGGGCATGAAATGCCACGCAACAAGCCCGCGCCCGATGTGTATCGCGCCGCCATGCACGCTTTGCAGGTGCCGCCCGCTGCCTGCTTGGTGATTGAAGATACGGCTACCGGCGTGCGTGCTGGCCTGGCGGCTGGCGCCCAGGTGGTGGGGCTATGCCTGCCCGGCAACCCTGTAGCCAATGCCAAAGATTTGCTGGATGCAGGCGCTTGCCGCATCATCCACAGCATGCAAGATGCGCTGCCGCTCATCTCGGCTTTTTGCGCCGGAGAGTTTGCCTAGCCGATCACAATCCGAAGGGAACATACCTACATACCTACAAAGCCGCCTTGTTGTTGTGCTCCTTGCGCAGACACCCGGTCTGCGCATCGTCTCATGCCTCAATTGGCAGCTTGGTGAATATGTTCGCACCTCCAAAAAAGGTGAACAGGCCCTGAATGCATTTTGTGTCAAGCAAGTGTTTTTTCAGGTTTTCCAGTCAAGCCCACTGCACGGCTTGTGCGCAAGGCGGGCAAGCGTGCGGCAAGGGCGGTTTTGGCAAGCAGTGGTGCATGCGGTGCAGCCCGGCAATCCGTTACATGCAGGCAGACCATGCGCACATACGCGGCAACGGTACATTCACGTTGGCGTAGCTTTCTGCTGTACGCGCATGCCGCACATGGCGACTCGGCAGTTTGGTAGTTCGGCGGCAACGGGCGCACGCGCGGCAAGCAGAACCGATCAAGTCCCAACTCATCAGGCGTTGATGCGGCATGAGCATGCACATGCCGCAACACGGCAATACGGCAAGCCCATCGGGCAATGCCTGCCAGGTTCAATCAGTTTAGGTATTGATTTCCAGCTCTTTCAGCTGCTCGGCCTCGCGGGCGTGGCACAGGGCTTGCAGCACTTCGCCCAAGTCGCCTTCCATGACTTGCCCCAGCTTGTATAGCGTGAGGTTGATGCGGTGGTCGGTTAATCGCCCTTGCGGAAAGTTGTAGGTGCGAATGCGGTCGCTGCGGTCGCCGCTGCCTACCAGGCCTTTGCGGGTGGCGGCTTCTTTGGCGGCGCGTTCGCTGCGTTCTTTTTCTTGAATGCGCGCCTGCAATACCTGCAAAGCCTTGGCCTTGTTGCTGTGCTGGCTGCGGCCATCCTGGCATTCGGCCACGATGCCCGTGGGCACGTGCACTACGCGCACGGCGCTGTCGGTTTTGTTGATGTGCTGGCCGCCTGCGCCGCTGGCGCGGAAGGTGTCTATGCGCAAATCGGCCGGGTTGAGCGTAACGGCCTGCGCCGGGTCTGGCTCGGGCATGACGGCTACCGTGCAGGCGCTGGTGTGTACCCGGCCTTGCGATTCGGTAACCGGCACGCGCTGCACGCGGTGTCCGCCCGATTCGAACATGAGCGTGCCGTACACGCCGGTTTGGGTGTCTGTGCTGTCGGGGCCTTCCATGCGCAGCACGATTTCTTTGTAGCCGCCCAGCTCGGCGGGACTTTCGCTCATGGTTTCCACACGCCAGCCCTGGGCTTCTGCATAGCGGGTGTACATGCGCGCCAGGTCGCCGGCAAACAGGGCGGATTCGTCGCCGCCCGTGCCGGCGCGTATTTCCACAAAAGCGGGGCGGGCGGCATCGGGGTCTTTGGGCAGCAGCAGGCGCTGCAATTCGTTTTCCAGCTTTTGCAGTTCGGCTTCGCCGTTGGTGATTTCTTCTTGCGCCAGCTCGGCCATGTCGGGATCGGCCAGCATTTCGCGCGCATCGAGCAAGCTGTTTTCAAGCTGCTGGTAACGTTGCCAGCGCCCGGCAATTTGCGTGACTTCATTGTGCTCGCGCGACAGGGCCAGGAATTTGTCCATGTCCTGCATGATGTTTTCGCGGCTGAGCAAAAAGTCCAGCTCGCCTAATCGTTCGGCGTAGCGGACGAGCTGGGTGCGAAGGAAGGGTTTCACAATACCAGTTTCTTTTTGATCTGATTTGTTTAGTGATGGTAGGTTGGATTATTCCAGGTAACCATATTCGTTTGGTCCCTCGTCTCCTTTTTTAATCCACCAGTAGATCAATAACAATATGCCAATACCTGTTAGAGAAATAAGCTGCCACCAGCCGCTGCGATTAATGT
>CAYUAF010000060.1:0-9990 GCA_964442555.1 uncultured Allobrachymonas sp.
TTCGCGACATTGTGCGCTACTACACGCGCGAGGCGGGCGTGCGCTCGCTGGAGCGGGAGCTGTCCAAAATCTGCCGCAAAGTCATCAAAGCGGTGCAGCTGGGGCAGATTACAGACAAGCAAACGGTAACGCCTGACAACTTGCCCGATTACTTGGGCGTGCGGCGCTATACCTATGGCCGTGCTGAAGAGAAAAACACCGTGGGCCAAGTGGTTGGCTTGGCGTGGACGGAGGTGGGCGGCGATTTGCTCACCATCGAAACCGCCACCATGCCAGGCAAGGGCCAGATCACGCGCACCGGTTCGCTGGGCGAGGTGATGAAAGAATCGGTTGAAGCCGCACGCACCGTGGTGCGCAGCCGGGCTGCCCAATTGGGCATTGCCGATGATGCGTTTGAAAAACGCGATATCCACATTCACGTGCCTGACGGTGCCACGCCCAAAGACGGCCCCAGCGCAGGCGCTGCCATGACGACGGCTTTGGTCTCGGCCTTGACGGGTATTGCCGTGCGTGCGGATGTGGCGATGACGGGCGAGATCACCTTGCGCGGCGAAGTCACCATCATCGGCGGATTGAAAGAGAAGCTGCTGGCCGCTTTGCGGGGTGGCATTCGCAAAGTCATCATCCCGCAGGAAAACGTGAAGGACTTGCAGGAGATCCCCGAAAACGTGAAGCAAGGGTTGGAAATCATCCCCGTGCGCTGGATTGATGAGGTGTTGGCCATTGCGCTGGAGCGCCAGCCGCAGCCCCTGCCTGCATCAGATAACGGTGCGCCGGAAGCGTTTGAGGCGGCTGCTTTGACGACGGCAACAGCCGGCACCAAAGCACGCAAAACAACCGCGCGCAGCAAGCGGCAAGCCACCAAGCACTAAAAGCGGCTTGGCTGGGTAGATGGGGCGTGCGGCCGTGAGAGGCTGTGCAGCTGCCCGAATGGAAAAGGAATGCAAAATTCATTTCGAATTTGGGCAGATTGCAGGTATAATGCCGAGCTTCAACGCGGGAATAGCTCAGTTGGTAGAGCGCAACCTTGCCAAGGTTGAGGTCGCGAGTTCGAGACTCGTTTCCCGCTCCAGATTCTTGCTCAAGCGCGAAAGCGGCGCTTGACACATTCCACGAAATCCAGTGGCGCGGTAGCAAAGCGGTTATGCACCGGATTGCAAATCCGAGTAGGTCGGTTCGACTCCGGCCCGCGCCTCCAGAACAAGCAAGCCCCACAACCATCCTGGTTGCGGGGCTTTTTTCATGCCTGAACGATGGGTTTGAGTGTTCTCAAAATTGTTAGAGCGCTTTTTGGCTTTCCAAGCTGTAGCGGTAAAAAAGCATAAAAGGGATATCTGATCTATAATTTAGGCAAGCCTAAATAAATTGATCTGTAGATGCCTAACAAAGAAGACTACCTGAAGATCATCTATGAAGAAGGCGGTTTGGAGCAAACCGTTTCCAACAAGGTGATTGCCGAAAAGCTGGGAATTGCGCCTGCCTCCGTATCCGAGATGTTGGCCAAGTTGAGTGCGCAGGGGTTGGTGAATTACCAAGCCTACAAAGGCATGCGTTTGACCGAAGAAGGCCTGGCCGCTTGCATGGATGTGGTGCGCAGCCACCGCTTGTGGGAGGTGTTTCTCATCCGCCACCTGGGCTATTCGTGGCGGGAGTCGCACGAAGATGCGCATTTGCTGGAGCATGTTTCATCTGCGCGGATGCTGGAGCGGCTGGATGCCTTTTTGAACTATCCGCAAACCTGCCCGCACGGGTCGTTGATTCCGCGCAAGGGCGAAACCGTGCGCAGGGGTACCTTGTATCGCCTGTCTGACTTGCAGGCAGGGGAGTCGGCCATTGTTCGCCAAGTGGTGGAAGACGGCAAGCTGCTGGATTATCTCGAGCGCCTGGGGGTTGAGGTGCACCAGCCTATTCGGATTGTGTCAGTGGATGACTACGAAGGCCCTATTACCTTTGTGCAGGGCGAAAAAAGTATCAGCATCAGCTACAAGGCCGCTACGCAGATTTTTGTAGAGCGCCCAAACGACGTAAATCGGGGCGTAGATCAGGGTGAAGAACAGGAGGATGTTGCATGAACCACGGTGTGTCTTTGAGAAGAAAGCCCTCTGTTTTCATGGCGGTGGCGCTTGGTTTGATGTTGGCCTTGCTGACGTTGGGCTTGGGTGCTTGCTCCAAAGAAGCGCCGCCTGCTACCGCAGCCAGTTCGGCAGCCAGCCAGGCCGGGCAAAAACTGCAAGTGGTTGCCACAACGACCATGCTGCAAGACTTGGCAGCCTCTATTGGGGGAGATCGGGTGCAGGCAAGCGCATTGATGGGGCCGGGCATTGACCCGCACCTGTACCAGGCCAGCGCGGGCGATGTGAGAAAAATGCAAGAGGCAGATATCGTGATCTACCACGGCCTGCATCTGGAAGGCAAGATGGAAGAAGTTTTTGCCGCTTTGCAGAAGCGGGGGCGCCATGTGGTGCATCTGGCCGAAGGGCTGGACAAGGCCAAACTGCTGGCCGATGAAGAAAACCCCCAGCTGCACGACCCGCACATCTGGTTCGATGTGGCGATTTGGAAAGATGCCGCGCAATACATGGCCGCCCGCTTCAGCAGCATAGACCCCGAGCATGCCAAGCAATATGCGGCCAATCTGCAAAGCTATTTGCTCAAGCTGGATGAGCTGGATCAGTACATGAAAAAACGTGCGCAAGAGCTGCCCGCTAGCCAAAAGGTGCTGATAACGGCGCACGATGCCTTTCGCTACTTTGGCCGCGCCTATGGTTTTGAGGTAATGGGTCTGCAAGGCATCAGCACCGAGGCCGAAGCGGGCACGGCAGATGTGAGCCAGCTGGCGGCCTTGATTGCAGACAGGCGCATCAAGGCGATTTTTGTGGAGTCTTCCGTGCCGCACAAAAACATCGAGGCGCTCCGTGCGGCAGTCAAGGCCAAGGGCTTTGATGTAGCTATTGGCGGCGAGCTGTATTCGGATTCGCTGGGCGATGCGGCCTCTGGCCACGACACCTATCTGGCAACGCTCAAAGCCAATGCCGACACCATTGTGGACGCTTTGAAATAAAGAGTGCCATGAGCAGCGCAAATACCAACGCACATACACAAGCAGACTCCTATGCACCCGCATCCGTATCCGCATACGCGGTCGAAGTGCATGACTTGACCGTTGCCTACGATTTGAAGCCGATCTTGTGGGACATTGATCTTTTCATTCCCAAGGGCAAGCTGGTCGCCATTGTGGGGCCTAACGGCGCGGGCAAAACCACGCTCATCAAGGCCATGCTGGGCTTGATCAAGCCCGTGTCGGGCGCTGTGCTATTCAAAGGCCTGGGCGAAGGCTTGGGGCCGGGCGTGCCCAAAAACAAGATTGCCTACGTGCCGCAAAGCGAAAGTGTGGATTGGGATTTTCCTGCCACGGCGCTGGATGTGGTGATGATGGGGCGATATGGCTACCTGGGCTGGTTCAGGCGACCGGGCCAGGCTGAAAAAAACATGGCGCTTGAGGCGCTTGCCAAAGTCGGCATGCAGGCTTATGCCCACCGGCAAATCAGCCAGCTTTCGGGCGGGCAGCAGCAGCGCGTGTTTCTGGCGCGGGCGCTCATTCAGGATGCGGAAATTTATTTCATGGATGAGCCGTTCAAAGGCGTGGATGCGCAAACCGAAAAATCCATTGTGCTTTTGCTCAAAGAGTTGAAAGAGCAGGGCAAAACCGTTGTTATCGTGCACCACGATTTGCAAACGGTGCGCGCGTATTTCGACTGGGTTACGCTGATTAATTGGCGCATTGTGGCCAACGGCCCGGTGGACGAAGTCTTTCATGAGCAAAACCTGGGCCTTGCCTATGGTGGTCGCCATATCCTTTCCAAGGAGGCAGGCTGATGGCCAACCTTATGGCGAACATGCAAGCCCTGTGGCAAGACTACACCTTTCAAACCGTGGCGCTGGGCTCTGCCTTGCTGGGGGTGATGAGCGGTGTGTTCGGCAGCTTTGCCGTACTGCGCAAGCAAAGCCTGCTGGGCGATGGCGTGTCGCACGCGGCGCTGCCGGGCGTTGTGGCAGCCTTTTTGCTCAGCGGCAGCAAAAAAACCGAGACGCTGCTGCTTGGCGCGCTCATCACCGGGCTGCTGGCAACCTTTTTGATGACTGCCATCGTGAAGCATTCGCGCATCAAGTTCGACAGCGCGCTGGCGCTGGTCATGTCCGTCTTTTTCGGGCTGGGGCTGGTGCTCTTGACTTATTCCCAAAAGCTGCCCAATGCCAATCAGGCAGGGCTTAAGCGCTTTATTTACGGGCAGGCTTCAACCTTGCTGCAACGCGATCTGGTGCTGATGGGCGTGTGCGCGGCGGTTTTGCTATCCATTGTGGTGTTGCTGTGGAAAGAGTTCAAACTCATCGCGTTTGACCCGGAATTTGCGCAAACACTCGGCTTTAACAGCTCGCGGCTGGGCATGCTGCTTTCTTTCTGCATCGTGCTGGCGATCATTGTCGGCCTGCAAACCGTGGGCGTTGTGTTGATGAGCGCCATGCTGATCGCGCCCGCCGCTGCGGCCCGGCAATGGGTCAATCGGCTGGGGCATATGGTGGTGTTGGCAGCCATCTTCGGCGCCGTATCGGGCGTGCTGGGCACGTTTTTCAGCTCGGCCATCCCGCATCTGCCTACCGGGCCTGCCATTGTCGTGTGCGTAACGGGCATAACGGTTTTCAGCCTGCTGTTTGCGCCGGGGCGGGGCGTTTTGCATCGCCTCTATCGCCGCATGCGGCAGCGCACGCGCTGGCGCGCCGAAGGGCAGGTGGAGGCTGCTGCATGACGCCGGGCATTGAAATTCAGCTCATCGCCGTTTTGGTCTCCATGGCCTGTGCGTTGCCAGGGTGCTTTCTGGTACTGCGCAAAATGTCCATGATGTCGGACGCCATTACGCACACCGTCTTGCTGGGCATTGTGCTGGCTTTTTTTGTGGTGCGGGATTTGAACTCGCCACTGCTAATTGCCGGTGCCGCTTGCATGGGCGTTGCAACCGTTTGGCTAACGGAAACCTTGACCAGAACGCGCCTGGTGGCAGAGGATTCTGCCATTGGCATTGTGTTTCCGTTTTTGTTTTCCATCGCCATTATTCTGATTACGCGCCATGCGGCATCCATCCATTTGGATACCGATGCGGTTTTGATGGGCGAGCTGGCTTTTGCGCCTTTTGAAAGAGCCGTTGTTTTTGGCGTGGATATAGGCGCCAAGGCGCTGTATCTTTCTGCCGCTTTGTTTTTACTCAATGCCGGGTTGATCGCCTGCTTTTTCAAAGAACTGAAAATCGCCGCTTTTGATGCCACGCTGGCAGCCGTGCTGGGGTTTTCTCCGGCGCTGATTCATTACGGGCTGATGACATTGGTGTCGATAACCGCAGTAGGCTCTTTTGAGGCGGTAGGCTCGGTATTGGTTGTGGTATTCATGATCGGGCCGCCCATTACCGCCTATTTACTAACAGATGATTTGAAAAAAATGCTGTGGCTCAGCGTGGGTTTTGGCGCATTGAGTGGAATACTGGGCTACCAATTGGCTTTTGTGCTGGATGTTTCCATCGCAGGCAGCATGGCATTGAGCACCGGTTTACTTTTTGCCGCAGTTTTTATCGGCTCCCCCCGGTGCGGCTTGATTGGCCGTTTGCTTCGCAGGCAGCAACAACGCCGCAAGTTTGCCGAGATGACTTTGCTCACCCATTTGCTGCATCATGAAAACAGGCCGGAAGAAAAAGAGGAAAACTCTTTGGCAACGATTGCGCAGCATTTGCGCTGGGACGATAAAACGCTTGCATCGGTGATTGAAAGATTGCAGGCTTGCGGCAATATCAAGAATGCCGACGGCGTGCTGCTGATGACCCCCAAAGGCCGCAAAGAATATCAGCAGGCGCTTGCAGATTGGCAAAGCCAATAAACCACATACAGGTAGGCAATAAAAAAACCACCCGTTGAAGGGTGGTTTTTTGTTTGATGAACTGCATGCGCCCAGCGCAGCCATTATTCGGCTATTATTTTTTCAGGCTGTCGCGAATCTCACGTAGCAGAACCACTTCTTCAGGCGTAGCAGGCGGCTCGGCAGGCGCTTCTTTTTTCAGACGGTTGAACTGCTTGACCATCATGAAAATCACGAAAGCAAGAATCACGAAATTGACGACGATGGTAATGAAATTACCGTAAGCCAATACGGGCACGCTGGCCTTTTGCAGGGCATTCAGCGTGTCGGGCACGCCTTCTGGCGGGGTAGCCAGCTTGATGTACATATTGGAAAAGTCGATTTTTCCAACAATCATGCCAATCAAGGGCATGATCAAATCTTTCACCGCCGAATCGACGATTTTGCAAAAAGCGCCGCCGATGATGACGCCCACGGCCAAGTCCATGACATTGCCTTTTACCGCAAAATCTTTAAATTCTTGCATCATGCCCATGTTTTATCCTTTCAGGGAGTAGTGGTATATCTTGGGTTGAGGGTGTTTATGGCGACCCGGCAGGCTGGATAAAATTTTCAGCGCTTTATGCCATCTTGAAAAAACCAGCCTGCGCATGCCGCCATGCTTTACAGCGCGGCATATTACAGGTATCTTGCATAAAAGGTTCAATAGATGGTATCCATTGGTAACTTGCTTCTACAATCTATTGGGTTTTTGAGCAAAATTTAACAATTCATTTTGCAGAAATACATGCCATGCCAGCTGTTCCGCCATCTTCCAACCATCGCAATCGCCGTGCCTGGCTGCTCGCCACGACCGGGCTGGGCCTGTCGGGCGGCGCTGTGGTGGCAACATCTTTGCTGAAAAGCCTGCAACCGCCCGCGCACGAAAAGCAGGCGGCAGAAGATACCGTGAAAGTGGATATCGCCGCTTTGCAGCCGGGCGAGAAAAAAGTGGTGCAGTGGCGTGGCAAGCCGGTGTGGATCATGCGGCGCACGCCAGCCATGCTGCAAGCCTTGCAGAATCTGGATGCGGCGCAGCTGGCCGACCCCGATTCCCGCCGCAACCGTTTGCCGACACCGGCATTTGCACGCAATGCATGGCGCGCGCGCAAGCCCGAGGTGTTTGTTTGCATGGGGCTGTGTTCGCACCTGGGCTGCTCGCCGCTGGATAAATGGCAGGCGGGCGCACAGGCAGGGTTGCCGGCGGACTGGCCGGGCGGTTTTATTTGCCCTTGCCACGGCTCTACCTTTGATTTGGCGGGGCGTGTCTTCAAGAACAAAACGGCTGTGGACAATCTGGAAATTCCGCCGTATGTATTCCTGTCGGATACGGAATTGCTGATTGGCGCCGAAGACGGCGCGCAGGCGTAAGGGGCTGTTTGGATGCGAGCGAAGCAGCCTCTACCTTGCGATGCCGATCAAGCGCTTGCGCCCGGTCAGCCGGCGTTTCAGGCCGAATCCCAAGCCGAAGCCCAGGCAGAAATGCAAGCCAAAGATTGGGCAAATAGCGCGGATGGCGCGGATGCAGCGGCCACAACCGGGCAAGCGGCTGCATCTGCGCACAGGCACGCGGTGCGGCAAGGGGCGGGCGCATGGCTGGCGGCGCGCCTGCCGTCGCTGGTCAAGCTGTACCAACGCAACACGCGCCATTACTTCGTGCCCAAAAATCTCAATATCTGGTATGTGTTCGGCTTTTTGGCATTGCTGGCGCTGGGCATGCAGGTGCTGAGCGGGCTGGCGCTGGCCGTGCATTACAAGGCCAATGTGGCGCAGGCTTTTGCTTCGGTCGAGCACATCATGCGCCATGTGCCCAATGGGGCGGTGATTCGCTATGCGCATTCAACGGGGGCGTCGGCCATTTTCATCCTGCTGTATCTGCATATGGCGCGGGGCTTGCTGTATGGCAGCTACCGCAAGCCGCGCGAACTGGTCTGGCTGGTGGGCTGCGCCCTGTTTGTGCTGGTAATGGCAGAGGCTTTTGTCGGGCATTTGCTGCCCTGGGGGCAAATGTCTTACTGGGGGGCGCAGGTCATCAGCAATTTGCTGACGGCCATTCCTGGCATCGGGCCGGATTTGGCGGCGCTGCTGCGGGGCGGGCATGTGGTGGGCGAGGCGACTTTGAGCCGCTTTTTCGTGCTGCATGTGGTGGTTATTCCGCTGTTCTTGCTGGGCTTTGCGGTCTTGCACATACTGGCTTTGCGCGATGCAGGCTCGTCCAACCCCGACGGGGTGGATCTGGCGCAAGGGCCGCGCGGCAACCGCTGGTCGCCTACCGCTCCTGCCGATACGGTGCCTTTTCATCCTTACTACACCGTGCGCGATGCGTGGGCTGCCGGAGTGTTTTTGACGATTTTTTTCGCCATCGTTTTCTTTGCGCCGGAAATGGGCGGCTATTTTCTGGAGCCGGCCAATTTCGAACCGGCCAACCCCTTGCAAACCCCGCAGCATATTGCGCCCCTGTGGTACTTCAGGCCGTTTTATGCGATCTTGCGCAGCATCACTGCGGGCATGACAACAGTGCTGGCCGTGGCAAACATGTTGCTGGGCTTGTATGCGCTTTTTGCACGCCCGTCACGCCAGTTGCCAAGCCGGTTTCCAAGCCAGTTTGCCGGGCGCAAGCGTTGGCAGGTTTGCGGATGGCTGCTGGCGCTGGCATTGTTGCTGGGGCTGGTGCCCGGCGTGCTGGAGTGGAGCCGTGCGCCGGCCTGGGCCGTGCAAGGCTGGGAGCAGATGGCTGGCAGCCTGCGGCATATTCCTGTATTGGGGCGGGCTTGGTGGCTGCTGTGCATGGGAATTGATGCGGGCTTTTGGGGGCTGGCGGCCATGGCGGCATCCATACTGGCGCTGTGCGCATTGCCTTGGCTGGATCGCAGCCCGGTGGCTTCCATTCGCTACCGCCCGCGCTGGCACCGTGGGGTGTACGGCCTGTTTGCCGCCGCATTTGTATTTTTGGGTCTTGTCGGCGGGTGGGAGGCGACTGTCCGCAACATCCTGCTGGGGCAGGTGGCAACTGTCGGCTACTTTGCTTTTTTTCTGCTCATGCCGTGGTGGAGCCGCCAGGGCCGGTTCCGCCCCGTGCCCGCGCGTTTGACGCACCGAGGCACCAAAACCGGGGCGCATGCTGCCGATGCCACCCATCAGCAAGAGGATGCTTCATCATGACGGGCACTGACTGGAAGAGGCGGAAGATGCGCATGCCCCACATGCCCCGCGCCTGCCTGCAACTGGGCTTGGGCGTGGTTTGTTGCCTGGGCGTGGGGGCAGGGGCGTTTGGCGCGAGCAAGGCGCCTACCAGTGCAAATGCGGCACGTGCGGCGCATGCAACATACGCGGCTGCGTCCGCTGCCAGCCAGCCGCAGGTGTGGAGCCAGCTGCCGATGGGCGACGACCATTTGCCCTCGCTGCAAAATGGCGCGCGCCATTACCTGCAATCGTGCATTGCTTGCCATTCGGCTGCCCATGTGTCTTACGACCGTTTGCAGGATATTGGCATCACGGCCCAAGACATACAGGCGCTGATGCCTGATGCGCCGCCGCCCCAGCCCGGCGCAGCCATGCTGGCGCCCATTAGCGAGCAGCAAGGGCGCGAATGGTTTGGCGTGGCGCCGCCCGATTTGAGTTTGACCACGCGCATCCGCGCCACAGCCCGGCACAGCGGGGCGGATTACGTTTACAACTACCTGCGCGGCTTTTACCGCGACCCCGCAACGCGCAGCGGCTGGAACAACACCGTAGCCCCCGGCACCGCCATGCCGCATGTGCTGGCGGCCTTGCAGCCAACGCAGGCAAGTGGCCCGGCATCTTCATCCGCCCAAGCCGCCAGCGCCGCCGGTGCAAGCGCAGGCGCGGCGCAAGGCCAGCTATTGCCCGCGGAATACGACAAAACGCTGGCCGATATCACCCACTTCATGCAATGGATGGCCGAACCAGATCGACACAAACGCAAAAAAACCGGGTGGTGGGTTTGCCTGCTGTTTGCAGGTTTTGCCTTTGCCGCCTGGGCTCTATGCCGTTTTGTGTGGAACTTGACAACCTCAAAGACACCGATGCAC
>CAYUAF010000061.1:0-2122 GCA_964442555.1 uncultured Allobrachymonas sp.
CTTTTGCCCGTTGCCTTTCTTCCGCCTGGGGCACGCTTGCCCGCCGGCCTGAAACCAGCCGCCCGGCATGCGGCCTGCCATACGCTTTGCCTTGTGCTTCGCCATTTACTCTGCCGTTTGCTCTGCCCTGCACGGGCCGTGCCAAGGCAGGGCGGTTAGATGAGCGGGGCCGCCCAGCTTGATTCTTGCTGCAACAGCAGCTTTTGCCTATTCCAGCTCTCATCCCCGCGCCATGAACAACGCCGAACTCCTGCAACGCAGCCTTGCCGCCGTCTGGCACCCTTGCACGCAGATGAAGCAGCACAGCAGCACCGATGCGGGCGCGCTGCCGCTCATCCCCATTGCGCGCGGCGCGGGGGCCTGGCTGTACGACTTTGACGGCAGGCGCTACCTCGATGCCATCAGTTCCTGGTGGGTCAATCTCTTCGGCCACGGCAACCAGCGCATCAACGCCGCGCTGCGCGAGCAGCTCGATGCGCTGGAGCATGTCATCCTCGCCGGGTTTACGCACCGGCCCGTGGTCGAGCTGTCCGAGCGCCTGTCGGCGCTGACGGGGCATGCGCTGGGGCATTGCTTCTTCGCTTCCGACGGCGCATCGGCCACGGAAATCGCGCTGAAAATGTCCTTTCACAGCTGGCGCAACCGTGGCTTTGCGCGCAAGAACCAGTTTCTTTGCCTGGCTGGCGGCTACCACGGCGAAACGGTGGGTGCGCTGGCCGTGACCGATGTTGCCATCTTCAAGGACGCCTACGCGCCGCTGGTGCGCAGCGCCGCCACCTTGCCCTCGCCCGACGTGCGGCAGGCCAAACCTGGCGAAACGCCCGCCGATGTGGCACGCCGCGCCGCCGCCGCGCTGGAGGCGCACCTCGCGCAGCATGGCGAGAACATCGCCGCGCTCATCGTCGAGCCGTTGATTCAGTGCGCCAGCGGCATGGCCATGTACGACCCGGAATACCTGCGCCTGGCGCGCGCGCTGTGCGACCGCCACAACGTGCATTTGATCTGCGACGAAATCGCCGTGGGCTGCGGCCGCACCGGCACCTTCTTCGCATACGAACAGGCGGGCATCCGGCCAGACTTTCTCTGCCTCTCAAAAGGCATCTCGGGCGGCTACCTGCCGCTGTCCATCGTGATGACGACCGACGCTGTGTACCAGGCCTTTTACGACGATGCCACGGCGCGCGGCTTTTTGCATTCGCACTCCTACACCGGCAATGCGCTGGCCTGCCGCGCCGCGCTGGCCACGCTCGACATCTTTGCGCAAGACGATGTGCTGGCGCAAAACCGCGTGCGCGCGCAAAAAATCGCCGCCGCCCTCGCGCCGCTTGGCAAACACCCGCGCGTGCGCCATCTGCGCCAGCGCGGCATGGTGGCGGCCTTTGATGTCGAAACCGATGACCCGCACTTTGCCCGCCGTTTCTACCGTGCCGCCCTGGCGCGCGAGACCTTGCTGCGCCCCATCGGCACCACGGTTTACGTCATGCCGCCTTACATCCTCGACGATGCGGAGATCGAACATCTCGGCCACGCGCTGGCCGAATCGCTGTCTGAAGCCTTGCAGGTAAACTGACATCGGGCTTGCCCATACCCAAAGACTTAAACCTGACGCCCGCGCATCTGCGCAATCACACCTATTGCACCTATTCCGGAGGCACGGCATGCCGCTGAAAGTCATCGCCAGAAAAAGCCCGCTGCACGGCATGGGGCTGTTCGCCGCCCAGAACCTGGCCACCGGCGAAAGGCTGATCGAATACAAAGGCACGCGCTACGCCGAAGGCGAGCTGCCCGATATGGATGTGGACGGCCTCACCAAATTTCTCGGTCTGTCGGACGGCACGGGCATCAACGGCACCGGCTGGGCGGCGCTTGCCAACCACAGCTGCGAACCCAATTGCGAACTGCGCGAAGAGGCCGGCAAAAAGCGGCTACGCGCCTGGCTGTACGCGCTGCGCGACATTCGGCAGGGCGAAGAACTGGTGTGGGATTACCGCCTCGACGTGCGTTCGAGAAAAGACGCCTATTCGCTCTGGGCCTGCGCCTGCGGCGCAAAAACATGCCGTGGCACCATGGCCAACCCGGAGCAGATCAAGCCCCGCCCCAACAAACCGCGCCGCCGCTGAAT
>CAYUAF010000061.1:2222-9959 GCA_964442555.1 uncultured Allobrachymonas sp.
CGCTGGCAAGGGTGGATGGGAGCGAATACATCAGTTTTTGCAGCAACGATTATTTGGGGCTGGCCGCCGAACCGGCGCTGATTGATGCGGCATGCGCAGGCGCGCGGCGCTGGGGCGTGGGCAGCGGCGCTTCGCATCTGGTCAGCGGCCATCTGGCGCCGCACGAGGCGCTGGAGCAACGGCTCGCGCAGTTCACCGGCTTTGCGCGCGCGCTGCTGATAACGACCGGCTACATGGCCAATATCGGCATGGTCACGGCGCTGGCTGGGCGCGGCGACGCCATTTTTGCCGACCGCCTCAACCACGCATCGCTGATCGATGCCGTGCAGCTCGCCAAGGCGCAAGGGGCCGAAGGCCACCGCTACCCGCATGGCGACCTGGCCGCGCTGGTGCGTTTGCTGGCCGCAAGCACGGCCAAGCGCAAGCTGATTCTGACCGATGCCGTGTTCAGCATGGATGGCGATTTGGCTCCCCTGCCGGGCCTGCTGGAGCTGGCCGAACGCTTCAACGCCTGGCTGCTGGTGGACGACGCGCACGGTTTTGGCGTGCTCGGCCCGCAAGGGCGCGGCAGCCTGGCGCATTTTGGCTTGATGCGTTCTGGCCTGTCTGGGCATCCGGGCGCGGCGCGCATCGTGTTGATGGGCACGCTGGGCAAGGCCGCGGGCGCATCGGGCGCATTCGTGGCCGCTTCGGAAACGGTGATCGAATGGCTGATCAGCCGCGCGCGCACCTACATCTTCACGACGGGGTCAAGCCCAATCATGGCCTGCGCGCTGCTGGCCAGCCTGGACCTGATCGAGCAGGGCGATGCGCGGCGCGCGCGCCTGCAGGCGCTGATCGCCCGCTTGCGCGACGGGTTGGCCGGCACGCGCTGGCGGCTGATGCCGTCGCCAACGGCCATCCAGCCCATCATCATCGGCGACAACCATGAGGCGCTGCGCATTGCCGCCGCACTGTACGAACAAGGGCTGTGGGTGCCTGCCATCCGCCCGCCCACAGTGCCCGCAGGCACGGCGCGGCTGCGCGTTTCGCTCTCGGCCACACATACCGTTGAACAGGTCGATCGCCTGATCGACGCATTGAAGGCATGCGCATGAAACGACCATCGCTGGCGCTGATTCACGGCTGGGGGCTGGGGCGGCAAGCGTGGGTGCCCGTGCTGCCCGCTTTGTCGCCGCATCTGGAGATTCACCTCGTCGATTTGCCCGGCTACGGCGCGGCCGCGCCCGATGCCGGCGGTTTTGCCGATGCCGCGCGCCGTATCGCCAGCCGCCTGCCCGCCGGCAGCGTGCTCTGCGGCTGGTCGCTGGGGGCGCTGCTAGCGCTGGAGGGCGCACGCCAACTGCCTGCACATATTGCCGGCTTGATTCTCGTGGGCGCCACGCCCTGCTTCATGCAGCGCGACGACTGGCCGCATGCGCGGCCGCCCGAACTGTTGGCGCGCTTCATCGCCTCGACGGAGAAAGCGCCCGCCGAAACGCTGCGCCACTTTATCGCCCTGCTCAACCAGGGCGACGCGCAGGCGCGCAGCCACATCCGCGCGCAGCAACAGGCGCTGGCCGCCACGCAAACGCCGGATACGGCCAGCCTGCTGCAAGGGCTGGGCTGGTTGGGCACGGTCGATTTGCGCCCGGTGGTCGCGGCGATCAATGTGCCGGCTTTGCTGATTCATGGCGAGCACGACCCGCTCATGCCGCTTCCCGCCGCGCATTGGCTGACCGCGACGATGCCGCACGCGCAGCTCGAAACCGTGCGGGTCGCCGCGCACGCGCCGTTTTTGAGCGCGCCAGAGCGTTTCGCCGAACTTGTGATCGAGCATTGCCATGCTTGTTGCGCCCGATAGCCCGCTCCAATCCCTTAAACAGCGCGCGCGTGCATCGTTCGATCGCGCCGCCGCCAGTTACGACGCAGCCGCCATCGTGCAGCGCCGCGCCTGCGACATGCTGCTCGGCAGCCTGAACCCCGAAACGCCGCCCGCGCGGATTCTCGACGCAGGGTGCGGCACCGGCTTCGGCGCGCGCATCCTGCGCCAACGCTGGCCGCAGGCGCACATCACCGGCGCCGACTTTGCGCCGACGATGGTCGAACGCGCCCGCCCGACCATGGACGCATGCTTCACCGCCGACATCGAGCGCCTGCCCATGCCGGCGCAATGCTTTGATCTCTGGTGGTCGAGCATGAGCATCCAGTGGTGCGACGCCAATGCCGTGTTCGCCGAAGCCCGGCGCGTGCTCTGCCCCGGCGGCTGGCTGGCCGTCAGCACCCTGGGACCGAACACCTTTCACGAAATACGCGAGGCGTTTTCCGGCATCGACGCCTATCGCCACACGCTGCGCTTCAGCGCGCCGGATGCGATTGCCGCCGCGCTGGACAGCGCCGGATTCACACAGATCGAACTCCGGCGCGAACGGTGCGCCATTCACTACCCCGACCTCAAGACCCTGTTGCGCGCGGTCAAGGCCATTGGTGCGCAGAACGTCGGCGAAGGCGGCCGCGGCGGCATGATGGGGCGCGCCGCCTGGCACAAGGTCGAGTCGGCCTACGAGCGCTTCCGTACCGCCGAAGGCTTGCCCGCCAGTTACGACATCCTCTTTGCCTACGCCAGACCATGAACGCCCATCCACCGCTTGCCCGCACGCCCGCCTGCCCGCATGCCTGGTTCGTCACCGGCACCGACACCGAAGTTGGCAAAACCTTTGCCACCTGCGCGCTGCTGCATGTGCTGAAGCGGCAGGGCGTCCGCGCCATCGGCATGAAGCCAATCGCCGCCGGCGTCGATGCAGCCGGCAAGAACGACGATGTCGAATCACTGGTTGCGGCATCTGGCATCGACGCGCCGCGCCCGCTCGTCAATCCCTATCTGTTCGCGCCGCCGATTGCGCCACACATTGCCGCGCGCGAAGCCGGCGAGCACATCGACATTGAACGCATCGCCGCCGCCTTTGATGCGCTTTGCAGCCAGGCCGACGCCGTGCTGGTCGAAGGCGTGGGCGGTTTTTGCGTACCGCTCGATGCGCAGCGCGACACGGCTGATCTGGCCCGCCGGCTCGGCCTGCCGGTCATCCTCGTCGTCGGCATGCGGCTGGGCTGCATCAATCACGCCCTGCTAAGCGCGCAGGCCATTGCCGCTGCCGGGCTGCCGCTGGCAGGCTGGATCGCCAACCGCATCGACCCCGCCATGTCGCGCTGGGAAGACAACCTGAGCGCCTTGCAGGCGCGCCTGCCCGCGCCGCTGCTGGGCGTCATCCCGCCATGCAGCACGCCAGAGGCCGCCGCACACATCCTGCGTCTGCCGGGGCGCGTAGCGTAGTTTTGTGCTGCCGCGTGCACGGTGGCTCATGCATGGGGGCCTTCCGTACAGGGCGCAAGCGCTTGCGGGCCGGGCGAAAAGGGCGAAGGAGGCAAGAGCGGTGCAAACGGTACAAGCAGCAGGGAGCAGCCAAGGCGGCAAAAGCGTTTGCTTATTCAGCATGTGCCTTGGCGCAGGTTGCAAAAAACGCCACGCGGTGCGAGCAAAAAAACGCTCTGCCGATGTGCTTGTCGCATGTACCTTAGCAGGCGTTTTTTGAGACACCATGTGCCCGAATCTGCCCCATAGCCGCGCCACAGTTGCCCCGCAGCCCCCGCAGTTTCTAATAGCCAAGGGGCGATGCGCGGCATAAGCATATACACGCGATGGCGCATGGATCGCAGTACACTTGCCCGATGTTTGCGCGTATTCGTTCTGATATTCAATGCATCCTCGAGCGTGACCCGGCGGCCCGCAGCCGCTGGGACGTTGTGTTTTCCTACCCGGGCTTTCATGCGCTGGTGATGCACCGCATGGCGCACCGATGCTGGAACTGGGGTCACACCTGGCTGGCGCGCTGGATCTCGCATTGGAGCCGCTTTCTCACCGGCATTGAAATTCACCCTGGCGCAAAAATCGGCGAGCGCGTATTCATCGATCACGGCATGGGCGTCGTCATTGGAGAAACCGCCGAAATAGGCGACGATTGCACCATCTACCATGGCGTCACCTTGGGCGGCACCTCGCTCTACAAAGGCACCAAGCGGCATCCCACCTTGGGCAAAGGCGTTGTTGTAGGCGCTGGCGCCAAAGTGCTGGGTGGATTTGAAGTGGGCGACGGCGCCCGCGTGGGCAGCAACGCCGTCGTCATCAAGCCCGTGCCGGCAGGCGCAACGGCAGTAGGCAACCCGGCGCGCATCATCCAGCCAGACGATGCCAAACGCGAAAAAGCCGCTGCCAACATGGGCTTTTCGGCCTATGGCGTCACGCAAAAAGACGACCCCTTGAGCCAGGCCATGCGCGGCTTGATTGACAACGCCGCTGGCCACGAACACCAAATCGCCTTGCTGTGGCAGGCGGTTGAAAAACTCTCCGGCCAACTGGAAAATTGCGCCCCCGTGCCCGAAGACGCCGCGCGTGATGAACACTTTGAGGCGGACAAACTGACCGATTTGGTGAGCAAGTAAAGGGTCATCTTTAAATGCTAATCCAGTATGGCCTGTAGGTGTTTTGTTGGCAGGGAGGTAAAAACGCCAGCTTTTGCCGAGTTGCCGTGCGGACTTTCTGCTTGTTTGTGCGCAATATTGGTGGGGGCACGGCAGGCAGGTAGAATCGAAAGCAGGATATGCTGTGCGCGCCAGACACAGGCGCGCTGGAAGTTGGCTGCGCAAGCCGGATTGGGATTTTGAAGAATTTGAATTTGCCTGCGCCGTATTGCAAATGATGGGTATGGCGGGCAGGCGATCTGTTTTATTGCAACCTCAACTAGGGAGTTATCAAATGGCACTTGTTTCCATGCGCGAACTATTGGATCACGCCGCCGAAAACGGCTACGGCATCCCCGCTTTCAACGTCAATAACCTGGAGCAGGTTCATGCTGTCATGAGCGCTGCCGATGAGGTGGGCGCCCCCGTTATTCTGCAAGCCAGTGCCGGCGCGCGCAAATACGCGGGCGAGAGCTTCATCAAGCACCTGATTGCCGCTGCTTCCGAGGCGTATCCGCATATTCCGCTGGTCATGCACCAAGATCACGGTACTAGCCCGGCTGTGTGCGAGGGCGCTTTGGCGCTGGGCTTTGGCTCGGTGATGATGGACGGTAGCCTGATGGAAGACGGCAAGACCCCATCCAGCTTTGAATACAACGTGGATGTGACTAAAAAGGTCGTGGAAATGGCGCACAAAATCGGCGCTACGGTTGAAGGCGAGTTGGGCTGCCTGGGTTCTTTGGAAACAGGCGAGGCGGGCGAGGAAGACGGCATTGGCGCAGCAGGCAAGCTCGATATCAGCCAGATGCTGACCGACCCCGAAGAAGCCGCCAAATTCGTGCAAGCCACGCAGCTGGACGCTTTGGCGATTGCCATCGGCACCAGCCACGGCGCGTACAAGTTCAAACGCCCGCCCACAGGCGATGTGCTGGCCATTAGCCGCGTCAAGGAAATCAATGCGCGTATTCCCAATACGCACTTGGTTATGCACGGTTCTTCCAGCGTGCCGCAAGAGTTGCTGGCCATCATCAACCAGTATGGCGGCAAGATCAAAGAAACCTACGGCGTGCCAATCAAAGAAATTCAGGAAGCCATTAAATACGGCGTGCGTAAGGTCAATATCGATACCGACATCCGCCTGGCCATGACGGGTGCCGTGCGTAAATTCCTGCATGAAAATCCCGAAAAATTCGATGCGCGCGAATGGCTCAAGCCTGCCCGCGAGGCGGCCAAAGCGCTGTGCAAGCAGCGTTATCTGGACTTTGGTTGCGAAGGCCAAGGCGCCAAGATCAAAGGTATTGCGCTGGTCGATATGGCGCAGCGCTATGCCCGCGGCGAACTGCGCCAAGTCGTGCAATAAGCCGTGCTGCGCCGGTGCTGCATGGGCGCACCGGCACATATATCGGCGCATACAGGTTTCATATTTGTGCAAAAGCCATCGCTAAGGCGGTGGCTTTTTTGTTTGAGCTTTTGCTGCGGCTTGCAGCACATGCGCCGCATGTGTTGGTGTGCCTGCCAACAGCAATATATGGGCGAGGGGTGTATAAGATAACGCCTGTGGCAAAACCACGTATGCGCCCGATTGGCAGTGCCGTGTTGCAGCTCCGTACGCGCGGCACAGCAAGCGGAACGGGCGCAGCTCTTCATCACCCAAGCGCGCCCGCAGTACGTGGATTGCTCAACCCCATCATTACCAAAGATAACAGCACATGTCCCAGCCATCTCCTTTGCACAAACACGCCCCCGCAACCATTACCGAGCTGCCTGCCGTACACAAACCGAATAAAGGTATTTATGTGTTGCCTAATCTGTTCACGCTGGCAGCTTTGTTCGGCGGGTTTTATGCCGTAGTCATGTCGATGAATGGGCGTTTTGATTTGGCCGCGATGGGCGTATTTGCGTCCATGGTGCTCGATAGCCTCGATGGCCGCGTGGCGCGGCTAACGCACACCCAAAGCGCATTTGGCGAACAGATGGACTCCCTTTCAGACATGGTGAGCTTTGGCGCTGCCCCCGCCTTGATTGCTTACGAGTGGGCCTTGCAACCATTGGGCCGCTGGGGCTGGATTGCCGCCTTTGTGTATTGCGCCTGCGCGGCCTTGCGCCTGGCTCGCTTCAACGTCAATACGGCGGTGATTAGCAAACGCTATTTTCAGGGGCTGCCGTCGCCAGCCGCAGCGGCATTGGTTGCGGGCTTTGTGTGGCTAACCAGCCAGGTGTTCAGCCACCGCTACGAAGTGCCTTGGTTTGAGCACATGCTGCACGTTTTTTGGGGGGCGGAGATTGCGCGCAAGGATTTGTCGTGGTGCATGTTTGCCGTGACCCTGTTTGCCGGGCTGACCATGGTGACCAATATCCCCTTCTACAGCTTTAAAGAATTTGGCGGCAAACGCAGCGTGCCCTTTACCATTTTGGTGCTGGCGGTGCTGGGCATTGCGCTCATCAATATCGAGCCGCCCACCGTGCTGTTTGGCCTGTTTGTGGTGTACGCCACCAGCGGCTATGCACTTTATGTGTGGCGCAAAGCCAAGGGGCAGCAGGTGAGTATGGTGAGCACCTCTATCGACGAGCCAGATGAAAAAGGGCTGCACCATTAACCTGTTGCACCACACTGGTAGTGTGTATCAATCTGGTTTTAGTGCGTGATGCTTGCCAATATTTTGAATGACTAACGCACAGAAGCCTGCGTATCGGTTGCAGGCTGTGATGCCGCATCGGTAGTGCGTGAAGCTGCTGACGCGGATTGCGCTGCCGCTTGCACATCAGAGGATCTGATATCAGAACTATTGCGGAATCTGCATATGCCTTGATCCGAGTCGGAACGAATATCTGACCGCTTCAGGGGAGGCAATGGCTTCCAGTTCATGCGTTGATAGGCATCAATGCGGTCCAGCTTAATGCCGATGTCTGGCGCAGTGTGCAAAGTCATGTTTTTGATAGAGGCGGTGTTGTGTAGCGTGATATTTCTGCCGCCTCGGCTCTCGATCAAAAGATCGTCAATCTTCGCTTGGTCGCGGATAGTGATGCTTCCGCCATCATAAGCGTAGGCTATACCGTCTTCGCAAAGGGTGTATTCGGCATGGTTGCGTATTTGCAATGCACCAATGTGTATATCGTTGATGTCGATGGAATCGGCCTTGGCTTCAATATCAAGTCGAGATAGGTGGATTTTTGTTTTATTCTCATGATTCGTTTGTGTTTGGTCGTTTTTTTCTTTTAACGACGGCATGCTGCTGTCAATAT
>CAYUAF010000062.1:0-7020 GCA_964442555.1 uncultured Allobrachymonas sp.
TCTACTTTTGTTCCGCTGGACTGGCAGCGCCTGGCCAAGTGGCTGCTGCTGGATCGCGTCATCAGCGTGGATGAACATCAGCGCATTGTGGATCGCTGCTCGGTTATGGAAAGTAGCCAGCACCCTTTGGTGCGGTTGGCGCAATTGAATGTGGCGCGTGCCAGTGATGGCAAAAAGCTCGATATCGAAGATTTGACGCGGGTTTTGGCGCAGCATGCGGGCTTGCCGTATTTGCGCATCGATCCGCTCAAGGCCGATTTGGGCAAGGTGTCCGACGCCATGAGCCTGGCGTATGCCGAGCGCCACAAGGTGCTGCCCGTGCAAGTTTCGCCGCAAGAAATGGTGGTGGCAACGGCAGAGCCGTTTGTGACCGACTGGATCAGCGAAGTGGAGCGCCAAACGCGGCGCAAGGTCAATCTGGTAGTGAGCAACCCGCAGGATATTGCACGCTACACCACCGAGTTTTACAGCCTGTCCAAATCGGTTTCGGCCGCGAGCAAATCGGGCGGCAATAGCAATATCGCCAGCTTTGAACAGTTGGTGGATTTGGGCAAAAACAAGAACCTCGACGCCAACGACAAAGGCGTGGTGCAGCTGGTGGATTGGCTGTGGCAATACGCGTTTGAGCAGCGCGCCAGCGATATCCACCTGGAGCCTAGGCGCGACCAGGCCGTAGTGCGTTTTCGCATTGATGGCGTTTTGCACACGGTGTACCAAATTCCCAGTGGCGTGCAGGCGGCCATGACGGCGCGTATCAAGCTGCTGGCGCGCATGGACGTGGTTGAGCGCCGTCGCCCGCAGGATGGGCGCATCAAAACACGCAATATGCAGGGTGATGAGGTGGAAATGCGCCTCTCGAGCATGCCCACGGCGTTTGGCGAAAAGCTGGTGATGCGTATTTTTGACCCCGATGCGGTCGTTAAAACCTGGGATGCGCTGGGCTTTTCGCGGCATGACGAGCAACGCTGGGAGCAGCTGGTAAAGCGTGCGCACGGCATTGTGCTGGTCACCGGGCCGACCGGCTCGGGCAAAACGACGACGCTGTACTCCACACTCAAGCGCCTGGCAACAGAAGAAGTAAACGTTGCCACGATTGAAGACCCGATCGAGATGATTGAGCCGTCTTTTAACCAGACGCAGGCGCAGCCGCAGCTGGACTTTGGCTTTGCCGAAGGAGTGCGCACCCTCATGCGGCAAGACCCCGACATCATCATGGTGGGCGAGATTCGCGACCTGGAAACAGCCGATATGGCCATACAGGCGGCGCTGACGGGGCACTTGGTGCTATCCACCCTGCATACCAACGATGCGCCTTCGGCCATTACGCGCCTGATCGAGCTGGGCGTGCCCAACTACCTGATCAACGCTACGCTCATCGGCGTGCTGGCGCAGCGGCTGGCGCGCACCTTGTGCCCGCACTGCCGCCAGCCTGACGAAAGCGGCGAGCAAAAAACGCTGCTGACCGATGCGATCAAACCCTGGAGCCTGACTGGCGAATACCGCGGCTACCGTGCCGTGGGTTGCCTGGAATGCCGCATGACAGGTTACCGGGGCCGCACGGGCATTTACGAGCTGCTGACGATCAGCGAAGCGTTCAGATCATTGGTAACGCCGCAGCCGGATATCGACGCCCTGCGCCGTCAGGGCATGCGCGATGGCATGCGCCCGCTGCGCCTTTCGGGCGCTTTGCGCGTGGCCGATGGCAGCACCACGCTGGAAGAGCTGTTGTCCACCACGCCCGAGGTGCAGTGGGCCAATGCGCTGAAAGAACCGCAAGCCTGAGGACGCACGGATCATGTCGATTGTGCGGATGCTGCGCTATGTGTTTGGCCTGCTGTGGGCCAGCTTCAGCAAGTGGATGGATGACAGCTGCCTGCGGCACGGGGCCTCGCTTTCTTACTACATGGTGCTGAGCCTGGCGCCGCTGCTGGTGATTGTGGTGGGGGTGGTGGGCCTGTTTTTTGGGCAGGGCACGGCGCAGGCGCAGTTGGTAGAGGCGGCCAGCAATCTGGCGGGTGACAAAGCCGGCGCTTTGATCGAAAGCCTGTTGATGGCGACCCAGCGCAAATCGGAAGGGGCTGCGGCATCGGCCATGGCTTTGGTCTTTTTGCTTATGGGGGCCTCGGGTGTGTTGGTGGAATTGCGAGAGGCACTCGACCACATCTGGATGGTGCCGCCCTCGCGCCACAAAAAGCAGACCGTGTGGCAAAGCATTCGCGAAGTGGTGCTCACGCGCATGCTCACCTTTGCCGTTTTGTTTGCCATTGGTTGCCTGATGATGGCCTCGCTGTTGTTGTCGGCAGTGCTTGCGATTTTTGAGCGCTGGATGCAGCAATACATGCCCGATGTGTTGCAAGTGGCCAGTACCTTTCATCCCTTGCTGTCGTTTCTGCTGCTGTTGCTGTTGTTCATCACGCTGATGCTGTGGCTGCCCTCGCGCCGCCCCTCGTTTCGCATGGTGTTGCCGGGCGCGCTGCTGGCGGCTTTGCTGTTCAGCGTAGGCAAGAAAGTGATTGGCCTGTACTTGGGCACCACGGTCACGGCATCGGTCTATGGCGCGGCCGGTTCGGTGGTGGCGCTGATGATCTGGGTGTACTACTCCTCGCTCATCGTGCTGTTTGCGGCTGAATTTGCCTGGGTGCTGCATATGACGCCCAAGGGCAGCCTGCCTGGCTCGTCCGCGTATCAGCGGGTGTACCACGCGGCACTGGTGGCGCGGCAATACCAAATTGCGCGCATGGCCGAAGAACTGGATTTGGCCGAGCGGGAGCAGGCTTGACGGGGCATATCTCACCAAGGCGTGTCTAGGGCATGTTCCCTTCGGGTTGTGATTAAAAAAGCTATTCGCCTGCAATAGCCTCGAACAGGTCTTGCTCCAGCTGCGCGCGCAGTGTTGGGATGTGCAAGGCCTGGCCTTCTATCAGAAAAGTGTCTTCCACCCGCTCGCCCATGGTAGAGATTTTGGCCAGCTGCACGCCGATGCCGTGCAGGGTGAGCACGCGGGCGATTTGGTACAGCAGGCCGGGGCGGTCGCTGGCGTGGATGGCCAAGCGCCAGCGCGCGTTTTTTTCTTCGGCATCCAGCTGGATGTACGGCTCCATGGGAAAGCTGCGCGCCCGCCGCGACGGCCGCCCCTGCGGCATGGCAGGCAGGGGGGCGTCTGCATCCAGCGCGTGTTGCAGGGCGGCTTGCATATCGGCTTCCAGATGGGACAGTGCGCGCGCGTCTGCATACTGTTCGGCCAGGCGGGGGCTGGTGATTTGGAACGTGTCGAGCGCATATGCATCGTTGGTGGTGTGGATGCGTGCATCCAGAATGCTGCAACCCGTTTGGGCAAAGTAGCCGCAGATGTGGGCGAACAGGGCGGGGCGGTCGCGCGTGTATACCAGCACTTGCAGCCCGTCGCCATGCGGGGCGGGGCGGGCTTTGACGATGGTGCGGTTTTGCGCGTGGCCTTGCCCGGCGTGTGGCGCCAGGTGGCGGGTGTGCCAGGCAATGGTGTTGGCGTCATGCCGCAGGAAGTAGCCCGCATCCAGCGTTTGCCACAGTTGCAGGTGCGCCGTGTGCGGCATGGCGGCGTGGCGCACCATTTCGATCAGGGCGCCGCTGCTGCGGGCCTGCACCAGCTCTTCCTGGCTGGGCAGGTGGCCGCCCAGGGCGTGCAGTGTGGCGCGGTACAGCTCTTCGAGCAAATGGGCTTTCCAGTTGCTCCACACTCTGGGGCTGGTGCCGCGAATGTCTGCCACGGTGAGCAGATATAGGCCGGTGAGTCGCCGTTCGGTGCCGGCCAGTTGGGCAAAGCGGGCGATTACGGCGGGGTTGGCCAAATCTTCTTTTTGGGCGCATTGGCTCAGGCTCAGGTGCTCGCGCACCAAAAAGGCCAGCAGTTCGGTGTCATCCGGCGAAACGCTGTGCTGCCTGGCAAAGCGGCGCACTTCCTGCTCGCCCAGTAGGGAATGATCGCCGCCGCGCCCTTTGGCAATGTCGTGAAACAGGGCTGCGGCCACCAGAATCCACGGGTCGCGCCAGTTGGCGGCCAGTTGCGAGCACAGCGGGTATTCGTGCGCGTGTTCGGCATCGAAAAAACGGCGGATGTTGCGCACCACCATGAGGGTGTGCTGGTCTACCGTGTATACGTGGAACAGGTCGTGCTGCATTTGCCCCACGATTTTGCGAAAGGGCGGCAGGTAGTGGCCCAGCACCGATGTCTGGTTCATGAGCCGCAAGGCGTGCGTTACGCCGTGCGGCGCTTGCAGGATGTGCATGAACTGCCGCTTGTTGATCGGGTTTGCCCGAAAAGCGTGGTTCATGACGTGGTGCGCGTTATACAGGGCGCGCAGCGTGCGTGCTGATAAGCCGCGCAGGCCCTGCTGCTGGTAGAGGAGGAATGTTTCGAGAATGGCCTGGGGCTGGTGTTGGTACAGGTCGTCGCTGGTGACTTCGAGTAGGCCGTTGTTTTCGGCAAAGCGCGGGTTGATGGGGCGCAGGCTGCGCGGGCGCAGCGCGGCCAGGTAGTCGGCTTGCAGCCCGGCGTTGTTGGCTACCGGGTTGCTGGCGGCAGGTGCCGGCTTGCCGGCTGCGGGGCTGGGGTCGTGCCGCAGGGTGTGGCCGCTGTCGCGCAGGCGCTCGGCGATATTGAGCAGCACGATCTGCACGAGTTGGGTTACGCCTTTGGCGGCGGTGTAGTAGCGCCGCATCAGCATTTCGCCCGGGCGCATGGGGTCGGGCGCGCTGGCGCGGGCAGGGCGCTGGCGCTGGGCGGCGCTGCGCGGGGGGCTTATGCGCGGGGCTATGCCCAGTTGCTGGGCCACGGGGTTTTGCAGGTCGAACAGCAGGCGGTTTTCGTTGCGGCCAGCTAGCCGGTGCAACTGCCAACGTATGCGCCGCAACAGGGCGTGCTGCCGGTGGATTTGGCGCAGTTCGTAAGCGGTAATCAGGTTTTGCTGTTGCAGCTCGCGCCACGTGTTGCCGTAGCCTGCGGCACGCGCCACCCAGGCTACGGTTTGCAGGTCGCGCAGCCCGCCGGGGGATTCTTTGCAGTCCGGCTCCAGCGCGTAAGGGGTGTTGCCAAGCCGGGCGTGGCGCTGGCGCATTTCGTGCAGTTTGGCGCGGTAAAACGCATAGGGGTGCAGGCTGCGCGCGCAGGCCAGCTCAAGCGTTTGATAAAGCAAGGGGTCGCCGGTGAGCAGGCGGCGCTCCAGCAGGGCGGTTTGCACGGTGTTGTCGCTGGCGGCGGCTTGCTCGCATTGGGCGGTGGTGCGCACGCTGGAGCCAATGTCCAGCCCGGCGTCCCAGCAGCTGCGCACAAAGGCGGCGGCTTGTTCGGCCAAGGCTTCGTCGCCAGATTCGGGCAGCAAGATCAGCACGTCGATATCCGAATGCGGATACAGCTCGCCCCGGCCCAACCCCCCTACGGCGACTAGCGCCATGGCGTGCCGGTGCAATTGGTGTGCCTGCCACAGTTGCAGCAGCAGCCGTTCGGCCAGGCGTGCCAATTGCCGCAAAGGCGGGGCTGCACTGCGGCGCGGCGCAGGGGCGTTCAGCAGCGCCTGTTTATCTTGCTGGTAGCGCAGGCGCAGGGCGGCAAGGGGGGGCGGGGTGTTCACATCAGGAGGCGGGTTGTTGGCGAACTGTGAACCGGGCTGCAATGGCGTTGCAATTGCAGTTTTGCAGTCGTTGCTTGGCAATCGTTTGGGGTGGCAAAACTTACAGCCCCAAGCCTTGTTTGAGCCGGGCGTCCATCACGTCCGAACGTTTGGCAAGTGGCTGGGGCTTGGCGGCAGTGCCGATGTCAATCGTTTTGTTGCCCGGGTGATAAAGCGCCTGCACGGTTTTAATCACTTGCCCTTTTTCGATCAGTTGAATGGAAAGCACGTTCTGTTGCGCATTGAACGTGGCCTGGATGCGCATACCGATAGGCGGCGGGCCGGCAACTATCGCACCGCTGCCATCTGCCGCCAGATACAGCGCCTGCCCCGAAACCAACCATCGGTTGTCGCGCAGCTTGGCAGTGTGGTCGGCCCAAATGCCTACCAGATCGGGCGGCAGGCCGGGCGATGTGGCAGGTGCGACCTGGGCGCAGGCCAGCAGCAGGCTGGTCCATGCCAAAGCAAACCAACGTTTGGGAAAAAGCTGTTTGCAAAAAAGATGCTTCATGGTGTGCATGGCAAATGGGACTGGCAAGGCAATGCAGCAGGCGTCCGATCAGGTTGCTGTAGCCGTTACAAAGCCGGGCAAGAGCGGCGAGCCGGCGGACAAGGTCAGCACCTCGTAGCCAGTGGGCGTTACCAGCACGGTGTGCTCCCACTGGGCGGAGAGGGAGCGGTCTTTGGTCACGATGGTCCAGCCGTCGGGCAGCTCTTTGATGTCGCGGCGGCCCAGGTTGAGCATAGGCTCGATGGTAAAGATCATGCCCGGCTTCAGCTCTGCGCCCGTGCCGGGCTTGCCGTAGTGCAGCACCTGTGGGTCTTCGTGAAAGTTCTGCCCCACGCCGTGGCCGCAAAACTCGCGTACGATCGACAGATTGTGTTGCTCGGCAAATTTCTGAATGGCGTGGCCGATATCGCCAAACCGCGCGCCGGGCTTGACTTGCTGAATACCCAGCCACATGGCCTCGTACGTGAGCGTGTTGAGGCGGCGCGCGGCAATGGAGACGTCGCCAATCTCAAACATGCGGCTGTTGTCGCCGTACCAGCCGTCTTTGATGACGGTGACATCCACATTGACGATATCGCCTTTTTTCAGCGGCTTGTCGTTGGGAATGCCGTGGCACACCACATGATTGACCGATGTGCACACATGGCCGGGGTAGGGCGGGTAGCCGTTGGGCTGGTAGCCCTTGCTGGCCGACGTGGTGCCTTGGCGCTGCATGACGGCGGCGCAGATTTGATCAATTTCCAGCGTAGAAATGCCGGGGCGGATATGGGGGGTAAGCTCATCCAGCACTTCGGACGCCAATCTGCACGCAGTGCGCATGGCGGCAATGCCGGCTTCGTCTTTGATGATGATGTTCATGGTGGG
>CAYUAF010000062.1:7120-9903 GCA_964442555.1 uncultured Allobrachymonas sp.
CAGTGCGCATGGCGGCAATGCCGGCTTCGTCTTTGATGATGATGTTCATGGTGGGTAATTATCCCAGCTTATGAAATAGCGAAAAACACGGCGGCTAATCACTCAATCGGCCAATCAACCAATAGCCACAGTTGCCTCTTTTTGGTTCCTTTGCGGTTTCTCGGTGGTTCCTTTGCGGCCTCTTTCCGGACACTTTCCGCAAACACAGGCTTGGGGGCAAACGCGCCAACGTGGCAGGCCGAGCCAATAGCGCGCATCTGGCCAGGCAGCACAGCGGTTTGCGCACGCATTGCCGTGGCGGCTGGCACCGCTGTGTGTGCGCCAAATGGGCGAATTTGCGGCCTACAATCTTTAATTCACTTGCTCCGGCAGCCATGGGCGTGTTTTTTGCAAATATGTTGCAAACATGGATTGCAGTGCCCGTTGTTCCGGAATCCTCCCTTGTTTTTTGGAAGCATTGCACTGCCATGTCACACCCTGCCGCGCCCGCCTCGCCCCATGTCATGAATACCTATGGCCGCCTGCCCATTGCCCTGTCGCACGGGCAGGGCTGCTACGTGTGGGATACCAACGGCAAGCGTTATCTCGATGCCTTGGGCGGCATTGCAGTCAATACCCTGGGGCACAAACACCCCAAGCTCGTGCCTGCGCTGCAAGACCAGGTCGGCAAAATGATCCATTGCAGCAACTACTTTCACGTGCCCCTGCAAGAAGAGCTGGCCGCCAAACTGGTGCAGCTTTCCGGCATGCGCAATGTGTTTTTCTGCAACTCGGGGCTGGAGGCCAACGAAGCCGCCCTGAAGTTGGCCCGCAAATTCGGGCACGACAAGGGCATTGACAAGCCGCAGATCGTGGTGTGCGAAAAAGCCTTTCACGGCCGCAGCATCGCCACCCTGTCGGCCACGGCCAACCCCAAGGTGCAAAAAGGGTTTGAGCCGCTGGTAGAAGGTTTTATCCGCGTGCCGCTAAACGATATCGACGCGCTGAAAAAAGCCACCGCAGGCAACCCCAGCGTGGTAGCCGTATTCTTTGAGACCATTCAGGGCGAAGGCGGCGTCAATTCCGCCCGTGCCGACTACTTGCGCCAGGTGCGCCAGCTGTGCGACGAGCGCGACTGGCTGCTGATGATCGACGAAGTGCAATGCGGCATAGGCCGCACCGGCAAATGGTTTGCCCACCAGTGGGCGGGCATCGTGCCCGACGTCATGCCGCTGGCCAAGGGCCTTGGCTCTGGCGTGCCCATTGGCGCAGTCGTGGCCGGCCCCAAGGCGGCAGACATCTTCCAGCCAGGCAACCACGGCACCACCTTTGGCGGCAACCCGCTGGCCATGCGCGCGGGGGTAGAGACCTTGCGCATCATGGAAGAAGAAAACCTGCTGCACAACGCCGAACAAACCGGCGCCCACCTGCAAAACGCCCTGCGCACCGGCCTGGCGGGCGTGGCAGGCTTTAAAGAAGTGCGCGGCCAAGGCCTGATGATCGGCATCGAGCTGGACAAGCCCTGCGCCGAACTGCTGGGCAAGGCGCTGGAGCGCGGCTTGCTGATGAGCGTAACCGCCGACAAAGTGGTGCGCTTGGTGCCGCCACTGATTCTGAGCCAGCAAGAAGCGGACGAAATCGCCGCCATCCTCGTGCCGCTGATCAAGGAGTTTCTCGCTGCCTGACTTTTACCGCCTGCTTACCTATGCCAGGCAGGCATAACCAGGCACAATCAAGGCCCGATGCCGGGTCGCATTTTCATTGTTTTAACACCCCCGCCTCCCCATGAAACACTACCTGCAATTCTCCGACCTGACCGCCGACGAATACGCCCACCTGCTCAAGCGCGCGGCCTTCATCAAAGCCAAATTCAAGGCATTTGAAAAATACCAACCCTTTGCCGATCCCGACCGCACGCTGGCCATGATCTTTGAAAAAGCCAGTACCCGCACCCGCGTCAGCTTTGAAGCGGGCATGTACCAAATGGGCGGCAGCGTGGTGCACCTCACCACGGGCGACAGCCAACTGGGCCGCAGCGAGCCGATTGAAGACACCGCCCGCGTCATCAGCCGCATGGTCGATATCGTGATGATCCGCACCTTCGAGCAAAGCAAAATCGAGCGCTTTGCCGCCCACTCGCGCGTACCCGTCATCAACGGCCTCACCAACGAATACCACCCCTGCCAAATCCTGGCCGACATCTTCACCTACAGCGAAAACCGCGGCTCCATCACAGGCAAAACCGTTGCCTGGGTAGGCGATGGCAACAACATGGCCAACACCTGGCTGCAAGCCGCAAAAATACTGGGCTTTACCGTGCACGTAAGCACCCCCACCGGCTACGGCATTGACAGCACCATTGCCGGCGTGGAACTGGGCGATCACGTCAAATTCTTCAAAGACCCGCACGAAGCCTGCAAAGGCGCAGACCTAGTCACCACCGATGTATGGACCAGCATGGGCTACGAGGCCGAAAACGAAGCGCGCAAACAAGCCTTTGCCAATTGGTGCGTAGACGCCGCCATGATGGCCCAGGCCAAGCCCGAAGCCCTGTTCATGCACTGCCTGCCCGCCCACCGCGGCGAAGAAGTAACCGCAGACGTGCTGGAAGGCCCCCAATCTGTTGTGTGGGATGAGGCCGAAAACCGCATGCACGTGCAAAAGGCGCTGATGGAATACCTGCTGCTGGGGCGGATCGATATCGCTACTTGATGAAATAGAGATCGCTAGTAGTAAAAAGCATGAAAAGGCTTGGCGGGAAACTGCCAGGCCTTTTTTCTTGTTCACTGAATGATAGAGAGTGC
>CAYUAF010000063.1:0-9594 GCA_964442555.1 uncultured Allobrachymonas sp.
CTCTAGTCCAGATATTGTTTGGTTTGGCATTAGGGGTACGATTTTATCCGTTACTGTAGGCAGAGGAGCGATTGCGGCGAAATATTGGGTGATAAGTTGCTGATAAGAAAATTTGGTAGTGATAGTTTTTGATAGAAGTATTGGTTATGAACCTCTCATCATTTTAAAGCAAATATATGATATTTAGCACTTAAGTCAATAAGTATTTTTTGTGGCTTTGTTATAGCATATGATGTGATTTAAATTTTTATTGACTATTTTACTTAATTCTTTTAAATTTGTTTCCTTATGGTTTGTGTGATACGTAGATGGTTGAATGTTATGCTCTTCTGAAATGTGATGCTGCCTTTTAATGTTTTATGCTCATCAGACTGCACGGGTGTTTATAAATTAATCTTTCTTGATATTTTAATTTGTTAAGTAATTATCTTGTTTTTGGAGGTTCAAAAACTCTATTTTTGTCAAGAGAGATCGCACTGTTTGAGCAAAACAATGAAAAGTCAATCAAAAAGACGAGCAATTTTTTATGATTTTGAGAATGGTTGTTATAAATTTTTAGCATGTATCGAATAGTATGTTTGTATAGGTGCATACCGTAAAAATGGAGAATCCTAGTGCAAATGCTTAGGCTTGTTGCGGCCGCTGGATGGGCGGTGCCCGCTGCTGCCACTGCCGCCTTTGGGCGGGCGCCCCAGCTCCAGCGATTCCACCAGCGCATCAAAGCGTTGGCTGAACAGGCGATCAATCTCTTGCACGATGCCGGTAAGTTCCAGCGCGTCGAAGTGGCGTTCCATCATATTGGTCACATCGCGCACGAGCAAGTCACGCTGTACTTGCATGATGGCTGCTGGCGTAGGGCCTACAAATACCACCATGAAGTCATCGCGCGAGTCTTCTTCGCGGTCGGCTCCGTCTTCGTCGTCAAATTCGGCATCGTAAAACGTGACTTCAATCGCCGTGCCCATGCTGGCCAGCTCGTTGAGGTTCATGCACATATCGTCGATGTTTTGGCGAAAATCCTCGCCGCCGCGCACGGTCCAGCAAATGCGCAACATGTTTTGCCGCGCATCGTATTGGATGCCGGGCTCTTCTTCGTAGGCGCTGATGCGGCCATCTTCCAGCGATTTGGCCCCTGCGTAGCGCCACAAAGGCTTCAGGGCCTCTTGCACATCCTGGGACTGGACTTCGGGGCGCAGGGGGATTTCTCCGTGGATATGAATTTCAAAAGGGGGAGCGTAATGTGCCATGTGTCTTCCTGCGGTCATCCTCTCGGTGGCGCTCAATGTACTAGGCCATCAGAGTGGAGGCGTTGTCTCAAGTCGGTTTGATAACGGTTCAATAATGGCATCAGTGTAACGCGTGTATGCCGTGTTTGGGTACGGCGCAGTGCCTCTTGCCGGGCATTGGGTATGTGTTGCAGATAGAATCGACCCTTTTACAAAATGCAAAAACACGTTCCCGGGCCGTCAGGGCAGGGCAAGTAGCTTGCTAAATGCGTCTTGACCTTGCGTGCATGGCGAAAGGGGGCGCGTACAGAGCAACCTCTCGCAACAAGCATGTTTTTGCATGGGCGGTTTGTTTGCCACTCGGCTTATTTGCTAATTGCTATCCGGCCCAAAGGCTTTGTGGCTTTTACGGTTGCCTTGGGCTTTTATTTTTTGAAGATTCATTTTCATCATGACGAATGCAGTCCACATCACTCTCCCCGACGGTTCTCGGCGCGAATTTCCCGGCCCGGTAACCGTGGCCGAAGTTGCCGCTTCCATTGGCCCCGGTTTGGCCAAAAATACGGTGGCAGGCAAGGTAGATGGCCGCTTGGTAGATGCTTGTGACACCATCAACCATGATGCAACTTTGCAAATCATTACGCCTAAAGACCCTGAAGGCGTGGAAATCATCCGCCACTCGTGTGCGCACCTGGTGGGGCACGCGGTCAAGCAGCTGTATCCCACGGCAAAAATGGTCATTGGCCCGGTGATTGACGAAGGCTTTTACTACGATATTGCCTTTGAGCGCCCCTTTACGTTGGATGACATGGCTGCCATCGAGCAGCGCATGAAAGAGCTGATTGCGCAAGACTACGACGTCATCAAGAAAATGACGCCCCGCGCGGAAGTGATAGCCGTATTCCAATCGCGCGGCGAAGACTACAAGCTGCGCTTGGTGGACGATATGCCCGACGAAAAAGCCATGGGCCTGTATTACCACCAGGAATACGTGGATATGTGCCGCGGCCCGCACGTGCCGAATACCCGCTTTCTCAAGGCATTCAAACTCACCAAGCTGGCAGGCGCATATTGGCGGGGCGATGCCAAAAACGAGCAGCTTCAGCGCATCTACGGCACTGCCTGGGCCGATAAAAAAGAGCTGGACGCCTACATCCGCCGCATGGAAGAAGCCGAAAAACGCGACCACCGCAAACTGGGCAAAGAGCTGGATTTGTTCCATATCGACGAGCATTCGCCCGGCACGGTGTTTTGGCATCCCAAAGGCTGGACGTTGTGGCAAGAGGTGGAACAGTACATGCGCCGCGTGTACCGCGACAACGGCTACCAGGAGGTCAAAGGCCCGCAAATCCTGGACAAAGCCTTGTGGGAAAAAACCGGCCATTGGGACAAGTACCGCGACAACATGTTCACCACCGAGAGCGAAAAGCGCGACTATGCGCTCAAGCCCATGAACTGTCCGGGGCACATCCTCATCTTTAAGCAAGGTGTTAAAAGCTACCGCGACCTGCCGTTGCGCTACGGCGAGTTTGGTGCTTGCCACCGCAACGAACCTTCGGGCGGCCTGCACGGCATCATGCGCGTGCGTGCCTTTACGCAAGACGACGGGCACGTTTTCTGTACCGAAGACCAGATCCAAGCCGAAGTCACGGCTTTCAGCACCTTGCTGCAAAAGGTTTACAAAGATTTCGGCTTTACCGACATCATCTACAAAGTGGCCACGCGGCCCGAGCAGCGCATTGGTTCCGATGCCATTTGGGACAAGGCTGAGCACGCCTTGATGGAAAGTCTGCGCGCCGCTGGCAGTGAGTTCATCATTTCTCCTGGCGACGGTGCCTTCTACGGCCCCAAAATCGAATACACGCTCAAAGACGCCATTGGCCGCCAATGGCAGTGCGGCACGATTCAGGTGGATTTTTCCATGGCAGAACGGCTGGATGCCGAGTACGTGGGCGAAGACGGCGCACGCCACCGCCCCGTGATGCTGCACCGCGCCATCGTAGGCAGCCTGGAGCGTTTTATCGGTATTTTGATCGAACAATACGCCGGCGCCATGCCCGCTTGGCTGGCACCGGAACAGGTGGTTGTGCTCAACATTACCGATGCCCAGGCAGATTACGCGCAGAGCGTGGCGCAAATGCTGCAAAATCAAGGCTTTAGAGCTAGTTCTGATCTGGCCAATGACAAAATCACCTATAAAATACGCAGCCACGCCACCCGCAAGCTGCCCTTTATTCTGGTCGTTGGCGACAAGGAAAAAGAAAGCGGCACAGTGGCAGTAAGAGCCAGAGGCAATCGGGATTTGGGCGTTATGCCCGTAGAAGATTTTGTGCAGATGCTGCGTAGCGATATTGCGCGCAAATCCACCGAAGAATCTTCTGCCGAATAACACGGCATACCCGTTGCCTAACAGCTTTTGATGACTTTGATTTTTAAAAGGATTGCACCATCGCTACCGAATTCCGAGATCGTCGTCAGCGCGAAGAACGCAAACATCGCCTGAACCGTGAAATCACCGCGCCCGAAGTACGTCTGTCGGGTCCAGATAACGAGCCTTTGGGTATCGTCCCATTGCAAGAAGCCTTGCGCATGGCAGGTGACTTGGATGTGGACTTGGTGGAGATTGCAGCAGCAGCCAATCCGCCTGTTTGCCGTTTGATGGACTACGGCAAGTTCAAATACCAGGAACAGAAAAAGGCGGCAGAAACCAAGGCCAAGCAAAAAGTCATTGATGTCAAGGAAATCAAATTCCGACCAGGCACCGATGATGGTGATTACAACATCAAGATGCGCAATATCCGGCGTTTTCTGGATGATGGCGACAAGTGTAAAATCACGCTCCGCTTCCGCGGGCGCGAAATTACGCACCAAGAAATCGGGATGGCTTTGCTGCAACGCATCCGCGATGAGCTGGGAGACTCGATCGTTGTAGAACAGTTTCCCAAGCTTGAAGGGCGCCAAATGGTTATGGTGGTTGCGCCTGGCCGTAAAAAAGCCGGGGCATCCAAAGAAAAGGCCGCCCCTGCTGAAGCGGCTGTACAAGCTGCCGAGTCTGCAAGCAAAGCCTGATGGTTGTCATGCAGCCGTACAAGACTGCGGCAGTGTTTGTTTTACAAAGGCCGAGAAATTGGCCATGAATATTTCGCTGGTTAGCCGTGGGCTGGCTGGCAAACAGAATCCGGCCTTTTGGCCGGTAACAAGTGGCTCGGGGCCAGCAAGAGTAGGCAAGTGGTTTGCTTACCGCCTCACGAGCACAAAGCAAGAGGGAGCATGTAAATGCCCAAGATGAAGACCAAGAGCAGCGCGAAAAAACGTTTTCGCGTCCGTCCAGGTGGTACCGTTAAACGCGGTCAAGCCTTCAAACGTCACATTCTGACCAAGAAGACCACCAAAAACAAACGCCAGCTGCGTGGTGCAGTGAATGTCCATGAGACCGATTTGGGTCACATCGCTCAGATGTTGCCCTTTGCTGGCCTGTAATCAACTGACGGACAAGGAGAACAAACATGCCTCGCGTAAAACGTGGTGTTACCGCACACGCTCGTCATAAAAAGATCCTGGCGCTCGCCAAAGGCTTCCGCGGCCGCCGCGGCAACGTGTTCCGCGTTGCCAAGCAAGCCGTCATGAAAGCCGGGCAGTATGCCTATCGTGACCGTCGTACCAAAAAGCGTGTATTCCGTCAGCTGTGGATCGCTCGTATCAACGCTGCGGCACGTGCCAATGGCTTGACTTACAGCCAGTTTATCAATGGCTTGAACAAGGCGCAAATCGGTTTGGACCGCAAGGCTCTGGCTGATATCGCCGTGCATGATGAAGCGGCTTTTGCTGCTATCGTCAATCAGGTCAAGGCCAAGCTGGCTGCCTAAGCAAAATGCAGAAAAACCTCAGACTATATTGATTGAATGTAGTTTGTTGCTTTCTGTAAAACGACCGATGTAAAGCCAGCGCTGCAAAGTGCTGGCTTTTTTATTTAGACAATAGAAATAGAACACAAAGACAAGGTTAAAAAATATAGTTCCAAAATATGCATGCGCAAGCAATGTTGGAAATGGCAAGTTTGCATCTAAAAAAGTAGTGCTGTTTTCGATAGTGTTTTGATAAAGCTGGCAAACGCTCATTTACCAGATATTTACCTGGTGGATCAGCTACATTTTAAATGTATTTGACTTTATGCTGCAGCTTTCTGATGTTGGGCAGAAATGAATTTTTGCAATTCGCCATTTGCTAGCAATATTTTTTAGCCTATTGAACAACATGGGCGGGGCGTTTGATGGATCTGAAATTTTTTTTCGGTGTTTTTGTGTTGTGTTTTTAGGGCATAAAAAATCATGACCACCAATCTTGAAACAATCGTTGCATCTGCACGCGAGCAATTTGCCCAAGCGGCAACCCCGAATGATCTGGAAAATGCCAAGGCGCGTTTTCTGGGCAAGGCCGGGCAAATCACCGAGCTGATGAAAGGCATGGCGCAACTCACGGTAGATGAGAAAAAAGCCCGTGGTGCCGCTATTAATCAGGCCAAACAGGCGATTGAGGCTGCGTTGGCAGAACGGCGCCAGCAACTGGCAGATGCGGAACTGAATGCGCAATTGCAGGCCGAAGCACTGGATGTAACCCTGCCGGGCCGTACGCGTGGGGCAGGGGGGCTGCACCCCGTGACGCTGACGTTGGAACGCATTGAAAATATTTTCGGCAGCATGGGTTTTGAAGTGGCACAAGGGCCGGAGATTGAAAGCGATTGGTTCAACTTCACGGCGCTCAACACGCCAGAAGACCACCCGGCACGTTCCATGCATGACACGTTCTATGTGGAAGGCGGCAGCGAAAAAGCCCCCAATTTGCTGCGCACCCACACCAGCCCTATGCAGATTCGCCATGCCGTGCAGCATGTGAAGCGTTACAAGGCGCTGCTGGATGCCGGACAGCGCATGCCCGAAATCCGCGTAATTGCGCCAGGCCGCACCTATCGTGTGGATAGCGATGCCACGCACTCGCCCATGTTTCACCAGTGCGAAGGCTTGTGGATTGGCGAAGCCATCAGCTTCAAAGATTTGAAGGTGGTGTTTACCGATTTTTGTCGCACCTTCTTCGAGAATGACGGCTTGGTGCTGCGCTTCCGTCCCAGCTTCTTTCCATTTACTGAGCCGAGTGCGGAAATTGACATCCAGTTCCCCAGCGGGCCGCTGGCCGGCAAGTGGCTGGAAGTGGGCGGTAGCGGCCAAGTGCACCCCAATGTGGTGCGCAATATGGGTTTAGACCCTGAACAGTACATTGGCTTTGCCTTTGGCATGGGGCTTGATCGCCTGACCATGCTGCGCTATGGCGTGAACGACCTGCGCCTGTTCTTTGATGGCGATGTGCGTTTTTTGAGCCAGTTCCGTTAATGCTTTGCGCCCAATAGTGTTGAATCAAGAGACAAAGAAACATCATGCAATTCCCTGAATCCTGGTTGCGCGCATTCTGCAACCCTTCGCTTTCCACACAGCAGTTGGCCGATACGCTCACCATGGCTGGGCTGGAGGTGGAAGATTTGCGCCCGGTGGCTGCGCCATTTAGCGGCATTGTGGTGGCCGAAATCAAAGAGGCCGCGCAGCACCCTGATGCCGACCGTTTGCGTGTGTGCAAGGTCGATGCGGGCACTGGCGAGCTGCTGCAAATTGTTTGCGGCGCGCCAAATGCCCGTGCGGGCATCAAAGTGCCGTGTGCCTTGGTAGGAGCGGAGCTGCCGCCGGGCGCAGACGGCAAGCCCTTCAAAATCAAGGTCGGCAAACTGCGCGGTGTTGAAAGTTACGGCATGTTGTGCTCTGCCAAAGAGCTGACCTTATCGGATGACCAAGGCGGTCTGTTGGAATTGCCGCTCGATGCGCCGGTGGGCCAAAACATTTGCGCGTATCTGAATCTGGACGATACCCTGTTTACCCTCAAGCTCACGCCCAATCTGGCGCATGCCTTGAGTGTGTACGGCATTGCGCGCGAACTGTCTGCTTTAACAGGCGCGCCCTTGCAGGCTTTGCCTGAAGCAAAAAATGTTGTGACTAGCGATGACAGCGTGCAGGTGGATGTGCAGGCACCGGATTTGTGCGGGCGCTTCAGTGGCCGCGTCATCAACGGTGTGAATACCCATGCGTCTACGCCTGCCTGGATGGTGGATCGCCTGGCGCGGTGCGGCCAGCGCAGCGTATCGGTGTTGGTGGATATTTCCAACTACGTAATGTTCGAGTTGGGGCAACCTTCGCATATCTTTGATCGCGACAAAATCGCCGGTTCACGTCTGCACGTGCGCTGGGGCCAAGAGGGCGAAACGCTGCAATTGCTCAATGGCAACACGGTTGCGCTGGACGCGACTGTGGGCGTCATTGCCGATGATCAGCAGGTGGAATCGCTCGCGGGCATCATGGGGGGCGAAGCAACAGCCGTGAGCGATGCCACGCAAAACATCTATGTAGAAGCTGCCTTCTGGTGGCCCAAGGCCATTGCAGGCCGTTCGCGCCGCTACAACTTCAGCACCGATGCTGGCCATCGCTTCGAACGCGGCGTAGATCCTGCGCGCACCGTGCAGATTGTGGAGCGCATTACCGAACTGGTATTGCAAATCTGCGGCGGCCAGGCAGGGCCGATAAGCGATGCGCAGCCCAATATGCCGCAAGCCAAGCCGATCACTTTGCGGGTAGAGCGCGCCAGCAAGGTCATTGGCATGCCGGTGACTGAGGCGCAATGCTTGCAAGCGCTGCAAGGATTGGGCTTGCCTGCTACGGCCAGCAACGGGGTTATTAGCGTGCTGCCGCCCAGCTACCGTTTTGATTTGCAGGTAGAAGAAGACCTGATTGAAGAGGTCATCCGCGTCATCGGCTACGAAAAGCTGCCCACCACACCGCCACAAGCGCCCATTACACCCAAGCTGCGCCCCGAGGCCCAGCGCAACCCTTATGCCGTGCGCCGTGAATTGGCCGCCTTGGGCTATCAGGAAACCATCAACTACAGCTTTGTAGAAGAGCGTTGGGAACACGAGCTGGCGGGCAACGCAAGCCCTATTCGCCTGCTGAACCCGATTGCCAGCCAGATGAGCGTTATGCGCTCTTCCTTGCTGGGTTCTTTGCTGAATGTGCTCAAGTTCAATCTGGATCGCAAAGCCAGCCGTGTGCGTGTATTTGAGGTCGGGCGCGTCTTTTTGCGTGATGCTGCCGTGCAAGAGACGGATAGCACGGTGCAAGGCTTTAGCCAACCCATGCGTGTGGCCGGCATGGCTTACGGCGCAGTCCATGCGTTGCAATGGGGGCAAAAAGACACGGCCAGTGATTTTTATGACGTTAAAGGCGATGTCGAAGCCCTGCTGGGGCCGCAACCCGTAACGTTTGAGCCAGCAGAACACCCCGCCATGCATCCGGGCCGCTGCGCACGGGTGCTGCTAAACGGCCAGGCTATTGGTTTTGTGGGCGAGCTGCATCCCCGTTGGCGCCAAAGTTACGATCTGCCGCAAGCGCCCGTTATGTTCGAGCTGGATTGGGAAGCTGTGCTCTGCCGCCCTGTGCCGCAATTTGCACCCGTAGCCAAAAACCAGTTTATTGAGCGCGACATTGCCGTGATCGTGAAAGAAAGCGTTACGCACGACCAGCTTCTGGCAGCCGTGCGCTCTGCGCCCACGCAGGGCTTGCTGCGCCAGGCCACGGTGTTTGACATCTTCCGCCCCAATTCCAAAGCGGCGCAAAGCACCAGCTGGCTGGCTGAAGATGAGAAGAGCGTGGCGATTCGCCTGCAGTTCCTCAACGAACAAAACGCATTAACGGATGACGCCATCGAGGCCTTGCGCCAAGCCATCTTGGAACAATTGGGCAGCAGCGTGCAAGCACGCTTGCGCGGTTGAAACGGCTTTTGCATATCTAACAGGAATAGGCCATGGATATTTCATTTGATTCCTTGCAGACCTCTACCTTGACCAAAGCGCAGCTGGCCGAAAAGCTGTTTGACAACATCGGCTTGAACAAGCGCGAGGCCAAAGACATGGTCGATGCTTTTTTCGATCTGATCGTGCAAGAGCTGGTAAAAGGCAACGATGTCAAAATTTCCGGCTTTGGTAATTTTCAGCTGCGCTCCAAATCACCGCGCCCCGGCCGCAATCCGCGCACGGGCGAGCTGATCTCGATTGACGCGCGCCGAGTCGTGACTTTTCATGCCAGCCACAAGCTCAAAGACGTTGTGCAGGGCGGCACAGCAGCCATCGCTGCCAGCGATGCAGAGAATGCCGAAGGAGCAGACCAGCACCATCACGGGTTCTAGGGCAATGGCCCCTTGCTCTTGGCAGGCGGCTGTCCTATCTGAGGTTGCCCCTGAAAACTGGAGTTCTTAACCCTTGTTGAAAATACCGACAAGG
>CAYUAF010000064.1:0-9541 GCA_964442555.1 uncultured Allobrachymonas sp.
ATTATGAGTCCCCTGCTCTAACCAGCTGAGCTAACGGCCCGTGTGCAAAAGGCTAGATTGTATACGTTTGCCAACAAAGCCTCTACCTACTCAAGCGCGAGATGCCATTCTTAACCCGATGCGAACGGCTTCAAGCAGACTTCTGCTATCGGCTTGCGCTGTGCCAGCAAGGTTGAAAGCCGTGCCGTGATCAGGGCTGGTGCGCAATAACGGCAGGCCCAAGGTGACATTGACGCCGTGCTGCACGCCCAAGTATTTGACAGGTATTAGCCCTTGGTCGTGATACATAGCGATAACGGCATCGCAAAACGGCGGTTGAATATGTGCTTGCGCGCGCGCCGTCATGAATACCGTATCTGGCGGAAAAGGCCCACGCACATCCATGCCTAGCCGGCATGCGGCAGCAATGGCGGGGCTGATGATGTCGATTTCTTCTCGCCCAAACAGGCCCGATTCCCCCGCATGGGGATTTAGCCCAGCCACGGCAATGATCGGCTGGCGCTTGGCGGCCTGCACCAATTCCTGTTGTTGCAAAAACGCATGAGTGATTTGGATGGTTTGCAGCAAACTATCAAACGTTACCGCCTCAATGGCGCCGCGCAAGCTGATGTGAATGCTGTTGAGCACCGTGCGCAGCTCGGTATTAGCCAGCATCATGCGCACGGGCATGGCATCAATGCTTACACCTTGATGTTGTGCCGCCAACGCTTGCAGCATTTCCGTATGCCCCGGATATGGCACGCCTGCGGCGCTGAGCGCCTCTTTATGAATAGGTGCTGTGACTAGCCCTGCGCACAGCCCCTGCAAGGCCGCGTTGGCTGCCGCCGTGATACATTCCACCGCCATTTGACCTGCCTGCCGCTGCACTTGCCCAAACGCAGGCAGATCATTGGCAGCTTGGCATGCCTGCAACACGGGTATGCCGCAGGCCCCCATTTGATGCGCGCTTTGCCAAGCGGATACGCCCAGCAGCTGCGGCACACGGGCAGCGGTATCGGCGGGCAGTTTTGCACGGCAGATATCTACTGCGCGCTGCATAACCGCCCAGTCGCCAGCCACGCAGCAGTGCGCCATGGTGGCGGGGTCTTCAACCCAGGCTTTGACGATGATTTCAGGCCCGATGCCCGCCGGATCGCCCATGCTAAGGGCGAGCAATGGTTCGCCGGATGTTTTCATGCTGCACTCATGCGGGATTGTCGATGTCTATATGGATATGGCGCAGACCATGTTCCGCAGCGATTTTGGCCGCCAGCGCCCGGATGCCGTAGCGCTCGGTAGCATGGTGCCCGCAGGCCAGAAAAGCAGCGCCGAATTCGCGCGCGTAATGTGCCTGCGGCTCGGAAATTTCGCCCGTGATAAAAGCCTGTGCGCCTGCGGCCAGCGCCGCTTCAAAATACCCTTGCGCGCCGCCGCTGCACCAAGCCAGCTTTTCGATAGCAGCGTGAGGCGGCAAGCCATCTACCAAGGTTACGCGGCGTTGCAGGCGTTGCTCAATATGTCGAGCCAAGGCAGCCGCCGAATCAAAAGCCCCTTTTTCCGGCCTGCCCAAAAACAGCAGGTTTTGCTCGCCGATTTGCTGCTCAACCACAAACCCCAGCAGGTGCGCCAGCTGCGCGTTATTGCCCAAATCCGGGTGTGCATCCAAAGGCAAGTGGTATGCAAACAAGTTGATGTCGTGTTGCAGCAGCAAGGCCAACCGCTGCTTCATCCAGCCGGTAACGGTACCGTCTTGCCCGCGCCAAAACAGGCCGTGGTGCACGACGATGGCGTCTGCCTGCTCGGCAATGGCCGCCTCGATCAATGCGCGGCTTGCCGTTACGCCAGAAACCAAGGTGCGGATCTCGCTACGCCCTTCTACCTGCAACCCGTTGGGGCCGTAGTCTTTGAATTTTTCCGGCTCCATGCAGGCGTTAAACGCCGCCAGCATCTCTTGTCGCAACATTGTTTTCCCCTATGAAAATACGGATCCAACCCCGCTACAGAACGGAAATTTCAGCGACAATCCCATTCATGAAAAAACTGTGGTTGCTATTTTCGCAGGTTGTAACGGTGCTTGTGGCTTGCTGGTTTGTAGCGGCCACTTTGCAGCCCGCATGGGTGCGGCGTTTGATGGCGCGCAACACAGCGGCCACGCCCGCGCAGGTTACCGTGCAGCTGGCGCAGCCCCCTTCAGAGACTTTGCGCAATGCAGCCAAGCTGGCGGCGCCCGCCGTTGTCAGCGTCATATCCAACCCGCAGGCGGCAGACCTGCTGGCACAAAAAAAGCCTGATGCCCACCTTGCCGAGCAATCCGAAAGCGGCGAGGAGGACAGTTTTTCCGGCATGGGCAGCGGGGTCATCGTTAGCCCCGAAGGCTATATCCTGACCAACAACCACGTGCTTGAGGCCGCCAGCGATATTGAAATCCAGCTGACCGACGGCCGCCGCGTGCCCGCCACCATCATCGGCACCGACCCCGACACCGACCTGGCCGTGCTCAAAATAGATATTGGCACCGCGCCCGCCATTGCGCTGGGCGACTCCGGCAGCTTGCAAGTGGGCGACCCGGTTTTGGCCATAGGCAACCCGTTTGGCGTGGGGCAAACAGTCACCAGCGGCATTGTGAGCGCACTGGGCCGCAACGAATTGGGCATTAACACGTTCGAAAACTTCATCCAAACCGACGCCGCCATCAACCCCGGCAATTCGGGCGGCGCGTTGGTGGATATTCACGGCAATCTGGTGGGCATCAACACCGCTATTTACTCCCGCACGGGCGGCTATATGGGCATTGGCTTTGCCACGCCTACCAGCATGACCAAGCAGGTGCTGGATGACATTGTGCGCACAGGCCACGTCACGCGCGGCTGGATTGGCGTGGAGCCCGGTGTGGTGACTGCCGAGATTGCTGCCGCCTTTAACGCCCAGGAAAATGTCGGCGTGATCGTAACCGGCGTGGTGCACGGCAGCCCTGCTGCCAATGCAGGCATTCAGCCCGGCGACATCATTACCAAGGTCGATGCGCACGCCATCCGCAGCCCGCAGGATTTGCTAGCGGCGGTGTCTGCCCTCAAGCCCGGCTCCACATCCACGCTGGCCGTTACACGCAAGGCAGAAGCCATCACGATTCAGGTTACGCCACAACAAAGGCCCAAGCCTGCCGCCGCCAACCCAAGCGCCAGCCATACGCAATAAATCCCGCCATTGCTGCCGCTACCAATGCAACTAGCGGGTCAATGCAAACCGTAATACAAGCCGCCTAGGCAAGCCTGGGTTTGATGCTGTTTGTGGGTGCAGCCTGTTGCAGCATGCGCTGCACCGCCTACCGCCTACCGCCGATTGCCGCTGCCCGCCGTCGCGCGCGCTGGCTCTACCGGCAAGTCGCGGCGGGCTTTTCGGGGGGGCTTATTCGTCCAGCATGCGCAGACGATTACGCAGCCGCGCCACTTCTTCCATCAAATCCACCGTTAAAGCGGCCAGCTGGGGGTCGGCGTCAAACTGGCGCTCCAGATCAGACACGCGCCGCGCACGCACCAGCATGGTTACCGAAAAGCGCCACTGCTCGCTGCGCAGCAGCTCTGCGCCGGCACACGGCAGGGGGCTGATCACGCCTGCATGCACCCGGCTAGCCAGCCACTGCGCCGTGCGGTTGCAGGCTTGCGCCAGTTGCTCAAGGGTCAAGGCGTCATCATCGCCCAGCAGCTCAACGGATTCCGCAGCGATCATCAGAGCAGAAATGTCGGAGTGTTTCATCTTCAACCTCTCTTGTCTTTGCGCCGTCAGCCCCGGCGGGGATCAAAGCCCGGATAGGCGCGTTGCAGCGCCTGCCACGCGGCGCGCTGCTCGTCAGTTACCACGCCGGGCACAGCCGATTCAATCTCAAGATACAGATCGCCCGGCTGCGCGGCCGGAATACCCCGCCCCTTCAAGCGCAGCTTGCGCCCGCTGCCAGAGCCTGCCGGCACATTGACTTCAACCGTGCTGCCATCCGCCGTTGCGACCTGCACGCTACCGCCCAGCGCCATCTCCCACGGAGACAGGCGCAGGCGCTGGTACACGTCTTTGCCCTCGGCCCGCCAGCGGCGATCTGCCCGCAAGCGCACTTGCAGCAACAAATCACCAGCGGCACCGCCGCCATAGCCTGCGCCGCCCTGGCCTGCCAGGCGAATCATTTGCCCTTCGTACACGCCTTTGGGAATTTTGACTTGCAGGGTGCGCTGCTCGGGCACGATGCGGCCTTGCGCATCCACCTTGTGGCCTTGCAGGGTTATGGTGCGCTCAACGCCTTGGTACACGTCCTGCACGTCCAGTTCGATGCTGGCGTGCTGATCTTCTCCGCGAATGGCTGCGCCTGCCGATGCCGATGCCGAATGCTGGGCGCGCCGGGCGCGGGCGCCACGGCCAAACAGGTGTTCAAAAAAGTCGCTATAGCCTTCCGCCTGGCCCGCGCCAAAACCGGCAAAGCCGCCTGCCGCATCGCCAAACGAAAAATCGGCATCCCAATTGGGCGGCGGCTGGTAAGCGCCGCCAGCCCCCATGCCCTGCGCATAGTTGGCGCCCAGCTGGTCGTAAGCGGCGCGTTTTTCGGGGTCGGATAAGACCGTGTTGGCCTCGTTGATTTCGGCCATGCGCTGGGCGGCATCGGCCTCTTTGCTCACGTCGGGGTGGTATTTGCGCGCCAGCTTGCGGTAGGCCTTTTTGATGTCATCGGCGCTGGCGTTTTTGTCCACGCCCAGAATCTGGTAATAGTCTTTGAAGTCCATCCGGAAACCTCCCAACAACACGTTTGACCAGCCCAGCAGCCGCAAGCGCACAACCGCAGCCTGCGCCACGGGCGGCTACTCGCTTTGCCTGCCAGGCAGGCTAATGCCATTCAGCGGCCTGCCGCGCAGAGACATCCGCCCAGATAGCTAGAGCAATTAGCCCTTGGCCCACGGGCGCGGCCCGCCCATCACGTGCACGTGCAGATGCTGCACTTCTTGCCCGCCGTGCGCGCCCGTATTGACCACTACCCGAAAACCGCCATCGGGATAAGGCTCGCAGCCCTGCTCCAGCGCCAGCTTGGGAGCCAACGTCATGATCTTGCCCATGAGGGCGGCGTCTTGCGCCTCCAGCTGCGCCATGGATGCGATATGGCGCTTGGGAATCATCAAAAAGTGCACGGGCGCCCAAGGGGCAATGTCGTGAAAGGCGAAGATCTCGTCATCTTCGTACACCTTGCGCGCGGGGATTGCGCCTGCGGCAATTTTACAAAAAATGCAATCGGCAGCGTGTGTCGTCATGGGGCTATTCCTTTCCAGTTGAAGCGTGTTTGGTTCAAACCGGATTCTAGGCGCGCCGGCTGGCTCCTGCGCCCCGCTTTGCAGCCGCGTGCCGCTTTGGAGCGGCTTGCCGCCCTTTTTGCTCAGCTATTCACCGCGCGGTTATCTGCCATGCAAACCATGCCGCGCACAATGCGGTACAGCAGCCAAAGCGACACCAAAGACCATGCCACCCAGCCTGGAATGACAAAAATCAGCCATAAAGGCGCAGTAACCACATACAGCACGCCCGCAATGAACACGCTGCGGATGCGCCAGTTGTAATGGCTTTCTTGCCAGGTGCCGCGCGCATCGGGGCGCTTGACCCAATCAATCAACATGGCTACCAGCAACAAACCCACGCCGGCCTGCACACCGGGAATGACTGCTGCCACGGCTACAACCAAATGCAGGCCGTAGCTGATCCAGCCCCAGGTTTTCAACGAATCCATATCCGGCTGCTTGCCAGGTTGCTGCGTTTGCCCGCCGCCATTGCCTGCATCGTCGTTTTTAAAACGCGCTTCCACATCCAGCACATCTTTCATGGTTTGTTTTCCGTATCACCGCCGGGCGAAATAGATGGAACACGTGCGCCCTATGCGCATATCGCGCACAGGCGCGTCAAGGCTCGCTGCGCTCGCGTGCCTGTGCCTTGCGCAGCGCCTTTTCTTCAATGCCGCTGGTGCCTTCGCGCCGTTGCAGCTCGGCCAGCACGTCTTCGGGGCGCAGGCGGTAGTGCGCCAGCGCCACCATGCAGTGAAACCACAGATCGGCTACTTCGTACACCAGCTTGGCTTTGTCGGCACCGGCATCCACGTCTTTGGCGGCCATGACGACTTCTGTCGCTTCTTCGCCAATTTTTTTGAGAAAAGCGTCCGGCCCCTTGTGCAGCAGGCGCGCCACATAGCTGGCTTCTGCATCGCCACCTTGATCAGGGCGGCGTGTTTCCATCACATCGGCCAAGCGGGCCAGTACGGCATGGATATCGGGCTGATTGGCATGTGTATTCACACGGCTCTCCTGCAAAAAGAGGTTGGCTTGAAATGAGCGGTTCAGCCGCGCAGCATGCCATGGGCACGATGCGCAGCCGAACAAACAGGGCTGTTTGGCAAGGCGGCAGGCAGCAGGCCTGCACGCCGTTTATTTATAGATGGCTTGCGGGTCTTTCAAGACCGGCTCTACCGCCTGCCAGCGGCCATTTTGCAATTGCTGGTAAAAACAGCTGTGGCGGCCAGTGTGGCAGGCAATGCCGGGGGTATGCCCCGCCTGCGTGACTTGCAGGAGCACCACGTCGTTGTCGCAGTCAAGCCGAATGGCGTGCACGGTTTGCACATGGCCGCTTTCTTCGCCTTTAAACCACAGCTTGCCGCGCGATCGGCTGAAATACACGGCTCGCCCCAATTCGGCTGTTTTTTGCAGGGCTTCGCGGTTCATCCAGGCGAACATCAGCACATCGCCCGTAGCCTGCTCTTGCGCAATGACCGGCACCAGGCCGTTGGCGTCCCAGCGGATGGCGTCCAGCCAATGTATGTTTTGCTCCATCACCTACCCCCTTTCTTGTGCGCTTGAACGCCATCTGCCCGCTGGCCTATTCGCCAGCCCACGGGCGCGGTTTGCCCGCCTCGCGCACGGCTTATATCCGCACAGCAATACCGCGCGAGGCCATGTACTGCTTGGCCTGTTGCACGGTGTATTCGCCGTAGTGAAAAATGCTGGCCGCCAGCACGGCATCCGCCCCGCCTTGCTGCACGCCATCTGCCAAGTGCTCCAGCGTGCCTACGCCGCCCGATGCGATCACGGGCACGGCCACGGCATCGCTGACCGCGCGGGTCAGCTCCAGGTCAAAGCCGCTTTTGGTGCCGTCTTTGTCCATGCTGGTCAGCAGAATTTCGCCCGCGCCGTATTCCGCCATTTGCATGGCCCAGGCTACGGCGTCCAGCCCCGTGTTTTTGCGCCCGCCGTGGCTGTAAACGTCCCAGCCTTCGCCACGCGCAGCAATGTCTTCTGCGGCGGTGCGGCGTTTGGCATCAATGGCCACCACGATGCATTGCGAACCGTAGCGCTGCGCGGCATCGCGTATCACTTGCGGGTTGGCAATGGCTGCGGAGTTGAAGCTGGTTTTGTCCGCCCCCGCATTGAGCAGGCGGCGCACGTCTTGCACGGTGCGCACGCCCCCGCCCACGGTGAGCGGTATAAAGACTTGCGAGGCCACATCTTCGATGATGTGCAGGATCAAGTCCCGATCATCGCTGCTGGCGGTAATGTCGAGAAACGTCAGCTCGTCCGCCCCCTGATCGTTGTAGCGCGCGGCGATTTCAACCGGGTCGCCCGCGTCGCGCAGCTCGACAAAATTGACCCCCTTCACCACACGACCGTTGGTGACGTCCAGACAAGGAATGATGCGTTTGGCTAACATGGTTGGCATTGTAAACAGGCCAGCACCCTGCAAACCGCTCACAACCCCTCGGTGTCGCCCGGCACAGCCGCACCGCAAATAAAAAAGCAGGTATCTGGCCCATCAAGGCAGCGCAAGACGGTGCAAAAAAACACCAAAGGCACACAAACGACACAAAAACCGCATCTACTGATTTACTGCGCAAATCGGTGTTCGGTGCGTTCGCTCCGTTCGACCTGTTTTCAACCCTTTTCCGGTTTGTTCTTTGTTTGTTTCCGCTTGATTTCCGATTTGTTTCCGGCACCCATTTGTGCCAGCAATTTGTGCCACCTGCTTCTTTGTATGCTTATTTTTTGCCCGTGTGGTCTGCGGCTTCTTCATCCCACTTTTTCAACAGGGCCAGCTTCTCGCCGATCTTGATTTCCAGCCCGCGCGCAACGGGTTGGTACCAGCCCGGCTCGGCCATGCCGTCTGGCAGATAGGTTTCGCCTGCGGCGTAGGCATGGGGTTCGTCATGCGCATAGCGGTAGGCGCGCCCGTGCCCCAGCTCTTTCATCAACTTGGTGGGCGTATTGCGCAAATGGATGGGCACTTCGCGGCTTTTGTCTTGCTTGACGAAAGCGCGCGCCTGGTTGTAGGCCACGTAGCCCGCATTGCTTTTGGCGGCCACGGCCAAATAGATCACGGCTTGCGCCAGCGCCAGCTCGCCTTCGGGGCTGCCTAGGCGCTCGTAGGTGAGCGCCGCATCGTTGGCGATTTGCATGGCTTTGGGGTCGGCCAGGCCAATGTCTTCCCACGCCATGCGGATGATGCGCCGCGCCAGATAGCGCGGGTCTGTGCCGCCATCCAGCATGCGGGTGAGCCAGTACAAGGCCGCATCGGGGTGCGAACCGCGCACGGATTTGTGCAGCGCGGATATTTGGTCGTAGAAGTTGTCGCCGCCTTTGTCAAACCGCCGCGCCTGCTCGCCCAGCGCCTGCTGCACAAAAGCCGCGTCCACATCCGCCCTGCCTGCGGCCTGCGCGGCCACATGCACCTGTTGCAGCGCATTGAGCAGCCGCCGCGCGTCGCCATCTGCCAAGGCGGCCAGTGTTTGCAGCGCATCGTCTGCCATGCGCATATCCGGCAAGGTCTGCAAGGCGCGTTGTGCCAGCTGTGTCAGCTCCGCATCCGACAGGGATTGCAGCACATACACCTGCGCCCGCGAGAGCAAGGCCGAATTGACCTCGAACGACGGGTTCTCGGTTGTGGCACCCACAAACACCACCAGCCCCGATTCGACAAACGGCAGCAGGGCGTCTTGCTGGCTTTTGTTGAAGCGGTGAATCTCGTCAATAAACAAGATGGTGCCGCGCCCTTGCGCAGCGTAGGCCTGCGCTTGCTCCATGGCCGCGCGGATGTCTTTCACGCCGCTGAACACAGCCGACAGGGCAATAAACGCATAGTCGAACGCATGCGCCATCAAACGCGCCAGCGTGGTTTTGCCCACGCCGGGCGGCCCCCACAAAATCATGGAATGCGGCTTGCCAGCCGCAAACGCCGTATGCAGCGGCTTGCCCTGCGCCAGCAGATGCGATTGGCCGATGACTTGATCCAGACTTTGCGGCCGCAGCAACTCGGCCAGCGGCGTGCTGGCCGGGTGGGCGGCAGGCTGAGCAGCTGTGCCAGATGCGACAACGCCAGAAGGCAAGCCTTCTGGCGCGGCACCGCTGAACAGGTCTTCACTCATGCTGATGGCTCCTGCTGCGGTAGGGATGATGCACTGTTGGTATCAATGCCCAATCACGCGATCCATTACATCTCAATCGCGCGATCAGTTGCGGCTTTGATCCACCAGTTTGTTTTTGGCGATCCAAGGCATCATGGC
>CAYUAF010000065.1:0-9322 GCA_964442555.1 uncultured Allobrachymonas sp.
GTGCATCGGTGTCTTTGAGGTTGTCAAGTTCCACACAAAACGGCATAGAGCCAGTCAAGTCAGATATGGCTAAGCGTACTTTAGATGAGTACATTAAAAAGGCAAAGGCAGCTGGGGGGGAGTTGTCAAGTGATTTGAATTACGAGGAAACGAGAAATATCCATAAAAATGTTTTTGATGACAATAATTTGGAAATGGATAACTGGACATTGGATCTTCCTATGGAGTTGTATCGTCAAAAATATGGCGAAGCAGCTCAAGAAAGAGTGTGGCAGTATGTAAGGGATACAGGTGGGGATGGCCCCGATGCTTGGCAAGCAAGCGGTGCACTTTATTCTTTTGTATTGGGAGTTGCTTTTTCCGGGAATAGTGATGCTCGTCGGCGTGCTTGGCATTGGCTGAGCAATACGCCTAACCCGATGACAGCTGTACCGCAGTATGGAATCCCTCGCAGGGCTTTGGACTATTGGAGCTGTCAATTCAACCGAGCTAAGAAATGGATCTGGCCCCGCGACCCGATCATTCTGGATCTGGACGGAGATGGCCTGCAAACCGTGGGCCTGAGTGGCAATGTGTACTTTGATCACGACGGCGACGGCGTACTGAGCAAAACCGGCTGGGTCGGCCAAGGTGATGCCCTCTTGGTTTGGGACCGCAACGCCAACGGCCGCATCGACACTGGCGCCGAACTCTTTGGCGACTTCACACCCTTGCCCAACGGCAGCTTGGCCCCCAACGGCTTTGCAGCGCTAGCCGCGCTCGACAGCAATGGCGACGGCGTACTGGACGCCTCTGACCCCGCCTTTGCTCAATTGAAACTCTGGAAAGACAACACTCTCAACGGCCAAACCGAAGCCGGAGAACTCATCACCCTGGCAGAAGCAGGCATCAGCGCCCTGCACCTGGCCCCCAGCCTCAAAAACCAGAACATGGGCAACGGCAACACCCTCGTGCGCCAAGGCAGCTTCATCCGCAACGATGGCAGCAGCGGCGACATGGGCGAATTCCACCTCGCCATCAACACCACCGCCAGCCGCTTTGCCGAAAAAATTACCATTCCAGAAGAAAACCTGCCAATGGTAAAGCAGAAACAAACAACAAGAAATATCAACATACAGCCTATTTCCGACGATCTGAATCTGGCAGCTGCTGAACCGATGTGCTTTCTGCTGGGCGTGCGCATGGTTTCATGCACACGCTTTGGGGAGAGAACAATCAGCCTTGGCCTTTGGCTTCTTTTACTGCCAGCGATGCGGCAATGTGCAGGGCGCGTTCCAGGCTCTTGGCCATGTTGCCGCTGCAGAAGTATTTGCCTGCCGCGCCAAAAGAGGGCACGCCGTCTACTTCGTAGCCGGTAACGAGCTGGTTGGCGCGGGCAAGTTCGGCGCTCATATTGAAGCCGTTGTAGGCTTGGGCAAATGTGCTGTTTGCCAATTCAGGCTGTTTGCCAGCCCATTCGAGAATGGCTGCATCGGTTGAAAGGTTGATTTTTTCCTTGTGGATGGCATCAAACACTTTCAAGTGCATGGCATCCAGCGTGTTGCTGTCGCGCAGCGCGAAATAAAGCCGTTGCAGCGGCTCATGCCCGGCGTGCCCGAAATTGACGGGCACCATGCTGAACAGGATTTCTGCAGGGGCTTGCTTGCGCCACGCTTCTACTGTGGGGGCAAAGGTGTAGCAGTGCGGGCACCAGTAGCCGAAGAATTCCACCATTTCGGCTTTGCCTTGAGGAGCCTCTGTGGGCACAGGCTTGGCCAGCACCTTGTAATCAATCCCGGCAATGGGGGCTGCGGGCGCGGCATTGTTAGCCGCCGGAGCGGTGGCAGGGGCTTCTTCTTTTTTGCAAGCGGCCAAGCCGCCCAGCAGGGCAGTGCCAGAGCCTGCGGCCAGCAGTTGGGCGAAATGGCGGCGGTTAATGGTGGGTTGGGTCATGGTGTTGGGTTCCTTTCTGTGTCAGATTCGTTAGCGTTGCACGCGCACCAGCGCGGTTTCCATGCCATTGCTTTCCACGCGCGAGCGGGCGGCATCGGCATCTTTTTTGCTTTGGAAGGGGCCCAGGCGCACTTGGTACACAGTGCGGCCGGATTGCTGCCGTTCGTTCACGCGGGGGGTTAGCCCCATCATGGATAGGCGGGCTTTTTGGCTATCTGCGCCGTCAGGGTCGCGGAATGCGCCTACCTGCACGTAGTAGATGAAGGCATCGCCGCCGCCCGTGTTGGCTGCGGCGGGCGCTGCGGTGTTACCGCTGGCTTCGGCCTGCTGGCGGATGCGTGCCTGAACCAAAGCGCCAATGGGGTCGTTGGATGCATTGGCTTTGGCTTGTTCTTGCGCGCGTTGCTCTTCTTCCGCCTTGGCCTTGGCGCGAGCCAGCTCTTGCGCGCGCATATCGGCTTTCAGCTTGGCTTCGGCCTCTGCGCGGGCGCGGGCCAGCTCCTGTTCGCGATCGCCCAGTGCAGTGGGGGGCTGCTCTTCGTCAGTGCGTGCCGTAGCGGTGGGCGGGGTGGGGGTGGTTGTTGTGCCGGGTGTGGCAGGCGCAGTCGTTGTGCCAGGTTGCGTGGCACCGGGCTGTGTGGCGGGGGCGGGTTGCACATAGCCGCTGGCCGAGGGTGCAGGCGTTTTGCTGGCCAGCGGGCCGTTGGGGTTCCAGGACTTGAGGCGGGCTTCTTCAGCCGCTTGTTCTTCGGCGGTTTTGACTTTGGATTTGTCGGTAAACGGCGTGGGCACTTTGGTGATGTACACGGCAACGGCCAAAGCGACCGCCAGGCCGACCACAATGCCGACGATAAACCCCAGCATGCCGATGCCGCGTTGGTGTGGCGGCAGGGCGGTGCCTGGCGTGTGGCTGCTGCTGGCCCATGCGTGCGCGGCGTTGCGCATGGCGGGTTTGGTCAAACGCGAAGGGGAAAAGAAGCTCATACCAACCTTTGTACTGATTACATTTTTTCTGGCGCGGTTACGCCCAGAATAGCCAAGCCGTTGCGCAAAACTTGCGCAGTGGCGGCGACCAAAGCCAAGCGCGCTTGTTTGACGGCGGTGTCGTCTACCAGAATGCGCTCGGCATCATAGTAGCTATGGTAGGCCGCAGCCAATTCGCGCAGGTAGAAGGTGACATCGTGCGGGGCAAAGCCGCTGGCGGCTGTTTGGAGCATGCCGGGGTATTGCGCCAGCTTCAGCAGCAAGGCTTCGGCAGCGGGGCTATCCAGAGCGGCCAGATCGGCTTGCGCCAGTTGCACCGGATTGCCGCCTTCTTTTTCTTGCCATTGCGCCAGCACCGAGCAGATGCGCGCATGGGCATATTGCACGTAGTACACGGGGTTTTCGTTGTTTTTTTGTACGGCCAGGTCTACGTCGAAGGTGTATTCGGTATCAGGCTTGCGGCTGAGCAAGAAGAAGCGCACGGCGTCTGCGCTGGTCCATTCGATCAGGTCGCGCAGCGTTACGTAGCTGCCCGCGCGTTTGCTGATTTTGACTTCTTCCCCGCCTTTGACTACGCGCACCATGGTGTGCAGCACGTAGTCGGGGTAGCCTTTGGGAATGCCCACTTCCAGCCCTTGCAGGCCTGCGCGCACGCGGGCGATGGTGCCGTGGTGGTCGGTGCCCTGGATGTTGATGACTTTGGTAAAGCCGCGTTCCCACTTGGCTTCGTGGTAGGCCACATCCGGCACGAAGTAGGTATAGCTGCCGTCGCTTTTGCGCATGACGCGGTCTTTGTCGTCGCCAAAGTCGGTGGTGCGCAGCCACAGGGCACCGTCTTGCTCGTAGGCGTGGCCTCTGTCGATCAGGCGCTGCACGGTGCGTTCCACGCGCCCGTCGGTGTAGAGGCTGCTTTCAAGGTAGTAGTTGTCGAATTTCAGGCGGAATGCCTGCAAATCCTTGTCTTGTTCGTTGCGCAGGTAGGCCACGGCAAATTGGCGGATGTTGTCCAGATCATTGACGTCGCCGTTGGCGGTGAAGGTGCGGTCGTCTGCGCAGACGGTTTGCTTGGCCAGAAAATCGCGGGCGATGTCGGCAATGTAGTCGCCGTTGTAGGCCGATTCGGGCCAGTTGGCATCGCCGGGTTTGAGGCCTTGGGCGCGCGCCTGCACCGAATTGGCCAGGGTGGCGATTTGCACGCCGGCGTCGTTGTAATAGAACTCGCGCGTGACGCTCCAGCCCTGCGTAGCCAGCAGGTTGCAGATGGCATCGCCCAGGGCGGCTTGTCGCCCGTGCCCTACGTGCAGGGGGCCGGTGGGGTTGGCAGAGACGAATTCCACCATCAGCTTTTGGCCGCTGGCGGGGAGCATGCCGTATTGTTTGCCGACATTCAGCACTTCGCGCACGGTTTGCTGTTTGGCGGCAGGCTTCAGGCGCAGGTTGAGAAAGCCCGGGCCGGCAATTTCCAAAGCGGCAACCCATTGCTGAAAGGCGGGGGTGGCTTCAAGCTGTGCCTTGAGTTTTTCGGCCAGGGCGCGGGGATTTTGTTGCAAGGGCTTGGCCAATTGCATGGCTGCGTTGATGGCCAAGTCGCCGTGCGCGGCTTGCTTGGGCATTTCAAAAGCGGCTTTGCTGCCGGCGCCGGCGCTCAAGGCGTCCAGTTCTTGTGCCAAGGCGGTGAGGAGTTGCTGTTTGATTTGTTGCATGGCGCGTATTGTAAGAAGCTTGCGAAAAGTTGACAAAGCATGCTGCTTTCACCGCAGCATATCGGGCTGAAGGGTATCAAATTCCATGAGCAGGTCGGCCAGCGCCCGCCCTGCGGCTTGCAGCAGGGCCTGGCCTTTTTCGGCGCTGGCGGCGGCGGCGTTGCCTGCCGCGCCGTGCGCGTTGTAGTCTTGCATTTGCCAGGCCAGTTTGGCGCTGCGACCATTGCCCAATATGGGCAGGCTGGCAGCGCGCAGTTCGGACGTGCTGGCAAAGTTTTGCGCCAGGTGCATGCGCACCTCTTGCGGGTGCAGTGCCAGCATCAGGCTGGTTTCAATCGCGCCGGCGTGGATGCCGAAGCGGTGCTCGTGCGCGTCAAACGCGCAGGCGGCCTCGCCCAAGGGCAGGTTGAACCAGCTGCAGGTGTATACCAGCAGGCCCAGGCGGGCGCGCAAGTCGCGGGCTACCACATCCAGCAGGCCGACGTTGCCGCCGTGTGTATTGAAGATCAGCAGTTTTTTGATGCCGCTGGCTGCTACGCATTGCGCAATTTCCGTCCAGGCGCGGATGACGGTTTCGGCAGAAAAGCTCAGCGTGCCTGCAAAGGCGGTGTGCTCGGGGCTATAGCCGATTGTCTGTGTGGGCAAAAAGAGTGCCGGTAAACTCGCGGGCAAATGGGGCAGGCAGGCGGCAATCATGCCGTCGGCCAATGCGGCATCCACCTTCAGGGGGAGATGCGGGCCATGCTGCTCGGTAGCGGCAACGGGCAAAACGGCGATTGCGCGGCTTTTATCTAGCGCGGCCAGCTCCGTGCTGCTCCATGCATGCCAGTAACGGGAAGCATGGGGCAGAGAAGAGCCGCAGGAAGCAAAAACGCTGTCATCACTCATGAGCAGGCATGGCATTAGCGCATTTGAAAATGCATCAGGAAACAGTCACCCGGTGTCAGGTTTTATCCCGCCCAAGCGACAAGGCCATCATCGTCAGGCGTGGCGTAATCATATAGAGAATCTGCCATTGCCCAGGCTGTTTGCAGCGTGTGTGGATGAAAGGAGATGTTTTTGTGACATTTGCCTTTTGATCGCCGCCATTTGTCAGGAAAAATTATATGAAGACCGCTTACCGCTGGATGAATCGCATCTTCCAATACATATGCATTTTGTTGCTCGGCCTTGCTGGCGCAGGCGCTGCGTGGGCGCAAGCGCCCTTGTCTTGGCAAATGCCTGCGGCAGAAGTGCGCACGGCAGAAGTTGCCGCGCGGCTGCTGGCTTGGGCGCCGCAAGGCATTGCCCCGGGTAAGCCGGTGTGGCTGGGCGTGCAGTTGGAACACGCCCCCGGCTGGCATACCTATTGGAAAAACCCCGGCCAGGCAGGCATGGCAACCCATATGCAGTGGCAGTTGCCGCCAGGCTGGTCTGCCGGCGACGTGCATTGGCCCGCGCCCGAGCGTTTTACGGTAGGGGATTTGGTGAACCTGGGCTATGACGGCACTGTGCTGCTGGCGGCACCGGTGCAGATCAACGCCTTGCCCGCCCATGCCGACACGGTAACGGTGGCCGTGCAAGCGCGTTGGCTGGCGTGCCGTGCGGAGTGCTTGCCCCAGCAGGCCGATTTGCAGTTGCAATTGCCTCTTGGGCAGCCGCTTGCAGAGCATGCGGCGGTGTTTGCTGCCGCCCAGCAGCGCGTGCCGGCGCTGCTGCCAAACCAGGTGACTGCGCAAACTGTCGCAGCCATACAAGCCAATCTGCGGGATGGCAACCGCGTGTCTTTTCAAATCAACGGGTTGCCTGCGGCTTGGCAGGGCAAGACGTTGAACGTCTATCCCGAAGAGAGCGAAACTTTCGACTTGCAAGCCCCCGTTCAACAGCGTTGGCAAGGGCAAACATGGCATGCCGATTTGCCATTGGATGCGCACCGCACAGCAAGCCCTGATGCATTGGCGCTTGTTGTGGCTTTGCCAGCGCAGAGCACCGAGCAAGATGGGGTGCAACGCAACGCGCCCGAGCAGCGCACGTACCGGCTGCAAGCCCGCGTGCAAGGAAGCTGGCCCGCGGCAGGCGCACCAGTCGTATTAGCTGCGCCAGAAGCATCGACCGCACCGGCTGCATTGGCCGAAGCAGCGGCTGAACAAATGCCCATGCCGCAAGTGGGCAGCGCCAATCAGGCCGAGCCAGTCGCGCCCGCAGAGGCGCTGCCTGCATCCGGCACCCTTGGGGGCTGGTGGTTGAGTATGGCCAGTGCGTTGCTGGGGGGCTTTTTGCTGAACCTGATGCCCTGCGTTTTTCCTGTGCTAGGCATCAAGGTACTCGGGTTTGCCCAGCATGCCCATAGCGCGCGCGAGCTGCGGCTTTCAGGCGTGCTGTACAGCGCAGGCTGCATCGTGAGCTTTTTGTTGCTGGCGGGCGGCTTGCTGGCGCTGCGGGCCGGTGGCAGCCAATTGGGGTGGGGTTTTCAGCTGCAAAACCCGTATGTGGTGGTGGTGTTGGCGGTTTTGTTTACCGTGTTGGCCTTGAACTTTTTGGGCATGTTTGAAGTAGGGCAGTGGGTGCCGCAAGCATGGCAAGGCTTGGGCAACAACCACGGCGTAAAGGTGCAGGCTTTTTCTTCAGGCGTGTTGTCCGTATTGGTGGCATCGCCTTGTTCCGCGCCATTTGTAGGCGCAGCCTTGGGTTTTGCCTTGAACTTGCCCGCCTGGCAGGCGCTGGCGGTATTCGCTTGTTTGGGTTTGGGCCTGGCCTTGCCCGTGCTGCTTATCAGTTTTGCGCCTGCCCTGTTGCGTTGGTTGCCCAAGCCGGGGCAGTGGATGTTGGCGTTGCGGGAGTGGATGGCGTTTCCCATGCTGATCACCGTGGTCTGGCTGGCGTGGGTGCTGGGGCAGCAGCGCGGGGTGGGCAGCATGGCGGCTTTGCTGGGCATGCTGGTCTTGCTCTCGGGCCTGTTGTGGGCATGGCAGTTGCAGGGCTGGGCGCGGCGGCTGGGTGTAGTATTTTTTGCACTGACTTTGCTGGGCATGGGCGCTTTGCAAGGCAAAGAACTGGCGGCATCGCCCGCCACCACGCAAGCAGCCGCAGCAGAAGGGGGCTGGCAGCCATGGTCGCCTGACCGGGTGCAATCCGCCTTGCAGGCAGGCCGGCCAGTGCTGGTGAATTACACCGCTGCATGGTGCATTACCTGCCAATTCAATCAGAAAAATGTGTTTGATCAAGAGGCATTTGCGCAGCTGGCGCGCCAAAACCGCGTTGTTTTGCTCAAGGCCGACTGGACGCGCAGCGACCCGGCCATTACCGAATCTTTACGCAGCCTGGGGCGTGCCGCCGTGCCTACCTATGCGATCTATCATCCCGGGGCAGGGGGCAAACCGCACATTCTGACCGAGTTGCTCACGCTGGAACAAATCCGGCAAGCCCTGCAAAACTCTTAATCGAAACGCGCGCGGTGCAAAGGCTCGCAGCGCCCGCGCATGCAGCCCATGAACAAGTAGATCCTGTTCACGCTATTTGTGGGTGCGAACGTACTTGGAGGAAAGCCGCCCATCCAGGTGCGTGACGACTCCAGACCGATTTTCTCGTGTGTGCATGGTGCACCAATCCAAACGTGCGCCGATGCCAAGATCGGGCGTCTGCGCAAGGCGCATAACGGTGAATGGGGTTTTTCTGGGCGTGTTGTTCCCTTCGGGTTAAGGTCATCACTGGCATTGCCCTCCTTGCCAAGACCCGTACCTTGGCTGTGGCTGGCGCTTTGGCGAAAGGCCTTTTTGCTCGTAACGCATCCTTCAAAAATAGCCTGAACAGGCTCTAGTCAAGCGGTAGCGCGTCTGCATCATCCTGGCAACACTTGCTGCAAATACTTTCTGCAGACAGTTGCAAAAGGTAAAAACCCAAGGCCGATCAATCATAATTCGCCCGTACTCTTGCCTACTTGTGCAAAAACGAGCCGGCAAGGCGTATAGAGGAATGCGGTGCTTCTTTGAGAAATTGCATCAGTTTGTTTTGCGTTTTATCCCAAACGGACATCGCTTTTGGTTTGGTTTTCAGGAGAAAGTCCGTCAATGGGCAACAAACTATATGTAGGCAATCTGCCGTATTCTGTTCGCGATAACGATCTGCAACAGCATTTTGCGCAATACGGCAATGTAAGCAGTGCCAAAGTGATGATGGAGCGCGACACTGGTCGTTCCAAAGGTTTCGGCTTTGTCGAAATGGGCAGCGATGCCGAAGCGCAAGCAGCAATCGCAGGTCTGCACGGTCAAGACATGGGCGGTCGCGCGCTGGTCGTTAACGAAGCGCGTCCGATGGAACCCCGCCCGCCGCGCGTTGGCGGTTTTGGCGGTGGCCGCCGCGAAGGCGGCTTTGGCGGCGCAGGCAACGGTGGCGATGGCTTCCGCAGTCCATACGGTGCCAGTGCCCGCCGTGATGGGGCAACACGCCGTTATAACGACGATGCTTATTGATCGTTGTTGAAGAGTTTGATTTTTAAATCATACTTTATTCATAATCAAACAAAAAGCCACAACAGAAATGTTGTGGCTTTTTGTTTGTGTAATTAACCAATAAGTGTTTGTTGAGTTTGATTTCAATGGATTTAATTTGAACTAAACATCTGGTTTGTTAATTATGAACTCCAACTAAATCTCATTTCCCAATGGATTAAAATGGCTCTATGCCGTTTTGTGTGGAACTTGACAACCTCAAAGACACCGATGCAC
>CAYUAF010000066.1:0-9227 GCA_964442555.1 uncultured Allobrachymonas sp.
CGCGCGTAGCCATCCTGCGCGAGCAGGGCGTCAATTCGCATGTGGAAATGGCCTACGCCTTTGACCGCGCGGTCTTTGAAGCCCTGGACGTGCACATGACCGACCTGCAAACTGGCCGCGTGAAGCTGGCCAACGTGCAAGGCGTGGTGGCCTGCGGCGGCTTCAGCTATGGCGACACCTTGGGCGCAGGCGTGGGCTGGGCGCGCAGCATCACCTTCAACCCCGCGTTGCGCGATGCGTTTGCCGCCTTCTTTGCGCGCCCCGACACCTTCGGGCTGGGCGTGTGCAATGGCTGCCAAATGTTTGCCGAACTAGCCAGCCTGATACCGGGCGCGCAGCACTGGCCGCGCTTTACCCACAACCAAAGCGCCCGCTACGAGGCGCGCCTGAGCATGGTCGAAGTGCTCGACTCGCCCAGCATCTTCCTGCAAGGCATGGCAGGCAGCCGCATGCCCATTGCCGTGGCGCACGGCGAGGGCTACGCCAACTTTGCCGCGCAGGGTGATGCAGCGCAGGTCATCCGCGCCATGCGCTATGTGGATAACCACGGCCAGCCTACCGAGCAATACCCCTTCAACCCCAACGGCAGCCCCGGCGGGCTGACCGCCGTTACCACGGCAGACGGCCGCTTCACCGCCATGATGCCGCACCCCGAGCGCGTATTCCGCCATCTGCAAATGAGCTGGACGGACGCCAAACAAGCAGGCGATCGCAGCGGCTTCAGCCCCTGGATGCAACTGTGGGTAAATGCCCGGAAATGGGTCGGCTAAAAACAAGCGGGGCTTGGCCTTGCCGGCGTTGGCCGTAACAGGCAGGCTCTAGCCTTAACCGTTGGCTTTTAAAAAACGGCTTAAAGCCGAATCTGCAAACCGCAAGGTGCAAGAGCAGATTCGGCTTTTTTACGGCCATGCTTGCAAGGGGGCAAAGGCCGGGCATGAGTGGTGCAGTACATCTGCATTTTTGACGGCTGATGCGTGCCATGCCCCTGCATGCATCAAAAGGCTGGGAGCAGGCGCGCGAAGGAGCCAAACGCAAATCCTTTGCTGCAAAACAGCCCAAATAACCGCCCAGGTAACTGCCCAAGCCACAGCCAAAGTGTTGCAGGGCTTGGCTAACGCTTGCATCGCCCGCGCAAGATCGGGCTGAGCAGTGTGTTTGCGTTTGTAAGCTTTCTGTCCGTTTCAAGAAGCTTTTTGCTATGCTGCGGCCAGTTTGTGTGACAAGGCCCAAAAACACCAGGAGGCAGGCAGGATGAAAACGCCAACCAAAACAACGGCTTCAACAGCACCCGTTTCAACACGGTGCATGCGGGTGGCTTTGTGCCTGGCCATCAGCGGCATCGTGTCGGCATGCGGCCAGCAAGGCACAGGCAACCCGCCTGCCGCCGCCTATGCGCCACAAAAGGCAGAAGCGCCTGTGGCCGCCGCCGTTGCAACCGAAGAAGCAAAAGACGCGGCGCAGCCGGCGGTGCGGCCAGGGCAGATGCAATCCAGCGTCGGCCTGTCGAACGATGCCAACCGCCAGTTTGCGATTACAGCCAATGTGCAGGCGCAGGTGGCCGATGTGTATGCCGCTGTTTTGGCGATTGAAGAAGCCGTGCAGGAGCAAGGCGGTTTTGTCATCAGCAACAGCATCGAATTTCATCCCTGGGGGCAAAGGTCTGTAGCCAGCGTGGGGCAGCAGCAGTTGAAGGTCATGGAGTTTTACAAACCCACGGCCAATCTGACGGTGCGTGTGCCCACGGCGCAAACGCAAACCTTCCTGCGCAGCATCGCCAAGCATCTGGAATTTTTGCATCACCGGCAAATCGAAGCGCAAGACGTGCAGCTGGCCTTGCTGCGCGAGCGATTGAACATCCTGCGTAACCAGCAACTGCAACGTAATCTGGACGATGCGGCTGCCAGGCCGGGCACCAAGGCATCGCAGGCATTGGGCGCCATTCAGGCCAAAGACCAGGCGCAGCACGCGCAGGACGAGGCGCTGCTGGCGCAAAAAGAACTGCAAGACCAAGTGGAATTCAGCACCATTGAACTGGTGTTGCATCAAAACCCCATTGTGCGCACCAGCACCGAGCCGGATACCGCCGCCATTCTGCAAGAGGCGCGCCCCGGCATGGCGCGGCAATTGCGCGAGGCGCTTGCCGCAGGCTGGGAAATGCTCATGGCCATTCTGATTGCGCTCACGCATATCTGGCCCTTGCTGCTGGCGGCGGCAGCCGCAGCCACAGGCTGGGCGGTTTACAAGAAAAAACGCGCCGCCCGTGCCACTACGCCCGTCCAACAAGCCGCACACACACCGGCGCAGCCAAGTGATGCATCCGACTCCCGCTAACGGCATGCCGGCATTTGAACTGGCGCCGTTGCGGCACTGGCCGATAGCGGCGGTGCTGGCCGTGCAGGCCAAAGCCTATGCTGCGCACCTTGTCGAGCAGGGCGAGGTTTTGCAGGGCAAAGTGCAAGCTGCTCTGCCCGGACAGCCTTTGAGTTGGGGCATCGCCTTGGCGCACGCCCCCGATGTGCTGTGCGGCTACGCCATTGCCTGCCCGTGGCAGCGTGCGTTAGCGCCTGGTCTGGATCAGGCAGGGCGCTTGCCGCCCGCCCACCTGGCTGACTGCTTGTATGTGCACGACATTGCCATTGACCCCGCGCACCGGGGGCACAAGCTGGCCGAAAAACTGTTGCAGCAAGTGCTGCAACAGGGCAGGGCGTATGGCTGGCAACAGGCGGTGCTGGTGGCTGTGCAGGGCGCGCACCGGTATTGGGCGCGTTGCGGCTTTGCCGCCGTGCCTGCTGTTGATGCGCCCGATATTTCGGGCTTTGGCAGCGATGCGGTGTGGATGCAGCGGGCGTTGTAAGCCGGGCTGCGCACATGGCCCGCCAGTGCTACAACGGTTATTTATTCTTTTTTGAAATATTGAAATGAAAACATATTTCTTTACAAGGCAAGCCTTGGGAAATATGCTGTGCGTGGTTGCGGATTTTTTGCTAGTAACGGACTGAATGGGGCGTAGCCCGGAAGCGCTACGCATGCATCAGGGTCGGGCACGGGTCTGCTTTCCGTCTGGATATTCTGGATATCTCTCTCTTTGTATTGGGCACATCAACATTTGAAGGAATCGAATATGAAAGCAACAAAACTGCTGGCGCTGCTGGTAGGCGGTGCAAGTTTGCTGGCAGCCAATGCCGCCTGGGCCGACCGTTTGGCAGACATCAAAAAAGCCGGCGTGCTGCGCGTAGCCGCGTTTGACGCCAATCCGCCGTTTGGCTTTGTGGATCAAAAAACGCGCCAAATCAGCGGCCTGGACGTGGACTATGCCGACTATCTGGCGAAAAAACTCGGCGTCAAGCTGCAATTGATTCCCACCAACCCGGCCAGCCGCGTGCCTTTGCTGGTTTCCAAAAAAGTGGACTTGGTGCTGGCCAACTTCACCATTACCAGCGAGCGCGCCAAGCAGGTGGATTTCAGCATTCCGTACTTCTCTTCGGGCACACAGTTCATTGCGCCCAAGGGCACTCTGAAAACGGCTGACCAGCTCAACGGCATGCGCATTGGCGTGGATAAAGGCACCACCAACGAAATCGTCTTGCGCGAAAAACACCCCACGGCCAAGCTCGTGGCGTATGACGACACGCCTTTTGCCTTTACCGCTTTGCGCAACGGCAGCGTGCAGGCCATTTCGCAAGACGGCCCCAAACTGATCGGCTTGCTGGCCACCATTAACAACCCGGCCGAACGCGCCAAGTGGGAAGTGTCGCCCTTTGCCATTTCTAACGACTACATGGGTGTTGGCATTCCAAAAGGCGAAAAACAACTGACCGATTTTGTAAACACCACGCTGCGCGAAATGGAGGCCAACGGCCAGGCGGAGCAGATTTACAACAAATGGTTTGGCCCGCAGACCAAAACACCGCTCAAACGCATCTACAAAATTGGCGACAAAACGCTTTGATGCACAATCCTGACGGATTGATTGAACGTTTATCCCGATCGTGAATGCGCGGGACCATCAGCCCGAGTCGATCAAACGGCTCGGGCTGATGACGTAAGGGGCCTGTTCAAAGTCCCGGTGCGAATAGACAAAAGTGGGCAAAACGCGGTTGGGTTGGGCTGCCAGGCGCAAAATGCAGGCAATAGCCCACGCCATGGCGCGTATTTGCAACGCGGCGGGTTGCCCTCATCCGCTTGATGACACGCCGTGCAGAGACTGTGAGCTGGCTCTAAAGGAACTTGGTAAATGAGCGATGTTTCGCAATGGCCCGAGGCCGTACTGTCCCCGCAATACTGGGGCTGGCTGCTGCAAGGCTGGCTCATGACGATCTGGGCCACGCTGATCGTGGTGGTTTTCTCCAGCGTGCTGGGGGTTTTTCTGGCCGTGGCCCGATCCAGCGCGCAGCCCTGGTTGCAGTGGCTGGCCAGGCTGTATCTTTCGCTGTTTCGCAATACGCCGCTTTTGGTGCAGCTGTTTTTTTGGTACTTTGGCTTGCCTGCCTTGTTGCCCGAGCCGGTAGTGGCCTGGCTCAATACCGAGCATGTGCTCGGCCTGGGGGTGGCGCAACTGTCATGGCCGTCGTTTGAGTTTATTGCGGCCATTATCGGCATGATTTTTTATTCCACCGCCTATGTCGGCGAGGAGATTCGCGCGGGTTTCAACGGCGTTGCGCACACGCAAATCCATGCGGGGCTGGCCTTGGGCATGAAGCGCGCGCAGGTGCTGCGTTACATCGTGCTGCCGCAGGCTCTGGCCATTATCAAGCCCGCCTTGTTCGGGCAATACATGAATATCGCTAAAAACACTTCGCTGGGCATGGCGGTGGGGCTGATGGAGTTGTCGTACCGGTCGCGGCAGGCCGAGTCAGAAACCTTCATGTCGTTTCAGGTGTATGGCATTGGCACGGTGTTGTATATCCTGCTGGTGATCGCTATTGGCATGGTTGGCCGCAAGCTGGGCAAGCGCAAGGCGTGGCAAGGGGCTTAAAAAGAACATGAACGGCGCATAAACAGGCGCAAGGCGGCACACAGGCATGGATTTCAGCTTTCTTTCGCAAGACATGGGCTATTTGCTGTGGGGCACTTTTCCCGAAGGCCAGCCCGGCGGCGCCTTGCTCACGCTCATCATCAGCGCGGTGTCGGGGGTGTGCTCTGCCATTTTGGGCTTGCTGTTTGGCGTGCTGCTGGTCATGCTCAAAGGCTGGCCGCAGCGCGTGCTTGCCGTGGTAACGGAGTTTTTGCGCGCCATACCCGTGCTCATGCTGATTTTCTGGGTGTATTTTTTGCTGCCCGTGGTGCTCAACTGGAGCGTGCCGGGCGTGTTCAGCGTGATGCTGGCCTTGTCTTTGGTAAGCGCCGCCTACCTGGCACACGGCGTGGCTGCGGGCATTCGCGGCATTGCCGCCCAGCAGTGGGATGCCGGCATGGCGCTGGGCATGACGCGCTGGCAAACGCTGCGCTACATCGTGCTGCCGCAGGCCTTGCGCATCATGCTGCCATCTTTCGTAAACCAGTGGGCCACGCTGATCAAAGACAGCTCGCTGGCATACATTGTGGGGGTGGAGGAGCTGTCGCTGCTGGCTACGCGGGTCAATGCCCAGATCATGCTGTACCCGGCCGAGGTATTTCTTTTCGTCGGCTTGGTGTATTGGCTGCTGTGCAGCGCCATTGATGTGCTGGCCGGCTGGCTGTCGCGCAGGGCGGGTGCGGTCGGGCGCAAGCAAGAGGCGCGGGGCGGCTTGCTGCCTACTGCGCAGTAGCGCCCCAAGCCTTGCCGGGCAATGAGATGTGCCGTACGTCGTGCGCCGTGTGCGGGCAGGCCTTGGTTTTTTGCAGGCTGGGGCGGTTATGCTATGGCATTGGTTGAGCAGCGGCAGGCTGCTTTTTTCTTTGCACGAATGGTTGAATTTTTATGATTGTGCGCCCGCGTTTGGCAACAGCGCCTTTGCTGGATGTGTCTGACCGCCATGCCCGCTATTTTTGGCGGCTGCTGAGTCGGCATGCCCTGCTGTATACCGAGATGATCAATATGGGCGCCATTTGCCGTGGCGCGGCCGAAAGCCACTTGCGCTACAACGCCGAAGAGCACCCCGTAGCCTTGCAACTGGGCGGCAGCGACCCGGCCATGCTGGCGCAAAGCGCCCGCATGGGCGAGCAGTGGGGCTATGACGAAATCAACCTCAACTGCGGCTGCCCCAGCGACCGGGTGCAGCGCGGCGCTTTTGGCGCGTGCCTGATGCGCGAGCCGCGCCTGGTGGCAGATTGCCTCAAGGCCATGCAAGACGCGGTGCGCAGCGCGCCCGTTACGGTCAAGCACCGCATCGGGCTGGATAAGGACGAAAGCTACGGTCAGGTGCGCGACTTTATGGGCGTGCTGGCCGATGCGGGGTGCCGACATTTCATCGTGCATGCGCGCAATGCCTGGTTGCAGGGCTTAAGCCCGCACGAAAACCGCACCATTCCTCCTTTGCGCTACGACGTGGTTTACCGCCTGAAGCGCGATTTTCCGCATCTGCACATCACGCTCAATGGCGGCGTAGCCTTGGCAGAAGACATTGTTCGGCATTGGCAACATGTCGATGCCGTGATGGTCGGGCGCGCAGCCTGGCATACGCCCTGGAGCCTGGCGGAGTGGGACGCCTTGATGGCCGCGCATCCGCCGGGCCAAGCGGGTCAAATGCCGGATCAAACGTCGGATCAAAAACAGGAGCAGGCCGCGGGCAGGCAAACAGCCGCGCCCGCTGCGCCCCACATCACCCGCGAAAGCGTGGAAGAACACATGGTGCAATACATGGAGCGCGAAGCGGCCCGATTCGGCACCCCGTGGCCCGCCATTGCGCGTTGCATGCTGGGCTTGCGCCACGGCCTGCGCGGCGCGCGGCGCTGGCGGCAGGTGTGGAGCGACCATCGTCTCAAAACCATGCCCCCGCGCGAAGTATGGCGGCTGGCGCATGCGCAGGCATCTGAAGCCGACCCCGAACCCGAAGACGGAATGGCAGCAGAGCCTGCTTTGCCCGCAGAGGAAAAAGCATGAACGCGCCCGCACAACACGAAGGCGGCACCGCAGCCGGCAGCCATGCCGGCGAGGGCAAGCAGGCGTTTGCCAACGGCCTGCGCGATAGCTTGGCCGTGATGGTGGGCTATTTGCCCATGGCCATCTCTTTCGGCATTGCCGCCATACAGGCGGGCGTGCAGCCGTGGATTGCGGTGTTGATGTCCGTATTGATGTATGCCGGAGCCGCGCAATTCATCATGGTGACGCTGCTGGCCGCAGGCGCTTCGGCCTGGACGATCATTACCACCGTGATACTGATGAATCTGCGCCATTTCTTCTATGGCCCCTCGCTGTTGCCGCAACTGACGGAAGGCGGGCGGCGCTGGCCTTTGGCCGCGCTATCTGCGGGGCTGACGGATGAAGTCTTTGCCACCGCCATGGGCAGCATGCGGCGCGTGCCGGTGGCGCAGCGCGAATCGTGGTATCTGGGCCTGCAACTGGGGGCATATGCCGCCTGGGTAGGGGGCACGGCCTTGGGCGCCATGCTGGGGCACCAAATCAGCCAGCAGGCGCAATGGTTGCAAGCCACGCTGGGCTTTGTGCTGCCCGCCTTGTTTTTTGCCTTGCTGCTGGAGCTGCTGGAGCATAGCCGCTGGCAAGTGGTGCTGGCAGCCATGCTGGCTACCGGCTTGTTGCTGCTGGTAGCGCCCGCGCACTGGGCCATGCTGGGCGGCATGGCGGCAGGCGGGCTGGCCTGTATGTGGCAAATGCCAACCGCAAGGGGTAAACCATGAATGTGCAGCAAGACACCGTATTTTGGCTCGCGCTGGTTTGTGGCATAGCCACCTTCGGCACGCGGCTCTTGCCCATGTTGTGGCACAGCAAAGGCGGGGCCGATGCCCTGCCTCCACGCCTGCGGCTGGCCTTGTCGGCGCTGGGGCCAGCTGCCATCAGCGCCTTGATCGTGGCTTCGCTCTGGTCGCAAGTGGCCGTCGCTTCGCCGTGGCTGCCAGCGTTGCGCATTCTGCTGGCCTTGTCCAGCATTGTGCTGGTGCGCAAACTGACAGGCGGCTCGGCTTTGCCGACATTGGCCGGCGTGCTGGTATTTGACGTGCTGCAATATTTAGCGGCCATGTAAACGGACATGTAAATACACGCTGTAACAGGAGAACCCAATTGATCAAACACATTGTGATCTGGACCTTGAACAACCCCGCAGATGCGCCCCGCGTGAAGCAGCTGCTGGATAGCTGCCAAGGCATTGTGCCGGGCATGCTGGAATTTGAAGTCGGCATTCGCAGCGAGGGCTTGGAGGCCAATGCCGATGTGGTGCTGTACTCGGCCTTTGCCGACCAGGCCGCGCTGGCGGCTTACCAGCAGCACCCGCACCACGTAGCCGTGACGGGGCAAATCGGCCCCTTGCGTCAAACCCGCACGGTGTTGGATTACGCGGTCTGATTACGCCGTTTGAATCTTTCTGCGGCTCTGCCATCGCGCCTAAGCGGATGCGTTTTTTCCAAGCAGCGCGGGGCATGCCGAATCCAGCAATGGCTGTTATGCATGCGCATGCATGGCGGGCTTTTTAGGCATTCTTCTTGCCAGTGGCTGTTCACGCTGTTTTTGAAGGATGTGGCGTAAACAGACCCTGCCAATGGCGCATGGCATGGCTGGTGGGCTGCGGGTATGATTCAGCGCTTGAATCTGTACATGCATGCGCATCCGTACTTTTTCCCAAAAATACAGTTTTTTCCGAATAACCCTCGGCCTTGGCCGCTTGCCTGCCATGCAGGCAAGGGCAGGGCTTTTGAAACGCTGAACAAACTGCCGTGCGCCTGACTTCTATCAAACTTTCCGGCTTCAAATCGTTTGCAGAGCCAACCAATCTCACGCTGCCGGGGCAGCGCATTGGTGTTGTGGGGCCTAATGGCTGCGGCAAGTCCAACATCATGGATGCCGTGCGCTGGGTGCTGGGCGAAAGCAAGGCCAGCGAGCTGCGTGGCGAGTCCATGCAGGACGTGATCTTCAACGGCACCACCAACCGCAAGCCCGCCAGCCGCAGCAGCGTGGAGCTGGTGTTTGACAATGCCGACCACCGCGCTGGCGGGCAGTGGAGCCAGTTTGCCGAAATTTCCGTCAAGCGCGTGCTCACGCGCGAAGGCGGCAGCAGCTATTTCATCAACAATCAGCCCGTGCGCCGCCGCGACGTGCAAGACGTGTTTCTGGGCACGGGCCTGGGGCCGCGCGC
>CAYUAF010000067.1:0-8706 GCA_964442555.1 uncultured Allobrachymonas sp.
ATCACACCCCGAACTGTTCAACAGACGTGTTACCAATCAGCCGGGACACGACAAGTAGCTTTTCAGTGCTGTGCTTTAAGTTTGGGGAATGCTTTCAATCCCAGCGTTGCTGGTAGGAAAAGGTTGGCAGTTTCCAGCCAAAGCGTAGCGCCAGCATGCGAAAGCCAAAGCCGGAAATAAAGCAGATGGCTGTATTGAGGTCAGGGTGCACGCCAGCGGCGCGCAGGCCGAGGAAAGCCACGCAAACAAAAAGCGATACGCTGGCGTACAGTTCGCGGCGAAAGACGACGGGAATCTGGTTGCAGAGCACATCGCGCAATATGCCGCCGCTAATGCCGGTGAGCATGCCGGACATGATGATGACAATGGTCGGGTAATTGAGCTTGAGTGCGACGTTGCAGCCAATGAGCGAAAAAGCGACCAAGCCCAATGCATCCAACATCAAAAAGACTTTTTTCATGCGGTGCATGAATCGCGCCACGATGGTGGTGACAAGGCCGGCAAAAATCACCAAGTAGGCGTATTCTGGGTGTTGCGTCCAGACGATCGGGTAGTTGCCCAGCACCACGTCTCGAATCGTGCCGCCACCCAGCGCAGTGACAAAGGCAATGACGACTACGCCGAATATGTCCATGTTGCGCTGCCCGGCAACCAGCGCGCCCGACATGGCTTCGGTCGTGATCGCGATCAAATAGACGATGAGCAGCAGGTTAATGGGGCCGCTTAGCAGTTGCTGAAAGAAGGGGACGATGCTTTCTGTCATGATGAAGAAGCGAGGTGGGGCAAGTCGGGCGGTTGGGTGCAATTGAAAACATGGCTTTGCAGAGCATGGCCATGTCTGGCTGAATGTCTGAATTTGTTCAAATGATTCCAATCAATAGCACGCTGGCTGGCGTTGTGTTCCAAGAGGGCGGGGTAAATACGCATGGAGCGTACAGGCTGCGGGCAGGTGTGGCTTAAAGTGCATAGTCTTCGTAATGGCCGGACAATGCTTTTAGAACCAGGGCGCGTGGCAAGCGGTCGCTGAGTGATTCGGCAAAGTCGTATACGTAGTTGCGCATGAATACTCCACGTTTGAAAGCTACGCGGGTCATATTGCTGCCAAACAGATGGCCCAGCGGGCGGGCCACTAGCCCCGGCTGCGCATCTTGCATGGCCATTTCGGCCACGATGCCGATGCCTAGGCCATGTTTGACGTAGGTGATGATGACGTCGGAATCGATGGCTTCCAGCACGATATTGGGCTGCAAGCGGCGCTGGGCAAAGGCCGTGTCGATTTTGGTGCGGCCGGTAAAGGCGGGGTGGTAGGTAATCAGCGGCAGCTTGGCCAGATCTTCCAGCGTGATTTGCTCTTGGCGTGCCAGGCCGTGGTTTTCGGGCACGACCAGAACGTGTTGCCAGTTGTAGCAGGGCAGGGTAACCAAATCGGGGTATTCCGCCAGTGATTCGGTTGCCAGCCCGATGGCAACTGTTTCGGACAGGAGCAAATCCGCCACTTGCTGCGGTGTGCCTTGGTGCATGCTGATGTGCAATTTGGGGTAGCGCATGCGCAGTTGCGTAACCTTGTTGGGCAGCGCGTAGCGTGCCTCCGTGTGTGTGGCGGCAATGCCTAGGGTGCCGCTGTCTTCTTTGCTGAACTGTTCGCCAATGCGTTTGAGGTTGGCTACTTCGCGCTGAATGATGTCAATGCTTTTGAGAATGTGCTGCCCAGGCTCTGTAATGCGCTTGAGCCGCTTGCCATGGCGGGCAAAAATCTCAACGCCCAGCTCTTCTTCCAGTTCGATGATGGCTTTGGATACGCCGGGTTGCGAGGTGTAGAGCGCTTTGGCGGCTTCGGTCAGATTCAGGTTGCGGCGCACGGCTTCTTGAACGAAGCGAAACTGGTGCAGGTTCATGGGTCAAGCAAATCAAGAGGCAGAGATGTAAGGGCCTGTTTAAAGTTTCTGCACGGCGTGCAATCAAGCGGATTTGGTGGTCTGCCACGTTGCAAATATTTGCCATAGGCGGGCTATGGCTGTGTTTTGCGCCTTGCTGCCCATCCCAAACCGCGTTTTGCCCACTTGCGCCGAGACGTTAAACAGGCTCTAAGAGATGTTGGCTACGGATTTTCTTATATGAATATGCAAATATCAATCTGCTAGCCATAAAAAAACCAGCAATATTGCTGGTTTGTTGTGTTGGTCGGAGTGAAAGGATTCGAACCTTCGACCTTCTCGTCCCGAACGAGACGCGCTACCAGGCTGCGCCACACTCCGAAGCCCGAAATTCTATCTGATCTATCCGGATTTTCTGTGTACGCGGCATGAAAATGTCTATGCAATCTTCAAGCTGCTTTCAAGTAGTTGCCTGCACATGCGGCCAATTTGGCAAACTGGCTAAGTTTGAGGTCAGAACATCGCTGGCGAATGCATAGAGTATTGTGCCTGCGCCCGCAGTAAACATTTGGCGAGTGCTTGCCTAACGGTTGCGCACCAGCCAGCGGAAAGCCAACAAAGAAGCCAACATGTAGGCCAGGCTCGGCACGGCAGCAATAAACCAGGGTGCCCAGGCCCGCAGATTACCCACATACTCAAACACGTTATTTAGCAAAAAGAAGCTGATGCCCACGATGATGCCCGCAAACATGGCGGTGGTGATGATGCCCGAGCGAAAGTGCAAGTAGGCAAACGGCAAGGCCAGCACAATCATGACCAGGCAACTGATCGGGTAGAACAGCTTGCGCCAGAAGCGGATTTCGTACAAATCCGCCGATTGGTTGTTTTGCTTGAGGTGGCGAATGTATTGATACAGCTCGATGGTAGACATGCGGTCAGGCTTGAGCAGGGCGGCCGCCACCATAGTTTGGGCAATGCCGGTTTCGAGTGTTTCCGTCGGTACATGGCTGCGTGTTACGCGGCTTTGCTGCGTGTCATCTGTGATTTGCAGCAGATTGCTGTGGACGTTGCGCAGCTGCCATTGCTTGTCGGCAAAGGTGGCGGATTCGGCCTTGCGCATATGCGATAAAAAGCCCCGGGCGTCAAAGTCAAAAATCCGGACATTGCGCATGTGCCCGTCTGCCGTAAGCTCTTGCACATTGACGATGCGGTCATGCCCGTTGATATTTTCCTTGATCCAGGCGCCTGTGTGCCCTTTGGTCACGCTGCCTTCAAAGCGTGCCTTGTAATACTGCGCCAGTTTTTCGGTGCGGGGGGCGATGTAGTCGCCAATCAAAAAAGTGGCTACGGTAAACATGACGCCCAGCCCCAGCAAGCTGCGCAATGCCCGCCAGGGCCCCAAGCCGCTGGTGCGCAAAATGGTGAATTCCGAACTTTGCGCCAGGCTTGCCATGATGAATACGGCGCCAATCAACACGGCAATGGGCAATAGCTCATAGGTATGTCCGGGCAGCAGCAGCACGATGTAGGCCAGCGAATTGCTCAGGCCGTAGGGGTTGGCCGTGCGGCTGGTAAACGATAAATCGTTCAGCACATCAAAAAAGGCAAACAGAGCCAAAAAGCCCGTGGTAACAAACAAAACAGCCTTGAATATTTGCTTGTTGATGTAGCGGCTGACGATGCGCATGGCTTAACGATCCTTGCTGGCGGTGTATGCGGCAGATGCTGGGTGCTTGGCGGGCAACAGGGCGCGCCAAGACCATTGGCGATCTTGCTTCAAGAGCCACAGCGCAGCAGCCAGAAACACGCTGCCGTGCAACAGCAACAACATGACAGGCAGGCTGAGCTTGCCGCTGGCCACCCAGCCTTTTCCGACATTGATCATGTTGTAGTAAGCCGCAAAAGACAGCATGGCAAACAGCAGGCTGCCGCTGCGGCCCGCGCGCGGATTGGTGTGGGCGCTAGCCAGTGCGATTAGCAAAAGGTTGATGCTGGCTAAAGCCAAGCCCAGGCGCGAGCCAAATTCCGCCTGCAAATGTGGTACGGCATCGCGCAAGAGCAATCGTGTGGGAACGGTGCGCGGTTCTGCCTGTGTGAGTGATGCCACGGTGTCGCCCTTGGCCGGCGTGGGCGCGGGGTTGCCAACGCGAATGCCGTATTCTTTGAAAAAAGCCGTTACCAGCGTTTGATCGTTTTTGATTTCGGTGCTTTGGCCGTTGAGCAAAACCACCCAACGCCCGGATTCTTTGTTTTCCAGCCGCCCGTTGCTGGCAGATACCACCACCTCGCTATCTGGCTGGCGGGCAAACACAAACAGCTTGGCGCCTGCCGTTAGATCGGCATCGTCTTTTTGGTTATCCACATAAAAAACGCGATTGCCGTCGGCTGATTCTTGAAAGATGCCGGGCGCAATGCGTTCCACATCGCTGCGCGACTGATAGCGGGCGCGCAGCTCTTGCACTTGCGAGTTGGCCCACGGCCAGCCAAACAGCGACAGCAGGGCAACCAGCGCAATAATCGGGAACGCAAAATGCAGCAACGGTTTGAGAAACCTGAGCAGCCCTTGCCCGCTGGAAAACCATACGGCCATTTCACTGTCGCGGTACATGCGCGAGAGGCTGAATGCCACGCTGACAAATAAACTCAATGTGAGTAAGGTCGGCAAATAAGCCAATACCATATAGCCCAGCACCAACGAAACTTCGGAAGGGCTGACCAAGCCCCGGTTGGCAAGTTTCAGGGTGCGTATCAGCATCATGGTGATCATGATGACCACCAGCACAAACAGGGCGGCGCTGAAACTGCGCGTGAGTTCGCGCCGAATGGAAGTCTGGAATATCATTGCGGATCAGTTTGGTCCGAATCTTGGCGTCAAGCCGGGAAAATCTGTAGCTCACATTATCATGAAATTTACTCTCTCTTCCGACAATTTGCTCCTCAGCTCCAAAAACCAGGCAGACCTGATGCTCGTCTTGGCGCAGCAAGAAGATAGTGGCTTAGCCAAAACAGCCAAAGCCGAAAAAACAGGCGTGCAGCCCGCATTGCTTCAGGCAATCAAAGCGGGTCATTTCGTGGCCGAAAAAGGCAAAAGCCTGTCTTTGTACCAGGCAGCAAATTGGGCCGCACCTCGCGTCAGCATGTTGGGCGTGGGCAAAGGCACGGCTGTTGAATTGCGCGAAGTGCTGGATAAAGCCGTGCGCGCGCAAGGGCGCGATTGCGCAACGCTTGCAGTCTGTTTTGCGCAAGATGTAAACGCGCAGCAGCTGCTGGTGGCCATGCAAGCCATTGCCATGGCGGGCTACGTGTATCACCACACCAAGCCCAGCGCCAAATCCAAATTGCAGCAAGTGATCGTCAGCGTGCCCAATGCTGCAGATTGCCGCGCGGCGTTTCAGCATGCGCAAGCCGTAGTCGCAGGCATGGACTTGGCGCGCGAGTGGGCCAATCGCCCGGGCAACTATGCAACGCCCACCAAACTGGCCGAAGTCGCCAAGGAAATTGTGCGCCAGGCCAATAGCGGCAAACAGAAAAAAGTGTTTGCCTGCGAAGTGCTGGACAAGGCCAAGGTCGAAAAACTGGGCATGGGCGCTTTTCTGTCAGTTGCCAAAGGGTCGGATGAGCCGCTGCGCTTCATCGTCTTGCGCTATCAGGGCGCGGCTATGCGCGATCAGCCTGTAGTCATGGTGGGCAAGGGCATTACTTTTGATACCGGGGGCATCTCTCTCAAGCCGGGTGCGGCCATGGATGAAATGAAATACGACATGGGCGGCGCTGCCAGCGTGCTGGGCTTGTTTGAGGCCTTGCGCCTGCTGCGCCCGGCCATCAACGTTGTGGGCTTAATCCCCAGCTGCGAGAACATGCCAAGCGGCCGTGCAAGCAAGCCTGGCGATGTCGTCACCAGCATGAGCGGGCAAACCATTGAAGTGCTCAATACCGATGCCGAAGGGCGGTTGATTCTTTGCGACGCACTGACTTATGCCGAACGCTTCAAGCCGCAAGCCGTGGTGGATATTGCCACTTTGACGGGCAACTGCGTACTGGCCTTGGGCAATGTGCGCTGCGGTTTGTTTAGCGCCAACGACCGTTTGGCGGGCGCGTTGCAGCAAGCGGCAGATGAAGCGCATGATCTGTGCTGGCGCATGCCCATGGATGAGGCATATGGCAAGGGCCTGCAATCCAATTTTGCGGACGTTGCCAATATTGGCGGGCGCACGGCTGGCTCCATCTCTGCGGCCAAATTCCTGGAGCGCTTTACCGGCAAATATCCTTGGGCGCATTTGGATATTGCAGGCGTTGCCTGGAATGAAGGCACAGCCAAAGGTGCTACGGGCAGGCCCGTGCCTTTGCTGCTGCAATTCCTGACCAATCTTGCGCAAAACCCCGTGGCTTTTGCTGAAAAAACTGCCGAGCCTGCGCCTGCAGCGCGTGCTTCTGGTTCTAAATCTGGTTCTAAAGCACATGCCAGCGCAACTGCTGCGGCCAAAGGCAGCAAAGCGACCACAAAAACCACCAAGGCCTAACGCTGGTGACGCGCATCGACTTTCATTTCAACGTACCCGACAAGCTGCAATACGCTTGTCGGCTGGTACGCAAAGCAGTGGGCAAAACGCCGTCTGTGGTGGTAACGGGCACGCAAGAACAATTGGCGCGTCTGGACGAAATGCTATGGCATGTCTCCGCTACGGATTTTGTGGGGCATGCTTGGCATTCACCCGACGCGGCTGGAACAAGTCATCCCAACAGCAGTGAATTGGAATGCGCACGAGTCTGGCTGACGGTTCAGCCTGATCACTGCCCAAGGCACGATTTGCTGGTGAACCTATCGGACGCCGTGGCTACAGGCTTTGAACAATACGAACGGTTAATCGAAGTGGTCTCGCAAGACGAACAAGACCGCTTGCATGCCCGAAAACGTTGGCGCCACTACTCCACGCGTGGCTACAGCATCGCGCAGCATGCGGTTGGGTCTGCCTCTCGATAAGAAATAAGAAAGAGCAAGGAAGCAGCAACAGAGTAGGCTAGTGCGCGGCAAATGCCAATTGGCAGTGCGCACGCGCCCCCCTTGCCTTGTCTGTTTTTGCATAAAAAAGCAGCTACCGTGCAACCGGTAGCTGCTTCAAGGGAGAGAGATTCAGTTAGACGATGGCGTCTGCCAATCGTGAATCAGCTTTATCAGCTTTTGGTGAATGTGTGGCGTCAGCTTGTCTTCTATCTGTTTGGACCATTGCAACAACAAAAAAGGCATTTGGTGCTGCAATTCTTGCCGCACAGTCTGTTGCACCAAGGCTTGCATTTGGTTTTGCCAGTCAGCCGGCAGCATGGACTGCAGAGTGGGTTTGGGCGCAGGCGCGGGTTGTGCTGCGCGTGTAGCTGTTGTCGAGTACGTCGTATTGACAGGTGATACTGGCGAGCGACTAACCGCTTGCGGATTAACTACGCGGCTGCCTTGATATGCGCCAAGGGGCGAAATTTGTTCAATACGGCTGGTAGGGGTTTCTAGATCGTTCAGATCAAGATCCAGCGTGGAATCAGCAGCTGGTTTTTTTTCAAAATAAGAGCGATCTTCGATAGTTGTTGTAGGGACTGCGCTTGGGGCTGTTTCTGTCAATGTCGGCACAAACCGTGGAGGGTTGTTCGTAGCCATGTAGACCTGTTCCTTTCATCATGCCAAGGTATGCAACACAAACTTACACTTGCTAATTAATACTTCAAAACACAGTGTTTTGAGTGCATAAATTATAATATTGCTATCTGTATCGTATTGTGCCGCATGACAGTGAACTTTTGCAAACTCTCTAAGGTTTTTCTCTTTTTGAGATGCGCTGAAAGGCAACGTAAATCCACACTGTAAGGACTTATCTGCCAGAAGAAGGAATCAAAGGGCTTGGGTCTTGCCCTTGCTACAGTTTTGATAGAGGGTAAACAGCCAAGCAGTGCTAGTAACAATCAGCGCTGCAAAGCACACAAACGCCCAATTGGCAATGCTGCCGCCTAGAAATGTCCAGTCGATTTGGCTGCAATCGCCGTCGCCAGAAAAGAGCTGCGGAATGGCTTGGCTTAAAGGCAGCTGTTCAATCATGCCGTAAAAATCACGCCCACAACTGGCGAATTCTGGCGGGTACCATTGCAACCAGCTGTGCCGGGCAGAAACAAAAGCGCCGCACAAGGAAAACAGGAGCACACATACCAAAGACGCGACATGTACTTTACGTGCAGAAAACAAAGCGCCAATGAAGGCAGACAGCGCGACCAGCACCAAACAGTAGCGCGTTACCACGCACATCGGGCAGGGGTTTAGTCCCACTACGTTTTGCAGATACAGCCCAAATAGCAGCATGCCCGTCAATGCCAGAACAATCCACCATAAGGTGCGGCGGGGTGTGGCAAAAAAAGTCTGGATGAAGCAACGCATGGCGCTATAAGTTAGAAAAAAGGTATAAAAACAGGCTTGATTCAATAGAGTCTGCGCAATTTGTGCTAAACAGCCCGTTCAGTTCACGTATCACTTGGGGAGCGCAACGTTTTAAGTATGGCTCCCATTCCCTGTATGATGGCCTGACCGGAGGGACTCGAACCCCCGACCTGCTGCTTAGAAGGCAGCTGCTCTATCCAGTTGAGCTACGGTCAGTAAAGCTGAATGGGCATTGTATGCCGTTGCAGCATGTTTCTTGTTGAAGGCCAAAGCTTTCTTTGCAAGAAATTGCTCGTGTTTGCTGAATGAAGACTTGCTTGTGAGAGAGGGGCTTGTGTTTTGTTGTTGTAGCTATAAGCCGATGAGTGGTCGGAGCAGAGAGATTCGAACTCCCGACCCTCTGGTCCCAAACCAGATGCG
>CAYUAF010000068.1:0-8690 GCA_964442555.1 uncultured Allobrachymonas sp.
GCGCCCACCAAGCAAGAGCTGGAAGATTTATACCTGCCCTACAAGCCCAAGCGCCGCACCAAGGGGCAGATTGCACGCGAGTTTGGCATTGAGCCGCTGGCCGACCAGCTATGGGCCGACCCCACGCTAGACCCGAACGAAGCCGCCAAGCCCTTTGTGCAGGCCGAAAAAGGCGAGGGCGGCGAAGACTTCACCACCGTAGCCGCCGTGCTGGACGGCGTGCGCGACATCCTGAGCGAGCGCTGGGCCGAAGACGCCGCACTGGTGCAAAACCTGCGCGAATGGCTGTGGCAAGAGGGTTTGCTGCAAAGCAAGCTGGCCGCAGGCAAGAACGAAAACGACGCCGAAGTGGCCAAGTTCCGCGACTATTTTGACTACGACGAGCCCATTGGCCGCGTGCCCAGCCACCGCGCGCTGGCCGTGTTTCGCGGGCGGCAGCTCGAAATTCTGGATGCCAAGCTCATCACCCCGCTGGCCGCCGATGAGAAAACCAGCCTTGCCGAAGGCCGCATCGCCCAGCGCCTGGGCTGGAGCCACCAAGGCCGCCCTGCCGACGACCTGCTGCGCAAATGCGTGACCTGGACATGGCGCGTGAAGCTGAGTTTGAGCACCGAGCGCGACCTGTTCGCCCGCCTGCGTGAAGAGGCCGAAAAAGTCGCCATCAAAGTCTTTGCCGATAACTTACGCGACTTGCTGCTGGCCGCCCCGGCGGGTGCCAAAGCCGTGATGGGGCTGGACCCCGGCATCCGCACCGGCGTGAAAGTGGCCGTGGTTGATGCCACCGGCAAACTGGTAGACACCGCCACTGTGTATCCGCACGAGCCGCGCCGCGACTGGGACGGCAGCCTGCACACCCTGGCGCGGCTGGTTGCCCAGCATGGCGTGCAGCTCATTGCCATTGGCAACGGCACCGCCAGCCGCGAAACGGACAAGCTGGCGGGCGACCTCATCAAGCAAATCCAAAAGCTCGCGCCCGAGCAACGGCTGGAAAAAATCGTCATCAGCGAAGCGGGCGCATCGGTTTACTCCGCTAGCGAATACGCTTCTCAAGAGCTGCCCGACGTGGACGTGAGCCTGCGCGGCGCCGCCAGCATTGCCCGCCGCCTGCAAGACCCGCTGGCCGAGCTGGTCAAGATCGACCCCAAGAGCATTGGCGTGGGCCAGTACCAGCACGACGTGAACCAGAGCGAGCTGGCCCGCGCGCTAGACGCCGTGGTGGAAGACTGCGTCAACGGCGTGGGCGTGGATCTGAACACCGCCAGCGCCCCGCTGCTGGCGCGCGTATCGGGCCTGTCGGGCACCGTGGCCAAATCCATCGTGCGCTGGCGCGAGCAAAACGGCGCTTTTGCCGACCGCCAGCAACTGCTGCAAGTCAGCGGCCTGGGGCCAAAGACCTTTGAGCAAAGCGCAGGCTTTTTGCGCATACGCGGCGGCGCCAACCCGCTGGACATGACCGGCGTGCACCCCGAAACCTACCCGGTGGTGGAGCAAATCATCGTCAAAACCGGCAAGCCGATCGAACAAATCATGGGCCGCAGCGAAGTGCTCAAACCCTTGAAGCCCGAAGCCTTTGCCACCGAAGCCTTTGGCCCCATCACCGTCAAAGACATCCTGGCCGAGCTGGAAAAGCCCGGGCGCGATCCGCGCCCCGACTTCAAAGTGGCGCGCTTTAACGAGGGCGTGGAAGACATTGCCGATTTGAAAGAAGGCATGGTGCTGGAAGGCACCGTGAGCAACGTGGCCGCCTTTGGCGCGTTTGTGGATTTGGGCGTGCATCAGGACGGCTTGGTGCACGTCAGCCAGCTGGCCAACAAGTTTGTGCAAGATGCGCGCGAAGTCGTCAAAACCGGCCAGATCGTGAAAGTGAAAGTGCTGGAAGTGGACGTGCCGCGCAAGCGCATCAGCCTGACCATGAAGTTGGACGCGCCCATAGGCAAGCGCGAGCCACGGGAAAATCGCTTTGAAAGCGCCGGGCGCGGCCAGCGCAGTGCTTATTCAAGCGGGCAAAGCCGCAATCCCCAGCCGCAAGGAGCCATGGCTTCGGCTTTTGAAAAACTGAAAGGGCTGCAAAACCGCTAAAACCATTGCCAGCACCGTTAAAAACACACTGGCCTGCCGCCCCGCCCTTGCTTCGGCTCCAGGCAACGGTTCCACACACGATGCGGCACGGTGTTTGCAACGTGCCCATCAAAAGCCAGCATTAAAAAAGCCCGCATCACGCGGGCTTTTTGGTGCATGGTCACTATCAGCTTCTTGATTAGAGGATGGCTGGGGCGGCGAGTCCTCTCGTCCGTGCATCAAACTTGGCGCTTGCGCTGAATGGAAACAAGTGCGGCCCACTCTTGCCAAAAGCCCCTTGCCTCGCCTGCATCACCGCCTACATTCGCCCGCCCTGCCGCACCGCAATGCAGACGGCTCAGCTTGCGCCCAAGCGGCGGCACAGCTCCAGCGTAGCGGCGCTTTGGTTCATGGTGTAGAAGTGCAGGCTGGGCGCGCCGCCTTCCAGCAAGCGCTGGCACAGGCGGGTGACGACATCCAGCCCGAACGCTTGCAGGGATTGCACATCGTCGCCAAACTCTTGCAGGCGCAGGCGCAACCAGTTGGGGATTTCTGCTCCGCAACTATCCGAGAAGCGGATGAGTTGGCTGCTGTTGGTAATGGGCATGATGCCGGGCACGATGGGCGCTTGCACGCCCAGCTTTTGCGCATCTTCCACAAAGCGGAAGTAGGCGTCGGCGTTGAAAAAGTATTGGGTGATGACGCTGTTTGCCCCGGCATCGACCTTGGCTTTGAGCGCCAGGATGTCAGCCCGCAGGCTTTTGGCTTGCGGGTGCATTTCGGGGTAGCCGGCTACTTCGATATGAAAGGCGTTGCCCGTTTCGGCGCGGATAAAGCCGACCAAATCGCTGGCGTACGTAAATTCGCCGCCTACGCCGTGCCCGCTGGGCAGGTCACCGCGCAATGCCACCAGGCGCTTGACGCCCATGTTTTGCAATTGCTGCAATTGCTCGCGCACCGTGGTGCGTGTGGCGCCAATGCACGAGAAGTGGCTGGCGGCATCCACGCCTTCTTGCAAAATTTCCTGCACGGTATCGAAAGTGCCTGTGCGCGTTGAGCCGCCTGCGCCGTACGTAACCGAGCAAAACTCGGGCTTGAGCACATAGAGTTGCTGGCGCACTTCGCGCAGTTTGGCTGCGCCTTCAGGCGTTTTGGGTGGAAAAAATTCCAGGCTGATAGGGGTATGGGGCAAAGCCATATCTGTTCCTCTTTCTTTTGTTGAAATCTTTGAAAAAAGCCTGCGGCCTAAGACCAAGCTGGGCACGCTATCTGCCCACACTGGTTATTTGCTATGGCCGCTGCTTTACTTTTTGGGGTTCTGGTGCTTCTTGGCCGCTTCTTCCAGCTTTTGGCAAAGGTCCTGCACTTCAGACAACAGGTACGCCGTAAAAGGCTCGTACTCTGCCCTGCGCCCGTTGATATAAACAGGGTGCTCTCTGCCTTCGGCATATGGCAGCAACGCATCTTCATCCGCGCCAAAGGTCATCGCCGGGGGATTGGCCAGCGGCTTTTCGCTGATGATGGTGCCGTTGTCCAAAACAATCTGGCCTTGCTTGCGCTGCCACTTGCCATGGTGCAAGAAAACTTTGCGTTCTCTTTCGCCCAGCTCTCTGGTGCGAAGGTCCATGCAGTACCGCTGGTCGGCAAACACCGGCACAAAGGCAATCTCGCTGAAGTCGCCATTTCCGTACCGGCCATCAACCGTATAGCGGTAAAAACCGGGTGCCAGTTCGGCCTGCGCCCCAGTAGCAGCCAGCGCCAAGACCGAAGACAGCACATATCGACGCCATGTATTAGCAACGCTCATATTAGTAACGCTCATACGCCCCTTTCACTAAAGCCAAGTTGCAGCATGCTCAAACCTGATGCGCAACTACAGCTTTGATGGCATGAATAAAAAATTCGCGGTTGCCATCGCCCCCCGCAATGGGGCTGGGCAGCCACTGTTGCACGGCCAAGCCACAGCTTGTGCAGGCTGCGCGCAAGCGTTGCTCGATTTGCGCGTACAGCGCAGCATCGCGCACGATACCACCTTTGCCGATTTGCTCGGGCTGCAATTCAAACTGGGGCTTGACCAGCATGAGCAAATGCCCGCGCTCTGCCAACAAAGGGACCAAAGCAGGCAACACCAAGGTGAGCGAGATAAAAGACAAATCGCCCACGATCAGATCAAAAACCACGGCAGCAGCGCCTGGCGCATGGGGCGTGGTAGCTGGCCTGGCTCCATCGGCTGTGTGCATTGCATCTGTTGGCGCGTTGGGCGTGCGCGCCTCAGCAACAGCCGGGCCAGTACCCGCCTGCACAGCGCCAGCACCTACATCTGCGTGCCCCACGCCTGCGGCGGCAAATACGGCAGCATCCAGATGCCGCGCATTCACACGCTCAATAGCGGTAACCCGCGCATCTTGCGCGAGCCGTGGATGCAATTGCCCATGCCCCACATCCACGCCGGTTACGTGCGCTGCCCCGTGCGCCAACAGGCAATCGGTAAAGCCGCCGGTAGATTGCCCCACATCCAGACAATGCAGGCCGCGCACATCCAGCCCCGTAGCAGCCAAAGCACCTTCCAGCTTGAGGCCGCCACGCGACACGTAGCGCGCCTCTGCCGCATCCAGCAGCTCCAGCTGCGCATCGGGCGGGATATCGTCGCCCTTGCCCAGCGGCTTCCAGCCCGTGGGCGCAAGCCAGCGCGCACCGGCTGTCAGCAAACGCTGCGCCTGGCTGCGACTGGCAGCCAGGCCACGTTGCACGAGAAGTTGGTCAGCTCGCATCAGTTTCAATACCCCAACCTTGCACTCAGCACACATGGCTGCACACCAAGAAAACGTATCAAGTTACTACCTCTGCCAGTGCTTACAGATACATTCTCTCGCTTGCAAGCAAACCAGCGCATGAAAGCCTTTGAAGTCAATAGCAACACCGCCCATTGCATATCCCCCCGCAAGCGGCGTATGACACGAAAACCATCAGCACAACGGCTCTTCAAACTGATATATGTGTGCGCAGTCATACCAAATGCCGTGCCATAGCCTTTCACTCCAGCCAAAAAGCATCAATCAAGTTGCCGTCTTCATCCTCCCACCAATATTCAATCACGACAGTGTCGGGCTTGAACCACCCTCCGCGCTTGCGACGCGGGCAGCGCCATATGGTGTGCCCGCGAGGCAAACCACCCGCAGCTTCGATGACGGCAGCACGCACCTGCTGGGGCGTTTGCTCCCACGTCAGTAAGGTATCGTCTTCAAAGCCAGACATTGGTGGATGGATGGTTGTTTAAACGGTTATTGATTGATTTATTGACTGGTTAATAGCGGTAAGTATCCGGCTTGTAGGGGCCTTCTTTCTTCACGCCGATGTAGGCGGCTTGCTCATCCGTCAGCTGCGTAAGCTGCACGCCCAGTTTGGAGAGTTGCAGGCGGGCCACGTGCTCATCCAGCAGTTTGGGCAATACATAGACTTGCCCTACCTGGTATTGGTCGGGCTTGGTAAACAGCTCAATCTGCGCCAATGTCTGGTTGGCAAAGCTGCTGCTCATAACGTAGCTGGGGTGGCCGGTAGCGCAGCCCAGATTGACCAAGCGGCCTTTGGCCAGCAGAGTAATGCGCTTGCCGTCGGGGAAGATGACATGATCGACTTGGGGCTTGATTTCTTCCCACTGGTATTTCTCGAGCGAAGCAACGTCAATCTCGTTATCGAAGTGGCCGATGTTGCACACAATGGCCTCGTTTTTCATCGCAACCATGTGCTCGTGGCGAATCACGTCTTTGTTGCCCGTGGTGGTAACAAAAATGTCAGCCAACGGTGCGGCCTGCTCCATCGTGACGACTTTGTAGCCTTCCATCGCGGCTTGCAGGGCGCAGATGGGGTCGATCTCTGTCACCCACACTTGGGCGCGCAGCGCCGCCATGGCCTGGGCGCAGCCCTTGCCTACGTCGCCATAGCCACAGATGACGGCCACTTTGCCGGCCACCATAACGTCTGTCGCGCGCTTGATGCCATCTACCAGGCTCTCGCGGCAGCCGTAGAGGTTGTCGAACTTGGATTTGGTTACGCTGTCATTAACATTGATGGCGCGGAATTTGAGCGTGCCCTTGGCAGACATTTCTTTCAAGCGGTGCACGCCGGTGGTGGTCTCTTCCGTTACGCCAATGATTTCTGCGCTTTTGCGGCTGTACCAGGTGGCATCTTCAGCCAGCTTGGCTTTGATGGCGGCAAATAGCACGCGCTCTTCTTCGCTTTGCGGGTTGGCCAGCACGCTGGCGTCTTTTTCGGCACGCTGCCCCAGATGCATCAGCAAAGTGGCGTCGCCGCCGTCATCCAAAATCATGTTGGGGCCTTCGCCTGCCGTGCCTTTGGGGCCAAAGTCGAAAATGCGATGGGTGTAGTCCCAGTATTGCTCTAGCGTTTCGCCTTTAATCGCAAACACCGGCGTGCCCACGCCTTTGTGGCCATTGCCGGCAATGGCGGCGGCGGCGTGGTCTTGCGTGCTGAAAATATTGCACGATGCCCAGCGCACTTCAGCGCCCAGCGCCTGCAAGGTCTCGATCAGCACGGCGGTCTGGATCGTCATGTGCAGGCTGCCGGCAATGCGCGCGCCTTTAAGTGGCTGCGCCTTGGCGTACTCTTCGCGAATCGCCATCAGGCCGGGCATTTCGGTTTCGGCAATGCGGATTTCTTTGCGGCCCCAGTCGGCCAGGGAAATATCGGCAATCACACTGCCGGCGGGGGCGGAAGATGGAGCGTTGTTCATCGGTTTCTCCTGAAAAAAATCGGTAAAACCCATGCGGCGAACATAAAAAAAGCCCACCGCACAGGAAACTGTAGGGTGAGCGCCGTTGCCAGTGACCGAGCCTCACGTCATGCAGATGGATGACGTTGCAACGCTCCTCGGAAGATGAAATTATATGTGCTTTTTACTACCGTCCGTTTCCGCAGCCGTGTTGCGCGGTGCGCAATAGCGCGGGCCTAAGCAACAGTGACCAAGCCGCGTCGCGACATGGCAGGCGGTTTGTTTGATCGCATCTAGCAAGCGCAGTGCCTTTAAAGATACCCGCCCCCCCTTGCAAAGGCTTCCGCTTTTTTCTCCCCTCCATCTGAGAAGCAGCCAGTCTGAACCTTTCCTCCTCTGCATGTCCGCCTCAAACGCACAGATTTAATACACAAACTGCTGCCCCGACGAACCATCGCACCGCTGCATGCGAACCCAATTGCCGGTTTTGCCAGCATCCAGGCACAAGCCGTTCATGGCATTGCGAATATGGCGGCCATCGTAATACCAGGCTTGGTTGGCACGCCCGTGGCAAGCATAGGCAATGACTTCGGCGCCGGGGTAGTGGTTTTCGCCCGCCACATCCAGGCACAGGCCGTTGATGGTGATGCGGTTGCCATCCAACACAAACTGCTGGTTGCTGCGACCGTGGCAATAGCCAGTAATGAGCCTGCGATTGGCGCTGCTTTGGTCAATGTCCAGACACTGCCCGCCCAACGTACGAATCAAACTATGGGGCATGGCGTGGTGCCGATAGGGGTCATACGGCGTTTTCGGATAATAGGGGGCATGCACATATTGCACGGGCGGCACACTTTCGCCATAAATAACCGTTGTGCCGGGCGGCGCTGTAATGTGCACGGTTTTGTGCTCGGTATGCGTAGACTGCACGGGCAGATCGAGGTGGAAATAACGGCCACCCGGGCCATCTACATACGCACAGGCAGAAAGCAGCGTAGAAGCAAGCAACGCGGCAAAAAAGAATCGCCCTTTCATGCAAGGCACCTCCTTGTCTTGAGCAAACAGTCAAAAAATGTGCTGCCGAATATGCAGCACAATGTCATGTTTTTGGGCTTGTCTCGGGTTCGATCAAAAGGCGCGGATGATATCAACCACGCCTTTCTTTCCAGTTATATCGCCTCACACGTATCTACAACAAGTATCTTTATGAAAAAGACTGCCATGCATTGGCTACCCGCCACAGTACTGATCATTGCCTCATCGGCAGCCCACGCGCAGCAAGCGCCTCTGCCAACGGCTTCTGCTGCGCACACGGCCAGTTGGGCGACTTTGGTCAATAAAGACGCCAATCTTTACCGCATAGACGACAAGCTTTATCGCAGCGAGCAACTCACTGCCGAGGATGCAAAAACCATTACCAACCTGGGCATCAAAAGCGTGATCAATTTGCGCTATTTCAGCCGCAACAAGAACCGCACTGCCTTACTCAGCCCGGACTTGACTCTACTCAACCGCCCGCCGCTGACATGGGACATCCGCCCCAAACAAATTGCAGAAATACTGTATGTGATTGAACAACAGCAGCAAAAAGGCCCCGTTCTGGTGCACTGCTACCACGGCGCAGATCGCACGGGTTTGATCTCCGGCATGTACCGCATCATTGTTCAGGGCTGGAGTATTGATGCCGCCAAAACCGAGATGCAGCAAGGCCCGTACGGCTACCACAGTGTGTGGAAGAACATCGACAAGCTGTTTACCGAGCACACCGTGCAACAGGTTCGGCAGCACTTGAACAGTTTGCGCAATCAGACGGTGCAAGCACAGCAATAAGCGTCGCGATAAAGCTAATTGTCGTGTCTCGGATGATTCGTTGACTGGACGACGCCGTGGTTTACTCTTGGCC
>CAYUAF010000069.1:0-8266 GCA_964442555.1 uncultured Allobrachymonas sp.
CACCTCGGCACTGGCAACGGCAATGGCGGTTTGGTTGAGGATGCGGCGCATGCTGGCCGATGGCGTCAGGATGTGCACGCTGGCTTTGGCACCCAGCAGCGTGGGGCCAATGGTCAGGCCCTTGCCGCCTGTGACCTTCAGCACATTGAACATGATGTTGGCCGCGTCCAGATTGGGGCAGACCAGCAGGTTGGCGCTGCCTTCGAGCTGGTTGCTGGAGAGTCTGGCGTTGCGCAATTGGGCGTCCAGCGCGCTGTCGCCTTGCAGCTCGCCTTCGCTGGAGATATGTGGCGCAAGGCTGCGGAAGATTTCGTGCGCGCGGCGCATTTTGAGCGCGCTGGCGCGCTTGCTGCTGCCAAAGTTCGAATGCGACAGGAAGGCCACGCGCGGCGTAATGCCAAAGCCTTGCACCTTGATGGCGGCCATGCGGGCAATGGCGGCCAATTCTTCGGCGCTGGGGTCTTCGTTCACGTAGGTGTCGGTGATGAAGAGCGTGTGTTTTTCCAGCAGCACGGCGCTGAGCGCCGCGAAGTTGCTTGCGCCGTCTTCCAGCCCGATGACGTTGCGCACGACTTGCAGGTGCTGATCGAAATTGCCGTGCAGGCCGCAGATCATGGCGTCGGCATCGCCCATGTGCACGGCCAGAGCCGCGATTACGGTGTGGTTGCGATTGACGGCGGCTTTGGCCGCCTCGGGCGACAGGCCCTCGCGCCCCATCAGCTCGTGGTATTTTTCCGCGTAGCTCCAGTAATGGGGGTTGTTGCGCGGGTCGATGATGCCGATATCCTCGCCCACGCGGATGTGCAGCCCCAGCTCGCCGATGCGGCGCTGGATGACGTCGGGCCTGCCGATGAGGAAAGGCCGGGCAATGCCTTCGTCCAGCGCCATTTGCGCGGCGCGCAGCACGCGCGGCTCTTCGCCTTCGGCATAGATGACCCGCTTGGCCAGGTCGGACGCATCTTTGGCAGACTGGAACACTGGCCGCATGAACAGGCCGGTGTGCGTGACCCGCCGGCCAAGATGGTCGCGGTAGGCCCACAAATCTTCAATTGGCCGCGTGGCCACGCCGGATTCTTTGGCGGCCTGCGCCACGGCAGGCGCAATGCGCACGATCAGGCGCGAATCGAACGGTTTGGGAATGATGTATTCGGGGCCAAAGCGCAGCTCTTGCCCGACGTAGGCTTGCGCCACTTCGTCGCTTACGCCCTGCTTTGCCAGCGCCGCGATTTCGCGCACGCAGGCCAGCTTCATCTCCTCGGTGATGCGGGTGGCGCCGCAATCCAGCGCGCCGCGGAAGATATAGGGAAAGCACAGTACGTTATTGACCTGGTTGGGGTAGTCGCTGCGGCCAGTGGCGATGATGCAGTCGGGCCGGGCGGCCTTGGCTTCTTCGGGGCGGATTTCCGGCTCAGGGTTGGCCAGCGCCAGAATGACGGGCTTGTCGGCCATGGTTTTGACCATCTCGCCCGTGAGCACGCCTGCGGTGGAGCAGCCCAAAAACACATCCGCCCCGCGCACTACGTCGGCCAGGGTACGCGCATCGGTTTTTTGCGCATAGCGCGCTTTGGATTCGTCCAGATGGCCGGGGCGGCCTTCGTAGATGACGCCTTTGGAGTCGCACACATACACATTTTCGCGGCGCACGCCCAAGCCCACCATCACGTCCAGGCAGGCAATGGCGGCTGCGCCCGCGCCGCTGACGGCTACCTTGACCTGACCGATGTCTTTGCCCACCAGCTCCAGCCCGTTGAGCAAGGCCGCGCCGGAAATGATGGCGGTGCCGTGCTGGTCGTCGTGGAACACGGGAATGTTCATGCGCTCGCGCAGCTTTTTCTCGATGTAGAAGCATTCGGGCGCCTTGATGTCTTCCAGGTTCACGCCGCCCAGCGTAGGCTCCAGCGCCGCGATGATGTCTACCAGCTTGTCGGGGTCGCGCTCGGCCAGCTCGATGTCGAACACGTCGATATCGGCAAATTTCTTGAACAGGCAGCCCTTGCCCTCCATGACCGGCTTGCCCGCCAGCGGACCAATGTCGCCCAACCCCAGCACGGCCGTGCCGTTGGTGACAACGCCCACCAGATTGGCGCGTGCCGTGAATTCTGCCGCCTTGGCCGGATCGGCCTGAATCGCCAGGCAGGGATAGGCCACGCCGGGCGAATACGCCAGACTCAAATCGCGCTGGTTGGCAAGCGGCTTGGTGGGGTGGATGGAAATTTTGCCGGGCATGCCTGCGCGGTGGTATTCAAACGCGGCCTCGCGCAAGGCAAGCTCTCCGGGCGCCATCTGGCTTTCTTTCGTCATGTGTGTTTCCTTGGGTGTTCGGCGCACCCCAGCGGTACCGGTACCGGTGCCGGGGCAGCATCTATGGGCAGCGCCATCTTTCGGGCGGGATGGCCGTGTGTATCACGATCGGGAACAATTGTTGCACAGGAAAACACCGGCAACAGGGCCTGCCGAGCCTGTTGTTACCATTCTGCGCCCGATTGCCGATGCCCCATGACCGCCAGGGGCAAGGGGAAGCGATCAGCAGGGGTTGGCCGCGATTAACCGCTGTTGGCGGCAATGGATAACGATTACCCCCAGCGGCACTGGCCGACAGCAATGGCCCGCCCTGCTTTATTCCTAGGTTGCGCGCAAAAGCAAGCAGCAAGCGGCAGTACAAAAGAGGAATAACGGTTTACGTTTCCAGCGGCAGTTGCATCACCACGGCGTGCTCGCGCCCGCCCGACGGTGTGGGGTAGTAGTTTTGGCGCAAGGCCACATCCGTAAAGCCGAAGCGGCGATACAAGGCATGCGCACGCAGGTTGCTTTGGCGCACCTCCAGCCACAGCGTGCGTGCGCCGCACCAACGCGCCCAGTTTTGCAGGTGTTGCAGCAGCAGCAGGCCGCAGCCGCGCCCCTGAAAAGCAGGGTGCACCGCCAGATTGAGCAAGTGCATTTCTTCAAAACCCAACATTGCTACAAAGTAGCCTTGCAGCGCCTTGTGCGCTATGGGCGGCTGGCTTGCAGCCGTTGGGGCGGCGGTTTGTTCTTGCGTTTGTTTTTGCGCTTGTTCCCGCATGTGCTCCCACGTTTGCTCCCACAGCAGTTGCACCACATATTCACCACAGCTTGTACCTTGGTGCGCCACAACGTCCGCCAGGCTGGCGCGTGACCACGGCAGCGGGTAGGCTGCCTGCTCCAGCTGCCAGATGGCATCGACATCGTCTGCCGTGGCCGCGGCAAGCAGCGCCGTTGGCGCATGCAGCGCAGCGGCCAAGCCGCCTGCCCCTGGGGCACAGGCCGGCAAGGCAAGCTCCCCGGCAGGCAGCGGGGCTGGCTCTGCGGCGGGTTCAGCGGCTGGCGAAAGCGGATGCGGCTTGCTCATCGTTGTTTGCTTGGTGTCTACCGGCAACAGCGCCCTTCAGGCGGACTGCTGACGCGCCGCTTGGGCCGCAGCGCGCTCGGCTGTAGTTTGCGCCACTTTGTCGCGCACATAGTGCGGCAAGAGCAAGGCGGCATCTACGGCCTGCCCTTGCTGGTACAGCGCAGGCGCCAGGCGCAGTAAGGCCGTGGCAGCAGGCATGGCCGCCGCCACGGGCCGTGGCAGGCGCTGGCCGTACACCGCCTGCACATTGCCGGCCAGCACATCTTGCGGCTGCAAGCCGGGCAAGGCCGGCACATCTTCGGGCGCTACCAGCACCGGCGCTTGCAAGCATTGCCATTGCACGGATGCCGGCGCATCTTGCCCGGCATCTGCGGCGTGCCACTGCCAGCAGGCGGCGTAGATTTCGTCCATGCGGGCATCCAGCAGCGCCCACACCCGGCCCTGCCGCACGTGCGCGGCATGGTTGTGGCGCCAGTCTTCAGCCACGGCCAGCAAGGTGCCAACCGGCAGTACCGGCAAGCCCGCGCCCAAGGCCAGCCCCTGCGCCACCGAGCACGCCGTGCGCAGCCCTGTGAACGAGCCAGGCCCGCTGCCCACGACCAGCGCCGCCAAATCCTGCAAGCGCAGACCCGCCTGCGACAGCAGCCGCATGGCTTCGGGGATGAGCGTGGCGGAAGATTTGCTTGCGCCCGCGCCGGTGTATTGCCACGTTGGCGGCTGCGTGCAGGCATCGTCAGGCGCAGGCCCCAGCGCGATGCTGAGCACGTCGGTGCTGGTATCCAGCGCCAAAAACCACGGGGCATGAGGGGCACGAGGAGCAGAAACGGTTGGATGCATGAATCAATCAAGCCATGAAAAAACGTTGAAGGCACGATGGCGACCAGCCTTGCGCAGCCGCGCAGCAAACAACCGCCATTCTTGCGCAAATTGGCGGCTGTTTAAGGGGATGTGGTTTGTGTGGATTGTGTGGTTTGCACATTTGCCGCCAGCAAGGGCAAGCGGCCTGTCCGATCGGCCTGCACGAAAAGCTGCTGGCCGCGCTGCCTATTTGCCGGGTTCGCTAGTTCTTGCCAATCCGTTGTGTTTGCTAAGCGGCTTGACAAGCCGACTCGCCTTCCGATTGGCAATCCGTTTTGTTTCGGCGCAAGAAGCAAGTTCCGTCCCTGCCCACCCCGCATGCAGCATGCTGCGCACCGCATGCCACCCCCTGCGTTGCAAGCCAGCAGGTTCGGGCTTGCAGATGCGAGAGGCGGCTTGAGTTGCGATTTGAAGTGGCGCCTGCCCCGCACGCCGCATCGGCCAGATGGGTTGCCGGATGCCGTTTTGTTTAGCGCACCAGGGCCTTGAGGTGGCCGTAGCCTTCTGCGTCCATGCGCTCCAGCGGAATGAAGCGCAGGCTGGCGCCGTTGATGCAGTAGCGCAGGCCGCCTTTGTCGCGCGGGCCGTCGGGGAACACATGCCCCAGATGCGAATTGGCCGCGCGGCTGCGCACTTCGGTGTGGCGCATGTTGTAGCTGAAATCGTCGTGCTCGGTGACGGCGGCTTTTTCGATCGGACGGGTAAAGCTCGGCCAGCCGCAGCCCGAGTTGTATTTGTCGGCGGAGCTGAACAACGGCTCGCCGCTGACCACATCGACATAAATGCCGGGCGCAAACAGGTGATCGTATGCGTGGCTGTAGGCATGTTCCGTGCCGCCTTTTTGCGTCACGTTGTACTGCGCAGGCGTGAGCATGCGCCTGAGTTCCGTATCCGATGGCTTGCGGTAGCTGGCCGCGTCAAACCCTTTTTTGGCAGGCTCTTTTTTAACGGGTTGCGCCTTGCCGGGCAAAGGCTCGTCGGCCTTGCGGATGTCGATATGGCAGTAGCCGTTGGGGTTCTTGATCAGGTAGTCCTGATGGTATTCCTCGGCTTCGTAAAAATGCTTGAGCGGCAGGTTTTCCACCACGACGGGCTGGCTGTGCTTGCGCTGCTCGCGCGTGAGCGCAGCGGCAATCACGGCTTGTTCGGCGGGGTTGGTGTAATACACGCCGGTGCGGTATTGCGTGCCGCGATCGTTGCCCTGTTTATTGAGGCTGGTGGGGTCGATCACGCGGAAGTAGTACTGCAAGATGTCGTCCAGGCTGAGCTTGCTGCTGTCGTACACCACCTTCACCGTTTCAGCGTGGCCGGTGTTGCGGCGCACCACGTCTTCGTACGAAGGCTTGCTGGTCTTGCCGTTGGCATAGCCCGATACGGCATCCACCACGCCCGGTATGCGCTGGAAGTAGGCCTCCAGCCCCCAGAAGCAGCCGCCTGCCAGGTAGATGGTTTTGCTATGCATGGTGTTGCCCCCTTTTTTGCTGTGGGTCGCCGCGGCCGCCTGGTTGGCGCGGCTGGCGGCAACGGTTTTCAAACGTTCCAGATCGGCCTTGGGGTTATCGATCAAGGCCAAGGCCTGCACCTCGCTGATGCTGCCTTTCACCACGCGCACGACTTGGCCGCGCGCGTCCAGCACCGCCCAGGAAGGGTAGCCGCTGATTTTGAGGGATTGGGCCATGCCGCCGTTGGCATCCACCAGCACCGGCAAGGCGGGATAGTTCAGGCCACGATACCACTGCTGAAACGCGCCCGCTTGCTTCTCGCCCAAAAAGCCGGGCGATGCCACCGTTACCAGGTTCGCTTTCCGAAAGCGGCTGTCTTTTGCCCAGGCTTGCGTTTGCTCCAGCTCGGACAGGCACAGGGGACACCAGCTGGCCCAGAACTTCACCAAGGTCGGCTTGCCAGCCTGCAAATACGTAGTGGCGGGCAAGCCCCGCACATCTTGCAGTTTTTGCAGCGCCATGCTGGTGGGCGAAGCCACAGCCGTGCGCGTTTGCATGAATAGAAACACCCCCGCCACGGCCACAAAGGCAGTGCAGGCCAAAGCTTTCCAGCTACTTTTCATGTTCATCTCCTTCGGGCTTGTGATGCAAGCCGGTTTCTGCACAGTCGCGCAAGGAGAAAAAACCTGACAGTTGCGGCAATTTGACAAACCGCATAATCAGAAGATCGCATCACCCATCGGCATACTGCGCGCTGCTGTTGTGATGCACCTGCCTATGCGCTCAGATCGTCATCGCACGTTCAGCCTGCTTGTGCAAATGGCGTTCCCGCATGAATAAAAACAGAGGCAATGCCAGAGAAACACCCACGCACAAGCCCAAAAGAGACACCCAACCGCAACGCATGCGCAAGCGTCGGCTTTCAACGCAGATAAACACAATCAGCACCAGCGCCGAAACCAGCACATCCAGCCATGCAAATGCAGAAAGACGGTCGGCGGAAATCTGCTGCATCAGCAGCGGAACATCCAGCCCATAAGTAGCTAACCACGGAATGAACTGAGTAAACGGCAGCAATGTGCCCACCACACACAACAGAAGATACAGGGCTTTCATCGCTTTTCTTCCTCCTGCTTTTGCATAAAACGTGCTGCCATTCGGCAGCATGGAGCGACTTTACAGATACTTGCTCGCCTCGCGCACGCTCAGCTTGGCCATGCGGCTGCGGTGCTGTTCGATAAACCGCCGCACCCATTGCGGATTGCTCTTGCTGTAGTCGCGCAGCGCCCAGCCGATGGCCTTGTTGATGAAAAATTCGGTCTGCCCCAGGTTGTTGCGCAGAATTTGCTCCAACAGCGCGGTATCGGTCTGCTCTTTGCGCAGCAATTGATGGTCGATGGCTACGCGGCGCAACCAGATGTTGTCGCTCTGGCTCCACGCCAGCAACACGGCATTGGCTTCGGGGTAACGCAGGGCAATGCCGCCCACGATGCGATCGAGCACGTCTGCGCTATCCCACCACGGCTTGTCCGTGATCAAAGCTTGCAGGTGCGGAATGTCTTGCGGCGTCAAGTTCTTTTGCACGGCGCGCAAATACTCAAGCGCGCAGTATTGCAGCTCGCGGTGCGGGTTGGCCCAGCATTGCCGCACAAAATCCCAATCCACCGCAGCCTTGGCCGCGCCCTGGAACAACGGCTTGCAAATGCACTTGACCTGCGGCTTGGCAATGCCGATAAAGTCGAAGCGGTTTTTCATGTACGCCGCCATCGGCGCGGCGCGGGCCGGGTCGGCATGGCGGTTCAATTCGGCAAGCAGTTGCTTGTACATCGCGGCTCCTTCCAATCTGGCGCTGGCATCGCTTGCAGCGTCATTTCCGTCTGGGCGCTCTCCAGCTTCAGCAGCGCCTGCTTACGCGCAAGCCCACCCGCATAGCCCACCAGTTGGCCGTTGCTGCCAATGACGCGGTGGCAAGGAATCAGGATGGCGATTTTGTTTTGCCCGTTGGCCGCCGCCACGGCACGCACGCCCCGGGGCTGGCCCAGATGTTCGGCCTGCGCCTTGTAGCTGCGCGTTTCGCCATAGGGAATGGCTTGCAGGCTGCGCCAAACGGCCTGCTGGAACGGCGTGCCCACAGGGTGCAAAGCCGTGCCGAACTGTTGCAGCTTGCCTGCAAAGTACTGGTCCAGCTCGTGCTGCAAGGTGCGGCTGGCGGCTGTTTCGCGCCATGCAAAACGGGCGCGCAAGGTTTGTTGCAGCGCCAGCAATTCGCGCTCAAGCGCCTGGCACTCCAAAAACTCCAGCAGGCACAAGCCCGCATCGCCAAACACGGCCAGCATGGGCCCCAGCGGCGTGTGCATGGTGGCAACGGCCAGTTCCGCCGCATAGGCCGTACCAGCCGCATGGCGCTGCGCCAACACAAAAGCCGTGCGCTTGAGGCGAATGTACTGCGCCAAAGGCAGCCCCATATGCCGAGCAAACGCCTGCTGCAAATCCGCCCATTCCTGCTCATCGGCAACGGGGTGCGCATGGCCTGGCAAAGGCGGATTGTCTTGCGCCGCCAGCCACGCGGCATAGGGCTGCCAGCGCGCGGGCAGGCGCT
>CAYUAF010000070.1:0-8245 GCA_964442555.1 uncultured Allobrachymonas sp.
TGGCGCTTCCACAAAGCGCAAGCTGTCTGCGGTGAATTCAACAAGGCGCATGATGGTGCTGCCAGTCCGTCTTCAAGAGTAATTTTCAAAAATGCTGCAAATAGGGCATGCAAAGGCCGCGTTAAACCGCCCGTTTGCACACGGTGTGCACACGGTGCGCATTATCGGCCGCGCATGAACAGGGCGTCCAGCTCGCGCATGCTCAACTGCCGCCAGGTGGGCCGCCCATGGTTGCATTGGTCGGCGCGCTCGGTTATTTCCATCTGCCGCAGCAGCGCGTTCATTTCCTCCAGCGTCAGGCGGCGATTGGCGCGTATGGCGCCGTGGCAGGCCATGGTCGACAAAATCTCGTTGCGCGCACGCCCCAGCACGGTTGCGGCCTCGTGCTGCGCCAGTTCGGCCAGCACCTGTCGCGCCAGCTCTACCGGGTCGGCCTTGGCCAGCGGCGCCGGTATGGCACGCACGGCCAGATGGCGGCTGTCCAGCGGCGCAACCTCCAACCCCAGCGCCTGCAAGGTAGCCGCGCTTTGTTCTGCCACGGCAATCTCTTGCGCCGTGGCCGCAAATACGGCGGGGATCAGCAAGGTTTGCGTTTGCAGGAGCGAAGCGGCATCCATTTGCTGCTTGAGTTGCTCGTACACGATGCGCTCGTGCGCGGCATGCATGTCCACAATGACCATGCCGTGCGCGTTTTCGGCCAATATGTAAACGCCGTGGATTTGCGCCACCGCCCGGCCCAGCGGCCATTCTTCAGCCGCGGGCGGCATGGTCGCTGCCGTCGGGTCTGTTGTTGATGCAGCCGCCGCGCCCGCTGCCAAGGCGTTTGCCCCATCCGCGCCATGGTATGCACCATGATGCGCGCCATCTTCGGCTGGCTGCGGCAGGCCGACACCTGCCGGGGTGTTTTGCCAGGCTCCCCACGGCAAGCTGCTTTCGCGCACCTGGTGCGGCGCAGACCAGCGCATGCTTTGCTGTTGCCATGCAGGGTGCACCGCAGGGGCGGGGGTAGAGGCCAATGCCGGTTCGGCCTGTGGCGGATGCGGCTCTTGCCCCCCGGCCTGCGCGGCGCGCGAAGGAGCCAGCGCCTGCTCCAGCGCATGGCGCACGGCCTGATGCACTTCGCGGCTATCGCGAAAGCGCACTTCGATTTTGGTGGGGTGCACGTTCACGTCCACGCGCATGGGGTCCATTTCAAGGTACAGCACATACACCGGCTGGCGGTGGCCGTGCAGCACGTCTTCATACGCCACGCGCGCCGCATGCGCAATGACCTTGTCGCGCACATAGCGGCCATTGACGTAGGCGTATTGCTGGTCGGCACGGCTGCGGGCAAAGTCCGGCAAACCGCAGCGCCCATGCACGCGCAGCACGCCCGCTGGCGTGTGCACGGCGTGCTCTACCGGCAGGCTGTTGGCCACGAACTCGTCTCCCAGCACATCGGCGATGCGCCGGTTGGCGTCCGTCGTGGCGCGCCATTGCTCAATCAGCTTGCCGTCGTGCCAAACGGCAAAGCCCACATCGGGCCGCACCAGCGCGTGGCGGCGCACGGCGTCCAGGCAGTGGGCCAGTTCGGTCGTTTCGCTTTTGAGGAACTTGCGCCGCGCAGGCGTGCTGAAGAACAGCTCCTTGACTTCGACCGTGGTGCCTTGGGCGCGTGCGCCGGGGCGTATTTCGGCGCTGCGCGCGTTCAAAAAGTAACCATGTGCCGCATCTGCCACGGCAGACAGCACGCTCATTTCCGACACGGCCGCAATGGCCGCCAGGGCTTCGCCGCGAAAGCCCATGGTCATGACCGATTCCAGATCATGCAGGTTGCGGATTTTGCTGGTGGCATGGCGCTGCACGGCTAGCGGCAGCTGGTGCTCGGCAATGCCTGCGCCGTTGTCTTCCACCGCGATCAGGCGCACGCCGCCCGCCTGCAGGCGCACGGTGATTTGCGTGGCGCCCGCATCCAGCGCGTTGTCCAGCAGCTCGCGCACCACGGCGGCCGGGCGCTCGATGACTTCGCCTGCGGCAATCTGGCTGATCAACTCATCGGGCAAGAGCGCGATGGCGCGGGAAGAGGAAGGCCTGCTTGCGTGCATGGCTGAAGCGGACATGGCGCCTTACCCGATCAACGAGGTGCCGCCTTTCCAGGCGGCCCAGGCCAAAAAGCCAAAGTAAATCACGGTGGCTACATTCATCACGTAGCCGGCGGCTACCACGGCGCCGTCCCGCTGCGACATGCCCACGGCCAGAAACAGAATGGCCACGGCCGGCAAGGTGTTGGAAAAAGGCACCAAGCCCAGCGGCATCATCAGCATGATGGCGGCAAAGATCAGCGCACAGCCGTTCAGGCGGTTCATGACCGCGCCCTGGCTCAACACCGCCAGGCGATGGGGTTTGAGGTAGCCGTCCACCTTTTTCAAAAAGCGCACGCCGCGCTGCAACACGGGCTGGAGCTTGTGCCAATCCAGGCGCTTGTCTGCCACAAACGCGGGCAGCCACGGCAGCGTGTTCAAGGTAACGGCTACGCCAATGAGCAAAATGGCCGCGCCAAAAACGGTCGATACGCCGGGGATGGAAACAGGAAACAGAAAAGGCAGCGTCATCAACGCACACAGCATCAACAGCCCGTGCTCGCCCATCATGGTCATCAGCTCGCGCACGCTGATCGTTTCGGATTTGACTTGCAGCAGGATGTAGCCAATGGTGCCGCTGGCTGACGGGAAGGAGGGGAAAGGAGCTGTCATTTTTCAGATCAAAAAGGCTGCTGCGATACGCGCGCGGCGAACAAACAGCGCAAACAGAAACAGGCGAACTTGCACGCACGCATTGTAAAAGCCATGCATCAACGCACCCTTCTGACACGTAATGCCTTGGCGTTGGGATGATCGGCGTTAGGCCAGTGCAAACGGCAAAACAACACGCGCAACACGGCATGCGCACGCCCCTATCGCCCTTCTCCGCCCTTGCCAACGACAAGGGCAAAACGCAAGCGCAAGTTTTGATACTGTTCGCACGCGAGGCATTGCACGCCAAAACCGTGAACAAATACTTGCCGCTGTTTGATATAGCGTTTGGTAACAATTCCTGCGCGGCAATTGTGGGATGATGCCTCACCGTTTTTTTACGAAGGAGCTTTTCATGCTGCGTTCTCGTGTATTGACCGTTTCCGCCATCACCGCTGCTGCCGTAGCTTTGAGCGGCTGCCTGGCAACCCCCATGGGCTATCCCTATAACAACGGCGCGTCCTACCCCAACTACCAACAACCCAATTACCCAACCAACACGGCGCACGCCACCCCCGCGCCCAGCAACTTTTATGGCCGCGCACAGATCGTGAACGTGCAGACCTACCAAGGCAATGCACCCGGCACCGTTCCCGGCGGCACAGGCGCCGTCATCGGCGGCTTGGCTGGCGGTGCCATTGGCAACCAGCTTGCCAAAAACCGCGACAACAACCGCACCCACGCCACGCTGGCCGGCGCTGCCGTGGGCGCTTTGATCGGTGCCGCCATTCAACACCAAGGCTTCAACAACTACGCCAACCAGCCCATCTACCGCGTAACCGTGCGCTCAATGGACAACAACAATCTCTACTACTTCGACTATCCGCAAAACCCCAACGTGCAGATTGGCGAATACGTGCAAGTGCAAGGCAACCAACTGTATCGCCTGAACTATTGATCCCTGCAGATCGCTACCGATCTGCCGTTTGTGCGCCAGCTGGTCTGGCCGCATCCGCCTAAAGCCGAAAAGCCCTACGGGGCTTTTCGGCTTTTTGGGGCTTTTTTCATGCCCGCACGGTCACGGCCCGTGCCCTGGCTACAGCTACGGCATGGCACGCCTGCATTGAGGTGCGCTTGATTCTGCTCACCAAGGCGCTACGCCTTTGCGCCGCACGCCGTGCCCGCCATCAAGCCACCGGCCACACCACACCGTTTTCGTTCAAGATGGCATCCAGCGCCATATCGTGCGCTTCGGGCTGCAAGTCGTCGATAAAGCCCTGTGCAAAACCCAGCCCCACGGTATAGGGCTTGGGCGTCAAGGCGGCCAAGGTGCGGTCATAAAACCCGCCGCCATAGCCCAGCCGGTAGCCGCCCGGCCCATATCCCACGCAGGGAACAAACAGCAAGGTGGGCGTAAGCACTTCGGTATCTTTGGGTTTGGGGATGCCGTAGGCGTCTTCTTCCATCGGGCAGCCCGGGTACCAGGCATGAAAGGTGAGCATGCCGTTTTCTTTATTCACTACCGGCAGGCCGATGCGGCGGCGCTGGGGTTCATCCAACAACTCGCCGTCTTCTTTCCAGCGGTGCAAGGCGGGCAGGGGGTCAAACTCGCCTTTGATCGGCCAGTAAGCGCCCAAGGTCACATCACGCCGGCGCAGCAGCCACATGCGCATCACGCGCTGCAATTGCTCCGTCAGCGCCAGGCGATTGGGCAAGGCCAAACGCTGCGCCAGCAGATGTTTGCGCAAAGCCTGTTTGTCAGAAAGCGGTGCCTGTTCCATACCGTGCCATTCGCTGCAAAAAAATGTCGCGCCCCTCTGCCGCCAGCTGCATGTGCGCGGCTTGAACGAAACGCGTATTTGGGGATAATGGCCGCATGCTGCACACGCCCCCTCTCCCCCCCAAAAAACGTACCGTCCGCCCTGCTTCGCGCTTTCGCCTGCCGGGCAAGCGGTTGCAGCTTATTGTGACATGGCTGGGCCTGTGCCTGCTGCCTGCGGCGCACACCCAAACCGCGCCCGCGGTGGTTGCCGAAGCCTTTGCCAGCCCTGCTGCACCTGCCACCCACCGCATGGCTGATGGCGTGATAGCGGCAATGGCGCAAGCCTTTCGCAACCGCGACAGCGCCGCGCTTGCCGAATTGCTGCCGCAAGCCAGCGGCCATGCGCTGGAGCCTTGGGCCGCTTACTGGGAACTGGCCGCCCGCCTGCCCACCGCCACCGAGGCCGAGGTAGACGCCTTTTTGCGCCGCTACGCCGGCACCTACCAAGAAGACCGCCTGCGCAACGACTGGCTGCTGCAACTGGGGCAAGCCGGCAACTGGCAGGCATTTGCCCGCTATTACCCCGCTTTTCGCATGCGCGACGACCACGCCGTGCGCTGCTACGCCATCATGGCCGCGCAGCCTTTGGGCATTGCGCAAGAAGAAGCCGTGCTGATGCTGCACGAAGCCTGGTTCAGCCGCAACGGCGGCGGCAGCGCCTGCCACCAGGCCGCCGCCCGGCTGCACGCCCAAGGCCTGCTGGCAGAAGCCGACATCTGGCGCAAAGCCCGCCATGCGGCAGAACGCCGCCAGCCCGACGCCGCACGCCAAGCCGTTGCCATACGCGATGCCAGCGCAGCCGCGCAAATACCGGCCCTGTTCGCCAACCCGCAAGCCTATCTGGATAGCGTGGATAGCGCCAGCCTGGCCCATGCCAACGCCCGCGAATTGGCCGTGCTGGCCGCAGCTCGCCTGGCCGCCACCGACCCCGCCGCTGCGGCCCAATGGTTGCAAGGGCCTGCGGCCACCCCTCTTGCAACCCCGCAACGCAACTGGCTGTGGGGCAGCATTGGCCGGCAAGCCGCATTGAATCTGGACATGCAGGCCGCCAACTACTTTGCGCAAGCCACGGATTTGCGCCATATCGACAGCGAACACCTGGGCTGGATGGCCCGCAGCGCCATGCGCCTGGGCCAGTGGCAGCAGGCGCGCCGCGCCATAGAAGCCATGCCGCCCGGCATGCAAAGCGAACCGGTGTGGACGTACTGGCTGGCGCGCAGCCTGCAACAAGGCCAGCAGCGCCCGCCCCAGCGGCCCGCGCAAGCGCAGGCTTTGCTGGCCCGCATTGCGGGGCATCAGGGCTTTTACGAACTGCTGGCGCTGGAAGAGCTGCAAGGTCGCATCGGCCCCGCTACATCCGCCCCTGCGCCCACTGCGCAAGAATTGCAGGCCGCCCGCGCCAACGCCAGCATCCAGCGCGCATTCATCGCCCGCGAGCTGGGCTTGAATGGCGAGGCCACCCGCGAATGGAACTACGCCACCAATCTGCACCTGCCCGGCGGCATGAACGACCGCGACCTGATCGCCACCGCCGAACTGGCCTGCCGGCAGCAGTGGTGGGATCGCTGCATCAACACCAGCAAGCGCACGCACCACCAGCTACGCATGGAGCAGCGCTTTCCCGCCCCCTACCGCGAGCAGATTGCGTTTTGGAGCCAGCAAAGCGGGCTGGATCCCGCATGGGTGCTGGGCCTCATCCGGCAAGAAAGCCGCTTTGCCCCGCAAGCCCGCTCGGGCGCGGGCGCAGGGGGGCTGATGCAGGTCATGCCTGGCACGGCGCGCCTGGTGGCCCGCAAACTGGGCATTGCCACCCCGCCGCTCCATAGCGTGGATGGCAATCTGCAACTGGGCACCAGCTATCTGGCCGGGCTGCAAAGCGAATTCAACTCCGCAGCCCTTAGCAGCGCAGGCTACAACGCAGGCCCGGGCCGGCCACGCCGTTGGCGCGAAGGCCCCGTGCTGGAAGGCGCCATCTGGGCCGAGAACATCCCCTTTTCCGAAACGCGCGATTACGTCAAAAAAGTACTGGCCAACAGCGTGCAATACCGCTTGCTGCTCTCGCCCGGGCAAACGCAATCGCTCTATGCCCGGCTAGGCAGCGTAACGCCCGCCCCTGTTGCTGAGCCTGTTACTGCACCTGCCGGCCCGTCTGCGGCAGATGAAGCCGCCGCCAGCGCCGCCCCAATGGGCGACACGGAATAGGAATAGCCCAAACGACCGTTGCCGTCAGGGGGTGCAATCCCCCGCCCGGTTCCACGCTTGCCGCCGCCTGCGGGCGGGCGCTGCGCCTGCATGCCTCAATTGGCAGCTTTGTGGGCATGTTCGCACCTTCAAAAATAGGGGGAACAGGCCCTAAGCTCTAGAATGCAGCCTTATTTCGCCGCATTTTTCGCATTTTTTACCGTCTTTACCGTCTGATCTTTCTTATGCAAGACAACTACCAGCCCCAAGAGGTTGAAGCCGCTGCCCAAGCAGCCTGGAATGCCGCCAACGCCTACCGCGTCACCGAAGACGCCAGCCGCCCCAAGTTTTACGCCTGCTCCATGCTGCCCTACCCCAGCGGCAAGCTGCACATGGGCCACGTGCGCAACTACACCATCAACGACATGCTCACGCGCAGCCTGCGCATGAAGGGCTACAACGTCCTCATGCCCATGGGCTGGGACGCCTTCGGCCTGCCGGCCGAGAACGCCGCGCTGAAGAACAAGGTGCCGCCCGCGCAGTGGACCTACGACAACATCGCCTACATGAAGGGCCAGATGCAGGCCATGGGCCTGGCCATTGACTGGAGCCGCGAAGTCGCCACCTGCGACCCCGAGTACTACAAGTGGAACCAGTGGCTGTTCCTGAAGATGCTGGAAAAGGGCATCGCCTACCGCAAGACCCAGGTGGTGAACTGGGACCCGGTCGATCAAACCGTGCTGGCCAACGAGCAGGTGATTGACGGGCGCGGCTGGCGCACCGGCGCGCTGGTAGAAAAACGCGAAATCCCCGGCTACTACCTCAAGATCACCGACTACGCGCAAGAACTGCTCGACCACGTGCAGATCGACAACCCCAAGGCCACGCTCACCGGCTGGCCCGACCGCGTGCGCCTGATGCAGGAAAACTGGATCGGCAAGAGCGAAGGCCTGCGCTTTGCCTTCACGCACGACATCCACGATGCCAACGGCCAACTGATACAAGACGGCCGCCTGTACGTCTTTACCACCCGCGCAGACACCATCATGGGCGTCACCTTCTGCGCCGTGGCGCCCGAGCACCCGCTGGCCGCGCATGCCGCCCGCACCAATCCGGCTCTGGCCGCCTTTATCGAAAAATGCCAGCAAGGCGGCACCACCGAAGCCGAGCTGGCCCTGAAAGAAAAAGAAGGCATGCCCACGGGCCTGAACGTGACGCACCCGCTCACGGGCAAGCCCATTGAAGTCTGGGTAGGCAACTACGTGCTCATGAGCTATGGCGACGGTGCGGTGATGGGCGTGCCCGCGCACGACGAGCGCGACTTTGCCTTTGCCAACAAATACGGCCTGCCTATTCAGCAGGTGATTGAAGCGCGCGCCGTCAATACCGGCGGCCAGTGGTCAGCCCCCGCCTTCAACCCCACGCAGTGGCAAGAATGGTATGGCGACAAGGCCAACAGCACCTGCATCCACTCCGGCGTGCTCGACGGGCTGAACTACCAGCAAGCCGTGGACAAAGTAGCCGAGCTGCT